>JAUIEW010000010.1 GCA_030429365.1 Phycisphaerae bacterium
ATGCCGGTCTTTGCTTTGATGTTAGCGCGATGTGCTGAAACGGTCCGGGTCGATATATAGAGTCGTTTTGCAATTTCCGGACTGGTCAAGCCAGCAACGACGAGTTCGTAAACCTCGTACTCGCGCGGGGTCAGTTCTCTGACTGCCTCCTTGAATTTCTGAATGGTGGCTGTGGAATGACGACCATCGACAAATTCTGCAAGCGCACTTCGCACCGCCTGGATGATGACTCGGTCATCAAAGGGCTTTTCGATAAAGTCCCAAGCGCCGTGCTTGATTGCCTTGACGGCCGTTTGAATGTCGCCATGACCACTGATCATGATGACAGGTAATTGTGGGTGTCGCTCCACAGTTTTGCGAAGAAGTTCCAGTCCGCCCGTTCCGGGCATACGAACATCAAACAAAGCGCATTCGCCAGTTCGTACCTTTGCATTCTTCAAAAAGTCGCTGGCGCATGCAAAGGGCTGAGTGCTAAAGCCTTCCGCGCTCAAAAGCCACACCAGTGAATCGCGTACAGCGGCATCGTCATCGACGATGAATACTCGGGGTTTGGTTGCCGACATTGGGGTCTCCGGGATTACTGTTTCTTCAATCGAAACGAGAAGATGGACCCCGACCCACTCTTCTCTATCCAGATTGTTCCACCATGTTCCTCAATCGTTGTCTTGCAAATCGCCAGTCCCAGGCCGAGTCCTGCGTCCTTGGTCGTAAAGAAAGAGTCAAACACCTTGGTTCTCAAGGCGCCATCTACGCCAATGCCTGTGTCGCAGACGGAAACTGTGACGTGGTGGACCTCGTTCTTCTGGCGAACGGTCAATATGCGCGGCTGATCGACGAGCCTGGACATCGACTCAATCGCATTGATCATCAGGTTGATGATGACGTGTTCGATCTCAAGTGCGTTACCGACAACGGAATCATCTGAATTGCTTGTGTTGAGTACAATTTGAACGTCGTTTTGCCTTGCGTTGGAAAGCACCATTTCGCTCGCATTGGCAATCACGCGCGAGACAGCAAACGGTTCTCGTGTGGGTGCATCTTTACGGACAAATCGGAGAACTCGCTTGGTCAATTCTTTGGCATTCAGGCATTGTGTCACGATTCTGTCGATGGCTTTGCCAATGTCGCTTGCGTGTTCGGTCCCCGAAATTCGCGGTCGAATCCCGTTTGCGTAGTTGGCAATCACGGTCAACGGTTGATTGAGTTCATGGGCGACTTCGCTCGCGATTTGTCCAACCGTGCTCACACGCGAAAGATGCGTCAACGCGACCCCACGAGCATGTAATTCCGCTTCAAACTGCTTGATTTGTGTCACATCTTGGGCGATACCGACGACCAGATGCGTTGCATCGTCCGAGGCGCTCAGGGACGAGCCGCGATCGTGGATCCATCGGGTTGAGCCATCAGGCAAAAGGATTCGGTACTCCAGGTCGTAGTTCTTGCCTAACTTGAGTTTCGCGAATTTGTCCAGAACGCGCTCACGGTCGTCTTTGATGATGGCGTCGGTCCACGCTCGCGGATTGTTGTAAAGATCCTCGACTTGTCGGCCCCACACTCTGTCATACGAATTGCTGACGAACAACACGCGATCATTGGAGATGTCGGTGATGCGGCAGACGTCTTCAATCGTCTCTGCAATCACTGTGAGCAATCGTTCGCTCTTCCGCAATGACGTTTCGACCTGATGGCGGACAAGGATCTCTTCGCGCAGCGATTCGTTGCTCTTGGTCAAGTCGGCGGTACGTAGGGCAACCTTGGCTTCGAGGGAGTCGTGCGATTCCCGTAGGGCCTTTTCGTTCTCTTTGCGGTGAGTGATGTCCTCGCCGACGGCGTGATAGGCGACCAACTTGCGCTTCTCATTGAATACTGCTCTGTTGGTCCAGCGCTGCCATCGCAGTGTGCCGTCAGGAGAAATGACTTGGTGTTCATTGATTCTCAATGGCGATTCAGGTGTGAGTGCGAGCAGGCTCGTTACAACGCCGTCTTGCTGATCATTGGGGATCAAGTGCAAGAACGTCTTGCCAATAATGTCCTCCATCTTGATGTCAAACGCTTTGCAAAAAGCGTCGTTTACGAATTCGACTTCAAACGACGCCGTAAATCGAGAAATGAAGATGGATGTGTCCTGGACGAGCGCTTTGTAGTTGGCTTCGCTGCGCCTTAATTGGGCGCTTACCTTCTCAAGTTCGGTAACGTCGCGACTCAGACCCAGCACGCCCACGATTTCGCCGTCAGAGTCGGCCAAGGGGAGCTTGTGTGTTCGAAATATGCGTTCTATACCATCGATGAACACAACATCGCGTCGATCGTAAGTTGGTCGACCAGCCAATGCGTCTCGGTCATCGTCCAGGTAGCCGCGAATCCCTTTGGACGGGTCGCCATCAATCTCGTTTGGATCCCATCCGTTTTCCAGGTCCGTCCGTCCATACATGTCTTCTGGTTTCCGGCCGACTGCGCCCGCAAAGGCCTGGTTGCACAGCAAAGTACGCGACTGGCGGTCCTTGACAAAAACGAGATCCGGAGTGGCATTGATAAGGGCCTGAAGCAAATCAGATTTCAGCGCCATTCGATTCTGCGCTTTCCGCGGCAAAGACTGCGCTCTCATTTGCTCCGTGAGGTCCGTACTGGACCCAATGATTCGTAGTGGGGCACCATTTGCGTCTCGCTGGACAACTTTACCGCGACCGCGCGTCCACCGATATCCCCCTGAATAGGTGTTTAGTCGATACACGCATTCATAGACCTCGGATTCGCCGGAGAGGTGGGATTCGAGACACAATTGTGTGACCTTCCTGTCGTCTGGGTGCAGCAAGCTTCGCCAAAATGCGATCGTCGGTTTCACCGCATTCCTGTGGTAGCCCAACGCCTCGATCCACCGGTCGCTAAAATGGGCGGCACCAGACTTAAGATCCCATTCCCAAAAGCCGTCACCAGCGCACTCCAAGACCATGCTCGCTCGCTCACTTCGGTCTCTGGATTTTTCATCGGCCTGCTTGCGCTCAGTGATGTCGACGGCGGTAACCAGGATCGCAGTTGCGTCGTTGTGGGGGATCGCGCAATGCGTTGCGAGGAGCCATCGAACTTCGCCATGGGCTGTTTTGATTGGGATTTCGTGGCTGGAAGGATCGGATGCGCCCGCATGCGGGTTCGACTCGAGACTCTCCGCCCATGAACCAATGTCTGAATCAATAATATCCGAATCAATCAACTCAATGGGGCTTAGATTCAGCAACTGATCCAACGAATAGCCGGTCAGCTGAGCGGCAGCTTCGTTGGCATAGCAGATCTGATTGCCCGCACAGATGAAGGCCGCTGTCGGTAACTGCTCTCCCCATTGTCGAAAGTCCACGGCATTACCCTCCAATCACCCTCGGAATTCGTCCGTGCCCTCGCAGGACTTTTGGACGTAGGCAATACCAACCTCTTGGCCGACGCGATTTCTCAACGAATCAAACGGGTCTTTCAAAAGGATACACTGTCCAGCAGACCCGAAGCGATACCGGTCTTGACTCTGTTTCAGCTTGCATTGCAGCCTCCCAATGCATTGTGATATTCTACAGCGCCAGCGGGCGGTCAACGCGAGGAAGAATAGGTCAAAAATTAACGCAATCGACGGTGTTGCAACAGCAAGTTCCGCGCGAGTAGTCATGCCAGCACTGCGAACCGCAGCAAGTCGTGCAGTTCAGAGGAAAGTCAGTACCGTGCAACTCACATCGAATACTCCCGGTATTGCCAAGCAAACCCACGCATCCGAATCCGCAACGACTTCAATATGCCGGCAACCGTTCGGGCGGCGCGCTGTGGGACTCTGTTTGTATCGCGCAATCACAATTGTGCAAGGAAATCAACCAAGTACCATACACGTTGAGTATCCTGGCTTGATTGGAGAATTCGCGCGATTGCAGGTCGTTGGGTTCGCGTAACTGTGACTTTGCCCGGGGCGCCCGCATGGTCATCGGTTCGCGCCATTTGAACTTGTTATTACCGGCGAACCCCAATCGGATCAACACCTAAGGCGGAAGTCAAAAACCGAAGTCGATCGGTTTGAGAGCGACCCAAATTAGGTAATTGTACCAATAGGCGCGTTCGATTGGCTTGAGTTAAAATTCGCCGTACTGTGGCGGTCTATCGTTTTCTCGCCGCAGCGCTCAATACTGAGTTGTTGAATCATATCACCCGGCTGGTCGGCAGGGAATCGCATTCAGTGCATCGATTGATGCCGTCGCATTGTGTGGAACCTGGGGTTTATTGAACGCTGCAATCAAGGCGTTTGGGTTCGACTTTTGCGCTAGAAACGTACGGGCCGCGCACAACACTGTTGTAGAATATGAGACATTCAGGCGGAGTGCCATTCGATGGCATGGGCTGCTGTGGTCCCTGGGCTGCTGTGGTCCCTGGGCTGCTGTGGTCCCTGGGCTGCTGTGGTCCCTGGGCTGCTGTGGTCCCTGGGCTGCTGTGGTCCCTGTGCGGATGAAACTGTGTCAGCGGCCGATGGCTATCAACTACGGCTTGAATTGAGTCGCGTAATACGAAGCCGCGGATAGTTTGGAATGTGGCTGCTTCACGGTGCCAGTTGCTTGCTTCGATTTGGCAGGTCGGCTGGTGATGTACATGTCTACTCTCTCCTCACGGGATGGAGGTGGGGAGTTACCGGGCGCGTGCTTTACGCCCAAACTCGGCCAGGTCAATGGGTCCTCCTACGTGGCCTGGCCGTCAATAGGAAACTCGGAGTCCTTCGCAGGAATTTCGAGATAGGCAGCAACAATAGATCAATTTTCGTGTGGGGTCAGGTAATTGATCGGGCCCTGTCCAAGGATGGTCGTGGCCAGTTGAAGTGTGCTAGGTGCGAGCGCAACTTTTCAATTCGTCTTGCGGGTCGTGGCAATGATTGAGTTGTAGTTGTGTTGGTTGGCATGAATCACGCAAGAGATTACGAAAAAGTGAATTCAGGCCACGTCGACAGGCAGGAGTATGACAAGGGAAATGAAGTTGCGGGCGCCGATTAAGGCGATGCGTCCAGCGATAGATCAGTGTACACAGTTGAAAGAGCACGCGACGGGCAAAAAAAGCAGACCGGTCAGTCCGCATTTGACGGTACGAGGCTGACCAGTCTGCGGGATTCGGGGTGTAGTACCCCGTCAACATCTTAGATTCTACGAATTCGTCGGCAGAATCGTCAAGGGCTAATGCCGATCAGACGGGGAGTGTGTGCGCTTGTACTGGCGCAATTCCTCGACTGTGGCTGACGCCTCCCCCGAATCCCTATTTAGATCTTATTCCACAAGGGTTTGTTTTGCGGCCTATGTGCAGGTTTGTCGGCGGACAAGCATGAGAAGCGCTCGCGTGCGTATCGCGGGAAGCGTTCTCTGGGATGGTATGTCTGTTCCGAACAATTGGTTGCTGTCGTCGGTTTTTCTCTCGGTAGTTGGCTCCGGCGATCGTTATGCAAATCGCACTTTGGGTAAAAGGCAAACCACACTTTGGCCATGGGTTTCCAAATGCACGACCGATAACAAACGCGAGGTACAAAATGACATTTTTCAGGGGCGGAAAAAGCACATTTATTGCACTCAATCTCTGCGCAGCGTTATTCCTGGCAGTGCAATCTTCGGTAGTCATGGGGCAGCCGTATTCGTGCTCAACAGTGGCTGGTACAGAAGGCGGGGCGGCGCTGCCTGCCGCGTTTGAGAATAACGGATTACTGGTTGTCCATTACAACGCGAGCGCGACGATGGCGACGGCTGGTCCTGCCAACATTGCGTTTGTGGAAATTCGCGATGCGCAGTTTGCAGGTAGTCCGGCGTTACCCGATCCTCAAAATTATGGGATGAATGTCATCCTTCCGTCGCCGCTTACGGCTGACGGTTCGAATCTTCCACCGGCATTGTCGACGTTGGATTTGGCGACAGGCGGTATCGGTGAACCTGCATTCGGTGGCTTGCCGGCACAATGGACCGTCGATTACTACAATGGGCTGAATGTGCCCGGCAGCTTGGTCGGAGCGCGAACGCATACCGTCTTGTTTGGGTCGGTTTGCGATGCAACAGCCACGTTTGATCCTCTCAATGACGGGACAAACCCACCTGGTGTTTTCGATGATAAGCAATTGGCCAAAACGCTGTTCAAAATCGATGACGGTATTTATCACAGCGTCAATAACCCTGAGGTTCACGTTGTCAATGCGACGGTTGCGCTGACGGGCACACCAATTCCAGGTCTTCAGCCGGTCACACCATTTCTTCTGGGCGTTTCGGATTTGACCGAACAAGGCTTCTCGACTGACCCTGGTCTACTGACGGGAAGCAACGAAACGTTCGTCAACGTGTGGCGCGTCTCTGACAACGCGCAGAATACGCTGTCGTCAGTTGTTGAAAACATCTTGGAGTTCAAGTTGGCGTCGGGTTCCGATTGCGTCAAACCGGGTGAGACGGTCACCGTTGAACTTCATCAGCGAAACCTCACTGAGCCGGCACGTGGGTATCAGGCTTTTGCCGCGTATGACAGCGCGATGATGACAAATCTCACGCAGACGTTCACGCCTTCGCCTTATGGGCGAACCCTGCTGAATTCTGTCGCTGGTGATGACATCGACGCAGCAGCAGGTATTGACGAAGACTTTCAATCGCCGACGGCTGCTGACGCGTTGTTGGCGACGTTGACATTCACTGCCGGTGGGACTGATGGGGTGACGTCGGTCGGATTCCGTGTTCACTCACCGCCGACGCGTTTTTCAGATGTAGATGGCTTGGAACTGACGCCTTACCTGATTGACTCACCTCAAATCGTGATTGACGGAACTGATCCTGTCATCACATTCTGCCCTTCCGATGTCACCATCGAATGCGATGAATCAACCGATCCTTCCAACACGGGTGAGGCCACAGCGACCGACAATCTTGATCCGAATCCTTCCGTAACCTATTCCGATAGTGTGGTCGCGGGCATCTGTCCGCAGGAGTTTGTCATCACCCGGACGTGGACCGCGACCGATTGTGCTGGCAACGAATCAACCTGCGTGCAAGTGATCACGGTTGACGACTCCGTCGCGCCAACCGGGACGCAGGGTACGATCGACAGCTGCTATGCAACCGCTCTCGATGCGGAAGCGGCGGCGATCGCGGCTACGACCGACCTTGCTGACAACTGCACAGACGTCGGTTCACTGCTGGTCAGTGCGGTGACGGCTGGGACTTGCGATACAACCGTCACTGTGACGGTGGCCGACCTCTGCGGTAACTCAACCGATTTCGTCTACAACACGCGAATTGACTCCACGCCGCCGGCACTTAGCTGCCCGGCATCTCCGCCACAGGGCTTGATCATCAGCGAAATCATGGACGGGACTTGGCCGGCAGGCTTACCCAAGTTTGTTGAACTGACCAACTGCAGCTCCGCACCAGTGGATCTTTCCGGGTACAGCCTGGGCAATATCAACAACGGATCCTCCACGATGGGTTTCGACGCGGTGGTTCTTTCGGGAATTCTGGCGTCGGGTGATTCGTTCGTCGTGTCGTACGAAGCCGGTGACTCGCCTGGGCATGGAACCTTCTTCGACGTGTATGGTTTCGATCCAGATGAATTTACGCAGGGTCCGTTCATCAACGGAAACGATGCTCTTGCGCTTTTTGCCGGAGCGGCGCTGTCGGGTGACCCTGTTGACGGCAGCGGTGCGCCGGTGGTCGATCTTTACGGTGTTGTGGGCGTTGATGGCATTGGCGAGGTATGGGATTACACCGATGGTTTTTCATTCCGCAAGCCTTATGTCGTTGGCGGGAATGGCGGCGTCTTCAGCCCGCTTGAATGGCTGTTTGGCGGCGCAGATTCGTTGGTGGCTGCGAATGACGCTGACGAATTGGCATTGATGCTCGCGAATACGACGCCCGGCGTCCACGTGTGCAGCGGTGGTGAAGTTGTGGTGTCCACCGATCCTGGAACGTGCGAAGCCGAAGTCACCTTGACGGTTTCGGCGACGGATGATTGTGACGGTGTTCTGCCGGTGACCTACGAAGCTGACTTTGGAAGCGGCTATGTCTCCATCAGCAATCCGTACACCTTCCCAGAGGGGACATGGTCGGTTAAGGCTTCGGCTGTTGACACATGCAACAACACTGGCTCCTGCGAATTCTCCGTGACGGTTCTGGATGACGAACCGCCGACGGCGACGCAGGGCACCATCGATGATTGTTACGAGACTTCGGCTGAAGCCGAAAGTGCGGCAATCGCTGCAACCACCGACTTGGCTGACAACTGCACGACGTCTAATTTTGTTGTGACCGCATCAACGGTTGGAGATTGCAACGCGATAGTGACGGTCAGTGTGGCCGATGAAGCCGGAAACGTCACGACGTTCGACTACTTCACGACGGTGGACGGAACGCCGCCGGCCATCGCTTGCCCCGCATTCTCTGTTGGTGGATTCATCATCAGCGAGGTGGTTGACGGCACACTTTCAGGCGGGATACCCAAGTTCGTGGAGTTGACGAACTGCACACCCAACACCATCGATCTGTCTGAATACCGAGTCGCCCTCTACTCCAATGGCGGCCTTACTGAAAGCTCGTCGAGCCTTGCATACGGTGAGTTGACCGGATTGCTTCCATCGGGGGCGTCCTTCGTCATCGCCAATTCCAACAGCGGGCCGGGTACTGATTTCCTTGGAATCTACGGCTTCGAAGCGAACGTTTACGATGCAGTGGCCAACAGCAACGGAGACGATCTTTATCAACTGTTGAAAGACAATGGGGTAGGCGGTGACATCGTCATCGACGCCCACGGTGTCCTTGGGGTAGACGGTACTGGGGAAGCCTGGGAGTATCTCGACAGCTACGCATATTCGCTCCCGGGTCGAACGGCGAATGGTGGCGCGTTCAATCCGGCCAACTGGTTCCATGCGGGCGCTGACGCGCTGGACGGCGCCGGGACGGCTGGCATTCTCGCAGTGACCACTCCAGGAACGCACACCTGCGCGAGTTCATTGATCACAAATGCTGATCCGGGCAATTGCGACGCATTGGTCACTTTTGCGGCACCAACCGCGACCGACAACTGCGATCCGGCTCCGACGGTGGTTTGCGATCATCTCAGTGGCGAGGTTTTCCCGGTTGGAACGACCACCGTCACGTGCATGGCCACCGACGAATGTGGCAACACATCCACATGCGAGTTCGATATTGTGGTCAACCCACTCAACGACTTGGCGGTCACGGTCGAATTGCAGCCGAATATCGATACCGGACTCTCGCTTCCCGATACGCTGACGCGGTGCATCACGTTCGAGTTGTGGGAATGCGGTGGTCCAAGCTCGGTGACAGTGAGCGAAGAAATCGAATTCTCCATTACCAACAGCGGGCTTCCGGGCGATCCCAATATGGCGATTGGCTCTGCATTGATCGAAGTGCCGTGTGGGGCTTATTCCTGCATTACCGCCCGCGATCCGCTTCACACGCTTCGCCGCACCGATGAATCGTTCGGCATCATCGGCAGTCAATACGTCGCCGACTTTACCGGTGATGCGAATGCCGGTGGCGACTGGCTGGTTGGTGGAAATCTCAACGACGACTTCTTCATCGATATTCTCGACTTTGGCGCCTACTCGTTTGAGTTTGGAAACATCTATGGAAGTCCTTTCACGGGCGACACCGATTGTCTGACGCCGGCGCCCCATGCTGATATCAGCGGCGACGGCATCGTCGACAACTTCGACTTCTCGTTCATCCAAGGAAACTTCCTCGATACGCATGAAGCGAATTGTTGCGGAGATCCAGGTCGACAAGCAGCAGGCGACGACGGTCCAGTGACAGAGATCACCATTCGCGAGTTGCGCCGACGCGGTCTCGGACACTACGCCATCGGCGACCTCAACAACGACGGCCGCCTCAATTATGAAGACATTGAAGCGTTTGCCCAAGGTGTCCGACCCAAGCCCAAGAAAAGTTTGTCGCCAGACCACAAAGACGAACTGAGTCCCCAAAACGAGGAACAGGCCAGACCCGAACGCTAATCGCGAATGACAGTCTCGAATCCTCTGCAATGAGAATTGACTTGAGGATAGGAAAACACAGTGGGCCAGAAGCTAGACGCTGAGGCCGAAAAACGGAGGAAGCAAATGCTCTTTAGAATAAACAACATGGTAATTGCCAGTGTATTGGCGACTTTTCTAGTCGGCGGCACTGCATTGGCAGGGAATAGACCGGCGGGCGTCATTCCATTTGAAGGGCGTCCCGATGCCATCGACACGTCTCATGCCTCAATTGCATCAGGGCTGCGAGGTGTCGGGCCAGGAATCCAGGCGGGCGCCGACCATATCGCGTCGCAACAATGCCCCGTCGGGGGGTTCTGTTGGCCGCACGGGAACGCATGCTGTCCCACGGCGCCAACCAATATCACCGGGCCTATCGGGCTAGGCTTGTTGCACGCACACACGATTACTTCGGACCCAGCGCACCTGGCGGCTGCAACACTAGGTGGGGATTACGATCTCACGGTCCAGTATCCAAACACAGAGTTTCGTCTGGGCGCGTTTACAGCGTATTTTCTATGGAAGCTTACGGCTGCAACTGGCGACACCCAGTATCAGGATCATGCCGCAACAGCTTTCTATGATGAGCTTGCGGCTGGCACGTACGGGCCAAGCGACTATGACACGCTCGGTTGGATTGGTGCGGTCGAAGCATCTCGTACAGGCACTTGGGTCAATCTTCGTCCGTGGGAATTCCACAATCAGATTCCCGCAGCGGATGTCCTGGGCAATGCGGGACAGAGTGCGGCGTTTGAAGCCGCGTGCCTGGCAGGACTGAACACGCTGGATAACACCGACCCGTCATCTGTCTACTCCGATCTCATCGGCGTGGCCGGAGGGGTTCGTGGTCTTTCCTTTGCTGGCACCACCGCATTCCCTGCGATCGTTGCCCCCAACCACGCAGGAGTCAATGGCCTTTCCACGTTACAGGCGCTGGCCGACTATTTGGCAAGCCAGCAGAACGCAGATGGATCTTGGAACTGGCATTCGGATCTTTCGACCCTCGGAGGTGCGACTGAAACCGACAAAGATACGCAAACGACGGCATACGCCATTTTGGCGTTGCTGGAGGCAGACGCACATGTGGCCTCGGACTACTCGTCGAACATCGAAAGCGGTCGCGCTTGGTTGCGCACCATGCAATTGCTCGACGGCGGGTTCATGAGTTATCCCGGTGGAAGTGAAAACACGGAAGTCGAAGCCGAGGCCTTGAATGCACTTGCTCCAGATTCATGCACACAAGACAGACTGGAATTCCAATTGGCAAGTGGATCCGAATGCGTGCAGCCCACCGAAACGGTCGAAGTCGAACTCCACCAGCTCAATTTGTCCGGTCCTGTTCGTGGATACCAGGCATTCGCTCAGTTTGATAGTTCGGTAATGACGCATGTTTCCAATGTGTTCACGAGTTCGCCATACGCTTTCATCCTGGAAGACTCTGTGAGCGGAGATGAGTTGAACCTCGCAGCCGGCATCGACGACAACACGCAATCGACGACGTCCGCGGATGCACTGCTTGCGACCATCTCATTTACTGCCGGCGCGGTTGAAGGTCCGACAACCGTCAGTTTTCGGGCGACCTCGATCCCAACGCCGCCGTCAAGATTCTCAGATCCGTTTGGAGGCGAGGTCACGCCATGTCTCGTTCAGTCGCCCACCATCGTCGTCGATGGAACGGCACCGGTTCTGACTTGCCCAGTTGATTTGACGATCGAGTGCGACGAATCGACCGATCCATCGAACACGGGATCGGCGACAGCGACCGACAATCTTGATCCAAGCCCCTTTGTCGACTACAGCGACGTCATTACACCAACGGGCTGCGATGAAGAATGGACGATCACGCGTACATGGACGGCAATCGACTGTGCCGGTAATGAGTCGATGTGCGTACAAACGATTACCGTCGAAGACTCAACGGCTCCGGTCGTGACCTGTCCGGCTGACACGACAATCGAATGTGATGCGTCGACTGCCCCCAACGATCTGAACATTGGTCTTGAGTTCCCGTTTGATGCGAATCCGACTCTTGGTGCGTCGCAGGCACCGGGTGTCTGGTATACGGATCGATATGCTCCATTTGGATTCGCTTCTGTTTTCTTCGATGGCGACAACAGACTCAGACATTCCATTGATGCAAGCGACTGTTCGCCATGTCGGGGCGGCCAAAGCAGCAGCTTCTACGATACGCAGGGACGCAAATACGACCTCCCAGCCGACACGACTCGAATGAGCATCGATCTGTACATCCCGGCTGACTGGGCAACGACCGAAAGGCGAATGGCCGGCTTCTGGGGAACAGCTGTTGATTCGGGCGATGTGATTTCAGGATTCCCGATTATCGAATTCACGAGCACGACTGATGACAGTGGCGTACCGCGCTTCCGTGGCTGGACCAGCGAAGGATCAGGCGGTTGGATTGATATGGGGCTGCCCACGGGATTTGTGTATGACGCATGGTACACGCTTGAGATCGAGTTGGTGGGCGCGTCCTGGGTATTCAGAGTCGGCGATCTGGAATTGCTTACGCCGGGATTGGGAAGTGTCCGCATTGATAACCTCATCCTTCAAGGACACAACAACACCGCAGGTGTTACCTACGACATCCATTGGGACAACTACTTGGCGGCTGGCAGCGTTCAGGCAACCGACAATTGCGATCCGGCTCCGTCAATCTCGTTCAGTGATTCGTCAGTGGCCGGTGCATGTCCGCAGGAATCGACGATTACCCGCACGTGGACGGCGACCGATTGCGCCGGGAATTCGAGCAGTTGCGATCAAACGATTGAACTGGTTGATACAACAGCGCCAGTGATCGGCGCCTGCCCGGCTGACATTGAGGTAAATGCGGATGCTGGTGATTGCGACGCGGTCGTAACCTTCACACCGCCAACGGCGACCGACAATTGCGATGGTGCGCCGACGGTGGTTTGCGATTGGCCGAGTGGGTCGACATTCCCATCGGGAACCACGTTGGTCACTTGCACGGCCACGGATGGGTGCAACAACTCGTCTGCCTGCGACTTCAACGTGACGGTCAATGCGTTTAACGATTTGACGGTTGACGTTGAGCTTGACCCAGCAGTTTCGATGCCGGCATCCGTGACGCGGTGCATCACGTTTGAATTGTGGGAATGCCCGGGTGGAGCGCCGGCAGCGACGGTAACCGCTGACATGCTGTTCCTCAACGGCCTTGCTTCCGACACGATCGATATTCCGTGCGGAAACTACACCTGCATCACGGCCCGCGATGAGTTGCACACGCTGCGACGGACCGACCTCGATGACTTTGGCATTTCAGGTACCGAGTATGTGGCCGACTTCACTGCAAGTGGCGCAACCGATGACGATTCGCTCATCGGCGGAAACCTGAATGACGATTTCTTCATCGATATTCTGGACTTCGGTACGTTCTCGGCTCAGTGGGCGACAACGCCTTCACCTGACACGCCGTGTCCGGTTGGCGGTGCCCATGCAGACATCAACAGTGATGCGAATGTTGACAACCTCGACTTCTCGTTCATTCAAAACAACTTCCTCGAGACCCATGAGGCGAATTGCTGCGGCGCGCTTAACCGTGAGGCTGGCGGATCTGAAGGTCCGGTGACCGATATTTCGATCGCCGAACTTCGACGGCGTGGATTGGGGCATCTCGCGGTGAGTGACTTGAACCATGACGGCCGGTTGAACATGGACGATGTGATCGAGTTTGCGAACGGGGCGCGGCCTCAGAAGCTCAAGCCGGATCATGCGCAACCCCAGAATGCCCAGCTTCAAAGTGGCATTCGGCGTCCTGGTCGGTAGTGGGCTGAGCCTAAGGGCGAGTTAGATCCTCGTTTCCTTACCACGAGCTAGGGGGGCGTGCGACCTGATTAACGCAGCGTCGCACGCCGCCCTGTAGCCGTTAAGGAGTATTTTGGCAGTCCGAAATCAGACAATGTTTCACGGAAACTGGCCTATGTTCTTATAAATCGACGAAGGTCGGACAATCGACTGGGGGAGAGTGGGAGACTCGAAAGGAGCCATCATATGGTGAGTAAGAAACCTCAGTTAACGATTGTTGTCATTGCAGGTTTGCTCGGTTTGTCGGTCGCAGATGCGAACGGCGGTCCGATCAGCTTGGAGTGGCGTCCCGCAGTTCAAAGTGTTGTTGTTGGGGACACGATCAACATCGGCCTCTACGCGGTCTCTGACGATAGCGTGGACGATGAAATCTCGGTGATGGATGTCATTCTTGAATGGGACCCCTCGTTCATGAGCCTTCAAGGGCTCGATAACAATGGCCCATACAATTGGCTTTCGTCATCGTTTCCAGCCACGGCGATCGGTGGGTTAAACCCGGATCATTCCGATGGTGACGCGACCTATACGGCTCGGAGCCAATTCCTACCTCCGTCGGCAATTGCAACGCCGGGTGGACTGTTGGTGACGACGGTTCAGTTTCTCGCGCTGGCAGAAACACCGGGAACGATGCTTTCTATTCCCGAATCAAAGGGCTTGGCTGAGACTACAGTGATTGGCGACATCCCAGGATTCGACGTTCACAGCTCGCTGGGAAGCGCGATGGTGACGATTACTCCGGAACCGGCATCGTTCATGTTGCTGATTGCGGGAGCAACGATGGTGATTCGTCGCAGAGCCTAGGTGGACCGACGCCCGTACGCTTGCGGGTTCGATATTTTGGTTGGTGATCTTGCCATGCGCTCTCGGTTGATAAAGCCGAGTTGCGTGCGGAGATGTTGTGTTGCTCTTCAGGTGACTCGAGATGTCACTTTTGGAATGCGGAATCAGAGCTGCGGAGTGGGGCGGGATAGAATGAATGGGCACAAGTTTGTTGTTACTGTTGTTTTCGCGACTACGGCATTGCTCGGCAGCAAGTGCGTTGCGGGCACTGTCGATCTTGAATTTCGACCTTCCTTTCAAGTGGTGGCCCCAGGCGAGACCGTAAACGTTGGTCTTTATGCCGTCTCAGCTGACGAGACCGATGATGTGATTTCGGTCATGGACGTGGTTTTGACATGGGACCCCGCAATCCTGAGTCTCCAGGGTGTGGTCAACAATGGCCCCTATGACTGGTTGTCTTCAGGCTTCCCTTTTAATGCGATTGGCGGACTCAATGTTGATCTGGATGATGGTGACGCCACGTACACTGCGCGAAGCCGGTTCGCGCCTCAACCGTCCGCAATGGCAACGTCCAACGGACTTCTTGTGGCCACGATTCAGTTCGTTGCAGTCGCAGAGTCTTCGCCAACAACATTAAACATCGTCGAATCAATAGGGATCGCGACCACAAAAGTTGTCAGCGACATTCCGGGCTTTGATGTTCATGGGCAATTGAATGGTGCGACGTTTGTTGTGCAGTCCTGCGTTGATTCCGATCCTGATGATGACGGTGACATCGATCTCGTGGATTATGCCGCGTTTCAACAATGCTTCGGCGTGAGTTCGACGGATCAGTTTGCCATCGATTGTTTGTGTTCGTTTGATTCGGATAACGACGGCGACATCGACCTTTCCGATTATGATTCATTCGCCGTGGGGATCACTGGCCCTTGACCGGATCCGCGACCAGTCTATTCCACACGTATCGCAAGAATCCTCAGTGTTAGTATTTCCAAGCCTGCACCAGCCCGTGAATAGGGCACGTGGTATGCGTCGTTCCAACACCATTGCACGGAGACCAATGCTCGTGAAAAACCACGCACACGTTTTTGGACTGCTGACGTGCTTTGCCTTTGGTGCCATTTTCGTTGCAGACGTTGCCCGTGCGGATGTCCGGTACTCGTTTGTCTTTCGCAGCGACCAGGTAGTTCCGCCAACCGCAAGCATCTCAGCCGGTCAAGGGGCGGCTACGCTGAACACTGCTCAAACGGAATTGGTTTTCGCCGTGTTGCATGGTGTTTCTGGCGCGACGGCTGCGACGGTTCACTCGGGCGACCCCGGAACCAATGGTCCCGTCGAGTTTGCGCTGACCATGGTCAACGCAACAACTTTCGCCGGTACGTGGGCGATTGATTCGAGCGGAATTGCCGATCTCCAAGCCGGGCGGCTTTATGTGCAGATCGAATCGGACCTTTACCCCGACGGAGAAATCCGCGGGCAGATCGATCTGAATCCCAATCCGATGCCGGGTGATGTGATCATCACGGAAATCATGTACGACCCTCTGTCGCCGGAGGGGAATTTTCCCGATCCACCTTTCGCCGCCAACTCTGAGTGGATCGAATTGTTCAATACGACATTTACGGATATTGACATTGGCGGATGGTTTTTTCAGGACGAGGACGTCGACGAATCGGCTCCTTGCACATCGCTGCGCAGCGGTACATTCCCACCGTTTGTATTGCGATCATTCGAAACGGTTGTCGTTATTCCGGATGGCGCAGAACTCAATGGCGAGTTGCCAAGCGTCGCTGACTTCAAAACATCGTGGAATCTTGGCCCCAACATCAATGTGATTCAGCTCAACGCGGATGGAACAACCGGTGGAGCGATCGTCGGACACAACCTTTCGAACAATCCGTTTAGCGACAACTTCGACAATGATCTGCCGCTGATTCCAGACCCGCCATTGTGGTCACCTTGCGGCACATTCAATCGAAGCGACAACGAAATCCTCACGCTCAACGATGGGGGACAGATTATCGACGTCGTGAACTTCGGCGACGAGTTTGCGATCGAGGTCGGCGCGATGGATTGGCCCAACCCTGTTCCCGGCGCCAGCATTCAACTCGTGCCAGCCGACTATCCTGCGCTTCCCCCGATGGACGTCAGCAGTTTCAGTGCATCGGGCAATGACGATCCAAACAACTGGATCGGGCATGAACCAGCGGACCTTGCAGGTGGGACCCAACAGTCGGTCGAAGCGGGGGTATATAAAGGTGATGACATTGGGTCACCTGGGTTTTTGTACGGCGCATCGACAGGCAATCAGCCGCCCGTTGCAGTGGGCGAACAAGTGCCCATGAATCCTGGGCAATCCAGACTGGTCACGATGGATGGGACAGACAACACCCGACCTTTCTTCGGTCTGCTGTTGTTCTTGATCAAGTCGCTTCCGCAGAATGGCAACCTGATCGACATTGCAGGCGGCAACCACGTGATTACGGCTGGGGATATAAGCGGGAATGGCTACCTGATGCCGATGATTCCGTTTGATCTGGTTCGCTATACAAACAATGGAACCTGCGGATTGGACTCGTTTTCGTTTGCGACGTTCGATGGAATCGTCGAGTCCGCTCCGGTGAATGTTGAGTTCTTCGTTCAGTGCGGCGAGGTCGTCATCACGGAGATCATGTACAACCCCGATTCGACAGAAAACAGTCCGTCCGAAGCTGAATGGATCGAGCTTTACAACAACGCCGACTACCCGATCGACCTGAGCGGTTGGTATTTTGCCGACAATTTTACGCGTAGCGGCGACTTTCCTTCGTATATCCTCGGCGCGAAATCGGCGGTGGTGGCGATACCTCCTGTCGCGGATCCGAATGAGTACCTGAGCGGCTGGGGTTCGCAATTTGTGCACATCACCACCAACGGCGACACGGGCAACGGCGGCATCACCGGATCGAATCTCTCGAATGGCGGTGAGTCACTTCGATTGGTCAAGCCCGGCGGGAGCGCTCCGCTTATTTCTGATGCTGTCTTTTATAAGGGCGGTCTCGTTGATCCGGCGTGGCCGCAATTGGGCGTCGATGGCCCAAGCATCTACGTTCGACCGTCGGTTTCGTACAACGCACTCGCGAACGACAACCCGCTGATATGGGAGAGGTCGATCAACGGGATTGACGGTGCGGCATTGGTGGAGTTGACGGCTGTCTATGATGGTGATGATATCGGATCACCAGGATTTCTTCAGGGATTGATCCAGGGACCATGTCTGCCATTCGGTTTCAGTCATGACGGCAACCGAGACTTGAATGTTGATGAAAGAGACTACGCTCATTATGACCTCTGCTCATTTGGTCCTGGCATTGACATCCCGCTGAATTGCGACTGCTTTGATACGGACGACGATGGTGACCTTGACCTCATTGACTTCGCCGATTTTCAGGTGGAGTTTGATTGACTCCGGACGGAGTTATTTTTCCTCAAGAATTTCTCCGAACGGTCGCGGGACCGCGCCGTGCCGAATGTCCGTTGATTGTTTGAAAGGCTGAATCTACGCAATTAGTCGCCTTCCACCATCAAACTTTGGTGGCCTCGCCGTTGAAGTCGATCCAGCCAGTCGGATCGATCAGAAAACCAAGCGAGCGATAACGTAGCGCCACCAAGACAGTTTTGTATGAGCGCGACTGAAGCGTCAAAAACCGGCCTTAGGACCCCAAGAACGCAGCTAATTTTCACGCCGGACTGCACGGCATGAAAGAGGTCGCGAGTTCGAGTCTCGCTGGCTCCAGTCATATCACACAAGGACTTAATGTCGATTCCAGCCGTCTCACTGCGCCTGATGCTGTGGCGTCCGCGCCTATTGAGAATGGGCCTCCAAACGATCACGAATTTGGCTGAGCGATTCTGGTTCATTTAGGGCTTCATAGAGTTCTACGAGCGCCTCCAGGGCGTCGCGGCCATATTTCTTGTTGGCCCATTGGGAATCGGAAAGGTAGTCGTCAGCCGCGGTCAATTGCACCTGGGCATCGTCGAACTTTCCCATTTTCGTTAGACATCGGCCATAGTCGGTCTGGAAAATGGCGCGAACCGTTTTGGCATGCGGTGCTTCTTCGTAGTTCGCCGAGAGGATATGTTCATAGATCGCCTCGGCTTCGTCGTATCGCTCGATTCGAACGAGCAATTTCGCCAGATCATTCTCGGCGTGAAGCGTGTTGGGATGGTCGTCGCCAATGGTCGTGCGGTAGAGTTCCAGCGTTTCGCGCAGCAGGACTTCCGCTTCTTCAAATTCAACCAGATCGATCAGGGTCAGCCCCAGATAGGAACGGGCGTAGAGCGATTGCGGGTGATGTTGCCCAAGCGTTGCGTCGGCGGCTTCAACTGTTTCTTCAAAGACGCGCCGCGCGTCGCCATAACGTTCGAGGTAGCGGTAGGCGGTTCCGAGCGCCTGACCGTTGATGATCACATCCATGTTATTGTCGCCCAGCGACTCTTTGGTTTGATCGTAAATCACCTGCAGCAGTTTGGCCGCCTCGGCGTATTGCTCCAGATTCATAAGAGCCGTTCCGAGATTCCCATTGATGGTAAGCACATCCGGATGGGATTCGCCGAGGATCGGCACAGCGATGGCCGCGGCTTCCTCAAGCAGAGGCCGACCGTCTGCAAAGCGGCCCTGTCGAAGGTACAGCGTCGCCAACTTGTTGAGCGCGATCGCGGTGCGTGCATCGTTTGCTCCCCAGATGCGACGCGCGTCAACCACAATGCGTTCGTTGAGTGGGGCAGCGTCTTCATAGCGCCCTTGCCACTTGTAGGTGTCGGAAAGACTCCCGCGAATTTGGACGGCCAACTCACCCTCTTGATCGGTTGCCTCAACCGTTTTCAGGGCCCGAGTCAATATGGTTTCAGCCTCGTCGAAATTGCCCCGGTCCAGTTCGACCGACGCGAGCGCATCCATCGATGACAAGGTATCGATATGTTCAATTCCGTTTACGGATTCGAGAAGATCCAAGGATTCCCGTGCAATGGCAGCCGCCTCGTCGAGTCGTCCCGTTCGACGCAGCAGCTCAACCATCGGGACATTGGCAACCACCGATTGTGTGTCAGTTGCATCATGGAGCGATTGATGAATGGTTACGGCTTCTTTCAAATGGGGCTCGGCTTTTGCGTAATTGCCAAGCGCCATGTACGTGCGACCGATGGTCAGTTCAATCGCCGCGCGAACTTCATCTCGATTTGGAAATCTTGAAGCGATCTTGCGTGAGGCGCGGTCCAGCGCTTCTTTGACGGTGATGTCGCTTGCGGGTTCCGTCAGCGGATTGGCGAGCGACAGCAGGTCTTCGTTTAGAAAGTCGTTGATCGCACTGGCGATTTCGAATTGACGCTCGGCTTCGCTGCGCTGACGTTCGGCGACGATACCGCCTCGAATCACGCCGGCAGCGCCGATGATCATTGCCAGACAAGCCGCCACCGATGCGACGAACGCCAGGCGTTGCCGCTGTGCGAATTTTCGAACCTGATACCGGAGCGAAGGTGGCCGGGCAACGATCGGCTCGTGCGCCAGATACCGCCGCAGGTCCGCGGCCAACTCGCCCGCCGTTTGGTAACGCTGGTCGGGATCTTTTTCCAATGCCTTATGAATGATCGTCTCAAGGTCGCCCGCCAGCCGGCGGTCCAGCCGGGAGAGTCGCGGCGCGACAGAATCAATGATCACGCCTGAGGCCTGCGGGATGTTCTTTCCCGTCAAGTCATAAGGCGGTTTTCCCGCAAGCAGTTCGTAACCAATGACACCAAGGGCATACACATCGCACTTCGTATCGATGTTTCGTGAGTCGCCCGACACCTGCTGCGGACTCATGTACTGAAGGGTGCCAACGAGTTGGGTTCCATCGGTGTCGTTCGTCAATGCAGGTCCGTCGCCATCGACGATTCGGGCGACGCCGAAGTCCAAGACCTTGCTGCGACCGGACGCGTCGATGACGATGTTGCTCGGTTTCAGATCGCGGTGAATGACGCTTTTGGTGTGCGCATGTTGCACGGCGTCGCAGATTTCGGCGAGCAGCTTGACGCGCTGTCGAATCGTGAGTTGCCGACGGTCGGCGTATTCGGTGAGCGGCTCGCCCTCAACGAGTTCCATGGCGAAGTAAGGTCGATTCGCGCTGCGATCATCTCCGCTTTCATCCGCACCGGCTTCAAAAATCTGGGCGATGCCTGGGTGCTGAAGTCGGGCGAGTGCTTCTGCCTCCAAGGCGAATCGCTGAAGCGACTTGGCTCCCATGAGTCCTTGGCGGATGGCTTTGAGCGCCACCGTTCGTTTCGGGTTTTGTTGCTCGGCCCGATAGACGACACCCATCCCTCCTTTGCCCAGCACGTCGAGGATTCGATAGTTTCCGAGCCGCTCCGGTATCTGCTCGTTGTCCAAGTTGGGCAACTGTGAAATCAATTTCCCGATTTCGAGTGATGCCACCAGCGCCGGCGTTTCCAGATCGACTTTGGGAGCGTCATATTGGGTCAGCATCGCCACAACTTTGTCGCGAACCGCCAGATCCGAACCGCACGCGCTTTGTACGTATTCTTCACGCGCGGTCGCATCAAGTCGGGTCGCCGCGAGGAAAACCTCACTAACGCGTTGATGTTGCGCTGGTGTCATCACTGGTCATCTATCGAAAGTTCGCTCAGCAGCCACGCCTTGGCAATCGTCCAATCGTCGACCACGGTGGATCGGGAGATATCCAAGACATGGGCGATTTCCTCGTTTGTTAATCCTCCGAAGAAACGAAGCTGCACAACACGGCACTGCCGTTCATTGAGTTTGGCGAGCGATTCCAACGCATCCTCCAGGGCAAGCAGATCCAAACGGGTGACGTCTTCGCCCGCGCTGATGTCCCCCAAGGTAACGCGTTGCCAGTCATTGCCGCGCTTGGCCGAATTTCTTTTTCTTGCGTGGTCGATGAGAATGCGCCGCACCGCAGTTGCCGCCACCGCCAGGAAATGGGCCCTGTCTTTCCAATCAACCCGCGTCTGATCGAGCATCCGCAGATAGGCCTCATTGGCGATTGCGGTTGGTTGGAGCGTGTGGTTGGCGGGTTCTCGCCGTAAATGTCGGGCGGCCAACATTCGAAGTTCGTCGTAGACCAATGGCATCAACCGGTCAGCCGCCCGCTGATCGCCCGCCGCAAGGTCATGAAGAATCGTGTTGGCGTCGTGTTCGGTACTCATCTCAAAAAGCGTATTGGATCGGCCCTTATGCCAATAAACGTCGCAACGACTCCATAATCGACTGCGATGTTGGCACTTTCAATACAAAGCATACCAGAAATGACGGCTGGCCGGGGCGGTGTCCTTACCCACCCGTATGAGCCCAAAAAACTGAATCCGGCGCGAGCGGCGCGGTTTACGCGTTTACGAATGAGGGCGTTCAGTGTGGGCGATTGCGCCGAACAGTGGCTGGTCTCCTAATCCGACAAGCGAGCCAAGAGACAACACATTAAGGACCAAATTCTTATGACTTACCGCTTCCATTCAAACCGACGTTTCAGTCTGATTCTATCCATCGCAGTATCGTTGATCGTTGCACAACAAAACCTCATTGCCCAAACCACGGCGACCTGGGACAACGGGCAAGCCGGCGACCAATCTTGGGATAGCCCCATGAATTGGAATCCCGATGTTGTGCCAAACAACGATGACGAAAACAGCTACGACGTTGTTGTCGATGTTGCCAATATCGATCTCGGTTCAAACATTACCGTCAGCAGCATGGACCTGAACCAGGGAGGGGCGGCTGGCGTCACGATTAACGGTTCGGGCCAGTCGCTGGAAGTCGAAGGAACGACGCTTGCCGAGGATGTTCATTTTCTGGGAAGCGGGCAATTCACATCGGCTGGCGTTAACGTCACCGGGTCGGTGTTGCTGGGTGGGGCTTGGTTGATGAATCCCGGCCCGGTCATGTTGGGCACGGGGGCTGCGAATGGCGAGTTCGTGATGCAGGACACGGCAACGCTGATCCTTCAGGATACGTTCGACATCTTAAAAGACGGCGACTTCCTGAATTTCGGCGGGACACCGGACATCCAGAATTCGGGGGCATTCAGGAAGTCCGGCGGGACCGACCTGTCAAACATCGCGGTGCGCTTTGAAGACGTTGGAGGAACAATCAGCGCGGCAAGCGGATTGCTCAAATTTAACAACACGTCGTTACTGGGATCGACGGTCACGCCATCGAACTCAGCGGTCATCCAATTCAGCGGACCGACTGAGGTTTCATCCCTGACGTTATCGCCAGCCGACTTTGGCAAGATCGAATTTGACAATGCGACCGTCACGCTCGGGACCATCACCGGTTCGGGGAGCGATCTGTCGACGATAATCGCCAAGAACGGCGGCAGCATCTCGGGCGGATCGATCAACATGTCAATGGAATTACTGCCATTTGTCATTGAGGGCCCGAGCATCGACGGGGTAACCAACCTTGGCTTCTGCGAATGGCGCCTGGGCAAGGTGACGGGTAGCGGCCTTACCAACAATTCGGGCGCAACGTTGAATACCGCGTTTGCTGGAATCGGCACGCCCACGATCGAAAACGCGACGCTCACCAACAACGGAAACGTGTTCGTTGATCGCACGATCGGTCTTCGAGACAACGGTAAAATTGATCATCTAAGCGGCGAGTGGACGTTTCGAAACGGGTCGGCTGGCATCAACACGCAAGTCGGTGGAAATTTGACGGGACTGTTCACCCACGTCGCTCCGATTGTGCTCGACGCACCGGGCGATTTCACATCGCACATCACCTGCCCCATGACCAGTACGGGCCGCTTCGATATCAAGAATGGCGAATTGCGATTGAACCAGCGCATCGAAGACAAGATGGTGCTGGATGGAAACATCATCGCCGTCGACGGCGGGAATGGACATGGCGCGACGTTTACGATCGGAAATGACAGCCTGAGCCGAAGCACGCTCAAGAATGCCAGTATCACCGTGACAAGCAACGGAGTTTTCCAGTGGGCGGGCACCGGCATTCACAAGATTGAAGGCGAGTTGGTTAGCGGCGGTGTGGGCACTGCTCAGAACACTGGTGTGACGCTATTGGCTGAAGCTTCGACTAGCGCGGACCTTCGATTCGATGCGGCTGTCCCATTTCACATGAACAGCAACAACGCCAATCTCCAAGCTGACGGAACCATCACCAACAAGGATCACGTCAAGTGGTCGTTCGGCGCGGTCACGGGAACCGGACAATTCATCAACGATAGCAACGCGACCATCGACGTCGATGCCAACATGCGGATCTCGCGCGGCGACATCTCGACACTCTGCAACAACGGAATGATTCTCCTAACTGGGCTATCGTTCCAGGGGATCACGCTCGATTCGTTTGGGTTTTTGCAGAACGAAGTCAACGGGACCATTCAATTCCGCGGAGACCAGGATGTGTTTCCGCTGGGTGACGGCGGATTGTTGCGAAACGACGGGTTGATCGAAAAGAAGTTTGGCAGTGGCGAGTCGTTGATTCACTCCGAGTTCCGGCAAAATGCGGGTGGAACGCTGCGCTCGCGATCAGGAACGATCACCCTGGATGGCGAGACGATTGACCTGCTGGGCGGGACGGTGTCGGCCAACAGCAATGGAGCGGCGGTTTTGGTGGCAAACTCGTCACGTACGATAAATGTGGCATTCGACTTCGCCGAAGACGCCGTTGTTGAGTACGCCAACTTATTGTCTTCGACGGTTCACGAAATCGACGGGACATTGACGGGTAGTGGACTGGGCAAACTGGTTTTTTCCGGCGGAACGATGAAACCGCGCGAAGGTTTCGCGACGCTGAACTTTGATGAACCTTCTGAGTTTCATCAATTCAACGGGACCCTCAATGAAGTCGGCAAGCGCATCTTCAACATGGGCGACGTCTTGATGACCGGCGGAACAGTCGTTGGCGAGTATTTCAACCAGATCGATGGCAACTTCGTGCTGGACGGTGGAACAGTGACCGGTGATTACTCCAACGAGGGAATCTTCTCGTGGGGCGGAGGAACCATCGACGCGCAATTCAGCAACGATGCCAATGGCGGCATTGTCGACATCGATGGCACCAACAACGTACTGTTAGCCGCCGATTCCCAGATCAACAATCAAAACCAGATTCTGCATACCGGGTCGGGCCGCTTGCAACTCGGTGAGAACGCCGAACTCATCAATGCCAACGGAAGCGAATATATCTTCAGCGGCGGAGCCAACATCGAAGAAGTCGCGAGCCAGATTCAAAACGCCCGCGTTACGAATACCGGGCGCATCGCCAATGCCGGTTCCATTGACAGCAGCATCAACGTCAAAGTCTCGAGCACCGGGGGGATGTTCGAGACGACCGGCGCCGGCGATTTGAATATCAACGGTGCGATCGGAGAGCAGGGCGGACAACCGGTCATCAACGGCGGCACGTTCAAACCGGGACCGAGCCAGATCCACACTTTTTTTGCCGACCTTCAAGGCGCAATCACGCACGATTTGCAGAATTCCAACGGCGTCGTCGAACACGCCAATGCCGAAGTCGACGCCACGTTGATCGCCACGGGACAGGGTCTCGTTCGAATCGACGACGCCCACACACCCGATGGCGGCGGTTTGTTTGAACTGGTCACCAGCAACAACGGATCGCTGTTTGAGTTGACAGGTACGCTCGACATCGCGACGGCAGCGACTACGACCGGGGGAACCGTGACCTTCAAAGACACCAAGTACAATCTGTTTCGAAATGGTGAGCTGGGTACGTTTGAAGCAAATTCGAACTTGACCTTTGACAACAACAGCAGCGCGGGCGGTGTTGTGCTCAGCGGTCCGGAAAGCGGCGATCGTCAGGATTTCATCTTGGCCGCCGAGCGAACCGCGTGTCTGATTGGAACCACCGACTTAAGACTCGACGGTTTCATCGAATTTCAGAATCAGGGCACGTTTGAAATCAAGGACATCGGGCGGGGCATCGCCAGTCTCGACTTTGCGGGGACACACATCACCAACAACGGGACTTTCCACAAGACTGCGACAAGCGGCGGGTTGAGTCTGGTGAATCCGTCGTTTGCAAGCAGTGGAACGGTGAAGGTCAGTGCCGGGACGTTGGCGATCACGGACTGCGAAACCCTCGACGGCGACCAGTTGGAAGATGGGACATGGATCGTGGAGTCGGGGGCGACACTTGGCTTGGACGGCGGGTCGTCAACTCGCATTCTCGAAAACGACGCAACGATTCGCCTGATTGGTACAGGTGTTTTCAGCAACCTGCCCACCGGTTCGACGACCGATCTCTTTGCCAATGATGGCACCCTGAGTCTTGAAGATGACGCCGGTGGCACCGGTGCGACGTTTATCACAAGCGGTGAATACGAGAATAACGGGACGACCAACGTGTCGGCCAACAGCACGCTTAGCGTCGGCGATTTTGACAACGACGGCAACATGAACATCAACGGTACGTTCACACACGGCGCCGTTGAGTTCTTCCAGCGCGGAACGTTGTCCGGAACAGGAACAGTCAACGGCAACCGGATCATCAACCAGGGGACCACCTCACCCGGTAACTCGCCGGGGATGCTTATTATCGACGGTGAATTCGTCAACGACACCACCGGCATCCTCGACATCGAGTTGGGCGGATTGACGCCGGGCCTCGACCACGACGTGCTCATGGTGACGCAGGACTTGACGCTTGATGGAACGCTGCTGCTAAGCAGCACCAACGAATTCATGCCGCAGACCGGTCAGTCGTTTGACGTCATCACGGCGAACAACATCACTGGAACATTCAGCGAGGTGTTGGGAGCCGGTCAATATACGATTTTGGTCGGATCAAATACCGTCACGGTTACCGTGGACTGCGCTCCCGGCGACAATGACTGCGACGGCGATGTCGATCTGGACGATTACAAAGCGTTTGCCGAATGCCTGAACGGACCACTTGATGTCCCATCAACGTCATGCCTGCAGAAATTCGATCTTGACGCGGACGGTGACATCGACGCGCAAGACTTCCAAGTGATGCAGCAATTTCTTGGAGGCCCGTGACGGTACCGAAGAATGCAGCAGCGCCATGCTTTATCAAGCGCGCTCCGATCCGGCAGAATTGCGGTCGGCGACTTTGGTGATGAGGCGTGCGGTGGCTTCCTCAATGCGTGGGTTTGCATTGTCCATATAAAAACGACATGGGCCTTGTTGCGCCTCGAATGTTGCGATTTCTGCGGCATTTCGCTCGGGGATCGGCTCCGGTGTTGCTTACGAAGTTTGACAAATGGGACACATCTGAAGTGGGCGCTGCCAGTTCGAATTTGCTACAATGCCTCCAAAGTCAATCAAGCTTTGAGGAGGCAGCGCATGCCATTTCGATATCTTCCCGCACTGGCGACAATTACACTCGGCGTGCTCGCTTCGCCCGGTTTGGCTCAGATTGTCACGGTCGACAACCTTGATTCAGGATTCTCAGTGCTGTCTGGCACGTGGAATTCCGGTTCGTTCCCAATTCCCCATGGACCCGATTATCGTTGGGTGCTCACAGTTGATGAGCCTTACTCTGAAGTTGAGTGGCGGCCCAATTTACCAACGACCGGCCTTTATGAGGTCGAGGTCTGGTACGTGCAGGGCACCAACCGCGCGTCCGACGCGGTGTACACCGTTCACCATTCTGGAGGTTCGACACCCGTCGCGGTCAATCAGCAGGGCGGCGGTAGCCAGTGGAACGTGATCGGTACGTTCAACTTCGATGCCGGTACTGGTGGACACGTGACGATGAACAACGACGCGAATCCGTTGGTCGTCATCGCCGACGCGGTCCGGTTCACATCGCTTTCCGGCGCGACAGCCGACCTTACCCTTGCGGTGTCGCCACCGGGCTCGGGTACAACGACGCCAGCAGCTGGCAGTGTGAATTCGTATTTCGTGGGCGAGACGGTGAACCTTCTCGCGTCGCCTGCAAGCGGACACGTATTCGATCATTGGGAATCGTCGATTGGGTCACTGCCGGCATCGCCAACTTCTGCAGCGACAACGGTAACGGTTGATCAAAACAAGACGGTGACAGCCGTCTTTGTGCCGGGTGATACGACACCGTCATTTCGCGGGTTCTGGGTGGACGCGTTCGGGTTTGGTTTCAAGAGCACGGCGCAGATTGATCAAATGGTGGCGATGGCGGTTGCCGGCGGATACAACGCGATCGTCCCGGAAGTTCTCGCTTACCAGGACAACGTTGGCACCGGACATGGCGCGTATTGGAATTCGGCCATCATTCCCAAAGCCAACGACATCAGCAGCGCGTTCGACCCGCTGGCCTACATGGTCGATCGGGCCCACGCGAACGGACTCGAAGTTCACTGCTGGCTGGTGTCGTTTCGCGTCAGCGAATCCTGGCCCCCCAGCGGCAACAGCATCATGACCGCCCATCCCGAATGGCTCATGGTTCAGCCGGGAAACATCGATGGCGGTCCGGCCACGGTCGATGGCAAGTACACACTTGATCCGGGGTCAGCCGGCGCCCAGGAATACCTGATGAGCATCGTCCGCGAACTCGTCACCAACTATGACATTAACGGTATTCACTGGGATTACATTCGCTATACGTCGGCGAATGCAGGCTATCCGGCCGACTTGAGTTACGACAAGTCGAGTTTGGCTCGTTTCCATGATATCACGGGGCGCAGTGATATTCCGTTGGCTGGCGACACCCAGTGGAGTGACTTCCGGCGCCGCACGATCACCGAATTCGCCCGCCGCGCAATGACCGAGGTGGCGACGCTCGACAATCCGCAGCAGCCGCTTCGCCACACTGCTGCATTGATCACCTGGGGCAACGCGCCGTCAAGTTTTTCTTCGAGCAGTGCGTACAGCATCTTTCAGAATTGGCGACACTGGATGGAGATGGGCTATCTCGACGCGGGCATTCCGATGACGTATTACAGCGACACAAGCCATGCATCATGGTATCGAAACTGGGTTGATGCTTCGGTCGGTTGGCGCTACGACCGCCACATCTACACGGGGCCAGCCGTCTATCTCAACTCATTCGCCGACAGCGTCTCGCAGATGCAATACGCACTCAACGCGGGAGTCGACGGCCTGAACACCTATTCGTACCGCAGCACGAATGACACGGGATCGACGTGGTCCGATTGGTATTCATATGTGAAGACGAATTTGTTTGGCGATTCCGTCGAGGTTCCATCGATGCCATGGCGCGATCCCGAAGCCGCAACGGAAGGAAACGTATGGGGGCGCGTCACCGATGGCGCCACCGGTGAACCGATTGACGACGCGACCATCTTGCTGGATGGCGTGGACACCGGCATACGCACCGACGGCAATGGGTATTATCTGCTCACACAAATTCCGACCTCTGCCGGTGGTTCGACGAAAGGCGTTATGGCTCGATTCGCGGGATACGCAGACGTGTCGCGGCCAGCAGTGCTCGTCGAGCGCGCCGGTTACACCGAAGCCAACTTCGGCATGGGGGCATGGCTGACGGGTGATTACGACGCAGACGGTGATGTGGACGCGGATGACTATGCGGAGTTGGCCGCTTGCCTCACCGGACCCGTTGCGGGCCAGATGATCGCCGGATGCGATGTCCTGGATACCGATGTTGACGACGACGTGGATCTTGAAGATTTCGCCGCGTTCGAAGCGGCGTTCTCCGCAGGACCATAACAACGGCGCCGCTTCTGGGGGCTCCATTGAGCAGGCGGGCCGGACTGGCGACCGAGCCTGGACTACTGCAAGCTTCTCGATCGCCGTAAATTGCCCAAATTGACTATGGCTTAGTCGCCGGGCGTCTTGGCCTGCTTTGGAGCCACTCTGCGACGGTGCCGCGATCGAGCAGGCGTAAACGGTCTCGGGCCCACCCTCCGGCCAAAGTTGAAGTGGATATTGATTCCTTTGCCCAAAAGGTCAGAACCGCTTATGGTTATGGCGGGTGGCGACCCACAACGGTGAAATTCCGCCGGGTCCGTTGAGTAAGCACCATTTTCAGATTCGAGTTTGCATCGCCTTGCGCGAAGCTTGGCGTGTGCGAACAGGGCTGCGAATTTCGATTGGTTCATTGGCGCCATCCCTTGATCGATTTGGCAGCATGTGTTTCTGAAAAGTGACGTTTCTAACAGAGTATACTGAGTTTTTATGGAGAAAGATTCATGAAGCAACGATTTGCCCTGGCTTTGATCGCCCTCTTCACGATCGGTTTCGTCGGATGCGTCGACATGACCGGCGACAACGGTGGAGATAACGGCGGTGACAATGGCGGTGACAACGGCGGCGACGTCAACACCAACGGCATGGACGATGGTGGTGACGACGGTATGGATGACGGTATGGATGATGGCGGCGACGTCGACACCAACGGCATGGACGACGGCGGCGATGGGATGGACGACGGCGGTGATGGCATGGATGACGGTGGCGACGGCATGACCGATGGTGGTGATGCGACAGCTGGCGAGGCCGTATTCGCAGCCAACTGTGCGGTTTGCCACGGCGCCGATGGTTCCGGTGGTGCGGTTGTGGCTGCCTCGATCCGTGGTTCGGACACCGACACGGTCAACGGCGCCCTCATGTTGGATGGCCACCCCTCACCAGAACTGAGTGAAGAGGACGTCGCCAACATCGTGGCGTTCCTGGCCGACGCATAGGTCAGAAACTTTGCGCACTCGTGCAACTGTTGTTGCAGGATGCGTTGACAGATGTACCAAAACGGTTGAATACGGGCGGTGACCTGATGAGGTCGCCGCCCGTTTTTCTTCACGATTCGCTTCGTGTTGAATCGACTGACAGGGACTCGTTATTGATCGTCCGCATCGCCCATCGCGTCAACCGGCTGCATCAGGACTTGGGCTTGCCGGACGAGTTCGACGAAGCCTTCGCGATCTTCGGAACGGTGTTGCCCAGAAGCGCTGCCAGCGAGATCCAGCACTAGATCGAAAATCGCTTCACCGCGATGGTTGGAGTTTCGCAGGATCATGCCGAATGATGCGACGGCGGCTGCGAAACGGAAATCTTCCGATGCTGCCTCAATCGATCGGCCCTCATCCAGCACCGGGTGTTCGAGCTTGGTGCTCGTGTCTTCGTCGGGTAACTTGTAGCGGACCTTCACCGTCATCAACTCGTCGTTGTCGATCAACTCAGGTGACGGGTTGGCGAGTTGATACTTTAGCGGATCGACGTCGGCAAGTTCCGGCTCATTACCAGCCGGGACGATTTCGTACAGCGCGGTGACAGTATGGCCCGCGCCGATTTCGCCCGCGTCCTTGGTGTCGTCGTTGAAATCTTCCTTCGCCAGCATGCGATTTTCATAACCGATCAAACGATAAGCCGCCGCGATCGCCGGGTTGAATTCGACCTGAATCTTCACGTCCTTGGCGATGGTCACGAGCGTTCCGCCCATCTGTTCGACGAGAACTTTCTCGGCTTCGCGGAGGGTGTCGATGTACGCGTAGTTGCCGTTGCCCTTGTCGGCCAGCAGTTCGAGCGTGGCGTCCTGATAGTTGCCGCCGCCAAATCCGAGCACGCTCAGGAATACCCCGGTCTTGGCTTTCTTTTCGATGAGGCGATGGAGGTCGTCTTCGCTGGTGACGCCAACGTTGAAGTCGCCGTCGGTCGCAAGGATCACGCGGTTGGTTCCGTCTTTGATGAAGTTGTCAGCCGCGATCTGGTATGCCAGTTCGATGCCAGCCGCCCCGTTGGTGCCGCCGCCCGGTTGCAGGTTGTCAATCGCGTCGAGGATCGCGCCGCGGTTGTCGCAGGTGATCGAATCGAGGACCAGTCCTGACGCACCGGCATAGACGACGATGGCGACGCGGTCGTATTCATCGAGTTGATCGACCAGCATGGTCATGCTTTGCTTGAGCAGCGGCAGCTTGTTGGGTTGGTTCATCGAACCGGAGACGTCGATCAAAAACACGAGGTTGCTCTCGGGCCGCTCGTCGTTGGGGATTTCGTAACCCTGCAAACCGATGCGGGCGAGGCGATGGTTTCGATTCCACGGGCAGTCAGCCACATCGACATTGATCGAGAACGGTTCGTCGATGCTCGGCTGGGGATAGTCGTAGGCGAAGTAGTTGATGAACTCTTCAATGCGAACGGCATCGCGCGGCGGAAGCTGACCCGAGTTGAGGAATCGTCGGGCGTTGGCATAGGAGGCCGTGTCGACGTCGATGGAGAAAGTGGACAACGGTTCCCGCGAGACGGATTTGAACGGGTTCTCGCGGATGCGGGCGTAGCTTTCGGTGGTGGATTCCTGTGGCGCAATTGCATCTGGAACACCGTCGCCGTCAATGTCGCGAAACCGACTTGGGTCAGTACGCCACTCCCAAGCGAATACTTCAATTCGCGGATTGAGCTGGGATCCGTCTCCGTTGAATGGACCAAACGGAGCCTGATAGCCATAGCTGACATTCGGATCCCGCGCCGGGCCATCTTGCGACAAACCGAAGTACTCGCGCATTTCGCTTGTTTGGTTTAAGCCCCACAGCGCAAGTCCAGAATTGTTGGTTGTTGCTGGCTGCGAATCTCGCACAACCAAGAAGTTTCTTCCCAAGTGGTAACCAGCTGACTCATCCGCATCCAAGAATGCATTCCATCCTTGTTGTTCTTCCAATAGCTCGTCGGCGTTGAAAAAGTCCTGCCGACTTCTGCCGTGCGATTCGCGGCTCGCAACACCATCCGCAGGTTGTACATATTCGTTGCGATTGTCAGCGGAATAGCCCAATGCATTCAATCGTTGTATCGTGGCCCGATTCGCCGTCGCAATATCATCGCCGATAGAAAGCGTATTCCCATCGGCATCGTTGTCCGCGAAATCCACTGGCGATGATTTGTACGTCCTCGCTGCCAGCGAATCCTCCAACGTTATGCGATCGTATGAACCGGTGCGCGGCAGATCGGAACCGCCAGTCGCATCGAGCCAGACGTTTGTGTCCGCAGCATACCGCTTGTTGACTCTGTTTTCTGTGAGTACCGGAATGGCGACTGAGAACAGAAGGAACAGCGACGCGGCTATTCCCACGCCAATCCATGCAATTTTCTGACCGGGCGTGAGTGGTTGCGCAGGCGCTGATTCGGATTCTTCAGTCTCGGCGATTTTCGATTCAATTCTATCGCGGTGCGCTTGGGTCAGTCCGACCATCGGTTCTTCGGCCAATGCTTGCTTTAGCAGGCCGGCGGTTTCCTTTACGGATGCGATGTTTTCCTGCCACTCGGGATTGGCTGACAGTTCGGATTCGAGGTTGGTTGCTTCTTCGGTGGACAGTTCGCCGAGCGCGTACGCGGTGATGCGCGGATCGTCTTCGGGGAACATCGATTCGTTGGCGTTGGTTTCGTTTGGCTTGCGGGTCATAATGATTTCCTCCGGCTTATGTTGGCCGACGGGTTGATCGCCAGTTGTTTGCGGACGGTTTTGATCGCGTGGTGCAGCAGGTATCCGACGTTGCCCACGCTCGTCTGCATCACTTCGCTGATTTGCTGGTAACTCATCTCGTTTTGAAAACGAAGTCGCAGCGCCTCCTGCTGATTGTCGGGCAGGTCGGCGACGATGGCGTGCAGTTGATCGACGGATTCGGTGTGTTCGAGGTCAGCCGACGGCGGCTTAACTGCGTCGGGAGCGGCTGACTCCGCGACAAATGAAAGTGTATTGGCTTGCATGGTCTTCATCGGTTTTTCCTTGCGGAGCACGTCGAGTGCCCGATTGCGACAGACTGCGAAAAGCCACGGACCAATCCGACTAGTTGCGTCGCGATCGTCATCGAGGCGGCCATTGGTTGAAGCCCCATCTTTGCAAGTGGACAGCTCATCACACGTCGATTGGTCGGAGCAAAAGCGCAGGAACGTTTCCTGCACGACATCGCGCGCACCTTCCACGCTGCCCACAAGCCGCGTCGCATAACGCGTCAGTGGACCTTCGTATCGATCGAGGACGGCAGGCATCCAAGCCCGCCGGTCAGGTCGATGGTCGTCGGTCATGCAGAAAGCTCCGATCCAATCGCAACGGCTTCACCCATAATACGAGCGAGCGGCCGATTTCTTGGGGGCGATCTGAATTTTCTCTCGAAATGCTGTGATCGCCGGTCCAACTGGTCGTCACTCATCCGGACCGTCGACCCCTCGGCCAACAGGAGCCCGCGGTGATCCGTAGGCCGTGCGTTTTATGGGGATGGAAAACGACTATTTGTTGGATTGGGCGGGCCGCGTCGGTACCATGAGGGGTGGTCCATGGGGCGATCACTTCTCAGCAAGCGCATAACCCATCCGAGCGTGCCGCCCGAATGAAACCAACGGTTACGGTCTGTATTGGTGTTCACCGATGAGAGGAGCCGTTGCCATGCACATCACACGTCTTGGAGATCGACTCAAAGGATCACTCCCGACCGCACTGCTTGGATTGTGCCTGCTGAGTTTGTTGGGTTGCGACCCGCCGGCTGACACTTCCGGGAACGGCAACGATTCCGGGGACGGCGGCGATTCATCCGGAAAGGTCGACTACGATCTGTATTCCAATCCCGATGATGCCCTCGCCCTGAAGGCGACGAATGACCTCGGTGAGACGGCCGAGCTCTATGGCGCGAAAGACGCGGAGGGCAATCTGACGCGGGTCGAGTTCGTGCGCGTGCAGACCGCCGACGACCTGCTCAACGATCAGGCGACGCTGATCCACCTTGATCCCGATACCGGGCGCATTTCCCGCATCATCACCGGCGACGGGCACGAATTCGAATTTGATCTGTCCGACCCGAACCGCATTCAAATGCGCATGATCGTGGCCGGCGGCGAATCGCAGATCAACGCCAGCGTGGACCTGGTCGAACCGCTCAGCGATCCGCCGGACAGCCCGGCCGATTCGAGCGGCGGGGAAAGTGAAGGCGATGACGGTTCGGGTGGCGGCGGCGACGGAATCGACGACGACCCGCTGCTGGATGACGACGACTTCGCCCCGGACGATTGCCGCGGTGATTTTGACTGCGCCGAAAATGAGATTTGCTTCGAGGGTCAGTGTTTTCCGATCATCGACTTTCGCCCGAGGGGGCGATCAGATTGCGAAGCCCTCGTCAACGTTGTTCAGTGCGACGAACCCGTTGTCGGCGCTGACGTCTACGTGGTGCGCGGCATTGCCGTGCCCCCCGTGACCACGCTTTCGACGCGCGTCTACCCGGCCAAACCCACTGAGAATCTGGGCTTCTATTCGGCGTGCCTGCCGATCGATCAAGGACCGACGCCGGGTCAAAGGGTGGAGCAGATTTGCAGCAAGGCCAACGAACTCTTCGGGATCGCGTGCAGCACCAACGACTGGGTCATCCCCAACCAGTTGGCAATTTGCGGAACGCTCGCGGGGTCCATCGATTTCGTGATCCTGGGGCCCACGGGCGAAGCGATCCCCATCTTCGCGGTCTGCGAGGGGGCGCTGAATGCCTGGATCCTCTCGTGTGTTGTCTTCGCAGCAGGCGATGGACGCAATCCGACTCCGACACTCGGCGAATTCGTGTGCAAGAACGTTCGTTCGGTCGTCGATCCGGCCGCCGAACTGGTGGGGGCCAACGTTGAAATCCAGGGTGTCGCCGACTTCCAGGGAGAGCGTGTGACTACGTCATTCGTCCCGGCTTCCACGCGTGGTGATTTTCCACTGCTCACGGCGGACTTCGGATCGCATCCCCGGATCGAGAGGTTTTCGATCAGCCCATTTTCTCCGCGCGTGGGCGAGGCCTATACGATCAGTGCGACCGTTGCCTGCGCCGGGACCGGCACGGTGACTGTCGGCGTCAATGGAGACGGTTACAACGCGTCTGAGGATTTCTTCCCGGCGACCGACAGTTCGGAGACGTTTACCGTCCCGGTGCCCGGTGGCTTGAGCGACGAGGTCCACACGATTTCACTGGTGGCGTTACCTTTTGGCGGCGGCATCGGGGCCAGCCGGATCACCACGGTGAACTTCCGACAGGTCTGCAACGATACCTGTGCTAGCGCCAACAACGGGATCTGCGAGGACGGCGGCCCCAACACGGAGTTCTTCGTGGGGGCGCCGTGCGAACTGGGGACCGACTGCGCCGATTGCACTGGGCCGCGTGGCGAATGTGAAAACGATCTCGACTGCGTCGATGCCGGGTTGGATCCCATCTGCGTTAGCCATCAATGCGAGGAATGCGAATTCAACACCGATTGTCCGGATGGGCAGGTGTGCAATGACGACCTTAAATGTGAGGTCGAAGTCACGGACTGTCCGGCCGATGAGCGCTGCGATCAGGCCTGCGCGGGAACCGATCCCGACTGCGCGATGTGCGGTTTCGACGGGACGTGCATCGCGGACTGCGATCCGGAGTACCCCGATTGCTTCGAAGGTACGTTTAGAATTCTCGGGTACTTCAATACAGATTGTGTTCCGGGTATTCCGGGGGCGCCAATCGGTCCTCCCGGTGCATGTGGCCAACTCCCCGACCTGAATCCAAACCTTGCGGACATTCAACTTTCGGGCAGTGCCACGTTCCCAACCATCCGGCTCACGGGGCTGCGGCAGATCACGCAAATCTCCGTGGTGCGGACGCCATCCGCCAATCCGTTGTTGACCGACAATGTTTACGGCATCGCCAGTGAAACGGACCCGGAAACGGATGAGGTTTTTTATCTGCCGACGACCATCCGGTATGGCGACTACAGTATCGAAGGGACGCGGCCGACGTTTGGAACAACCATGACACCGCCGCTTCGGGCGGGAATGGGCGACTCCTACGTGATCGCCGTGGGTTCGGTCGATGGGTTGTCGCAGATATCCTTTGAAGTCGTGCCGTGATCGAACGTGATATCAGCAAGGCCGGTTCAGGGCGCGAGGGCGCCCAACTGCCCGGCAAACGACGCGAAGTCGACCAGATCCACATCGCCGTCCTGCTGCATGTCGGCGTGGACGCAGGCTGACGTCGACGGGATACCGCCGCCCGGACCGGTGATGCAGTCGACGAACCCTGCGATGTCGGCCGACGTGACCAGCCCGTCATCGGTCACGTCGCCTAGGTTTCCATCAAGGGGTGTGCAAACCGGATCGCCACCGCCAATGATCGTGGTCACCTGGTCGAGGCCCGAGAGAACCGTCGGAGGCAACAGGGCGCCGGAGAGCGGTGCGACGATTCCGCTGCCCGGATGAATCTCGACCAACTCGGCAGAACTTGTGCAGGCAATAAAGGGCGAACCGCTTGGATGAAACGACAGCGCGGAAAACACCGGTGGGGCGGCGAGCGGAACCGGAGTGATGTCGCCTGTCACCACGTCAACCGTACTAAGCGAAGAACCGGTTGAGAAATAAAGCAGGCCACTGGACGGGTCGAACGCCATTCGCGCGTTTGCGCCCGAGAATGAAATCTGCCCCCAACCTGTCGGAGTTACCAAGCCTGAATCTACATCGACCGTTCCAAAAAATCCGACACCGGGAATAATCCATTCGTAGATGCAGTACAGGGTTCCGTTCGCGTCGAAGGCAATGTCCTCCAATCCGGGCAATGCGAGGGGATCGGAGTTGGAGATGGCCGTCAACGATGTGACGGCGCCGGTATTCGGATCAAGCGTGCCAAGAAACTCTGTTCCGCCGCCTTCGTCGATGAAGTAAATCGTATTCGAGATCGGATGAACCGTTAGTCCGTGTCCCGTGGCTCCTATGTCGAATTGACCGGGACTGTCCCAACTGCCGCCGCCGGTTAAATCAAAATTGCGATGGACGGTATTTGAACCGCGATCGACGGCATAGTATGCCGTTTGCAGGACGGGCTCGCTCGGTTCGGTGCACTCGATCAACTGCAATTGCAAGTCCCAATCTGCCCCTTGTCCTCCCAAGTCGCCGTCGAATGCTTCAAAGTCTGCAAATGTGCTGACATCAAACGTGTAAACGCCAGGTTCAAGATCGAACGTCTCGTCGATTCTAAAGAAGGCGGAATTATCCTGAACATGGAGCAGGTAAGAAAAAAAGTCCGGGCCGTCCAGTCTGATCGCAACTTGCCCAAAACTGAAAGAGGAAGCGGTTCCTGTAAGATGGACGGTTTCCGAAGAGTCCAAAGACAACACTGCACGAAAGTCTGAAAAAGCATCAGCTTCTGAGTTGGCACTCGGCCCGGTGGCTTCCGCCGATGCACCGAGCTGGCCTTTGACGGTGATCAGATTCGTTGAGAGTATGCTGTGCTGACTCGCGTTCGTGCTGGCTACTGCAGTCATTCCTCGCTTTGGTGAACCTTGAACACTGGAAACGGACGCAATCTGCGTTTCGAACAAGCCGAAATCGTCGGACTGCTCGTCGACCTCGTCATCAACGTGTTCTAATTCAACACCTGCGCTCGTCGCGCAGTTTGCCCGGCGTGATTGAAGGAGGATTTCCCAATTGCTCGAGAAAGTGCTTTGGGGAACACTGCATAGTAGTGCAAAAGCGCAGAGCGTCATCAATTCTGAGCGTTTCATTCTTGCGACCCTTTGAGAGTGGCTTAAACCATATACCACGGCCTTGACGCGCCCGGCCCGTACGATGTGTGCGTTGATTGTACCAAGATCGCGTGATCAATGTCTGCGCGTAATTCGGATCGCCTATGCAGTTGGTGCGACATCGTTTGGATGCAATTATTGATTTGAGTCCATGTATTTATTCAGCGGTGTGCACTCATGCCATAGTGAAACACCCCGCAGCCGCTTTCGCGAGCCACGGGGTGGGCGATGGTGATTGTGTTGTGACGACGTCCGGTCGAGCTACTTGATCAATTCAACCGGTCGCGTTCCTCCAAGTTTCTTGAAAATGGCTTCCAACTGATCGCTGTATGCGTCGATCGAGCCTTCGGCGTGGAAGTGCTCACCGCGACCGATCTCTGCGATCTGCGACATCAACGCGGAGTCAGAATCTGAACCAACGCTGACCGCGAAGATACGAATGCCCTGCGCTGCGGCTTCTTCGGCCATCTGTCGGGCGTAGATCGGACCATTGGTGTAGTCGCCCGTGCTGCCCCATGACGAGACGTTGGCCTTACCGTCGGTGAGAAGAATCATCACCTCGCGGGACGTGGGGCGCGCCCGATCGCTGGTCAGTTCTTCAATACCGCGGGTGATGCCGCCACCCATGTTGGTCCACGCGTCGTAGTGACCGGCTTGCATCTCGTTGAGGCGATTCTTCACGGACTCGTAGTCGTCGGTCAGGTCGACTTCGTGACGGGCCGTCTGACCGTAGATCTCAAGGGACAGGCGATCGTCGGTATCGAGCGTCTCGATGAGGTCGGCCATGTGCGTCACGGCGTCCTTGACGGCCTGCATCGGCTGCGTGGGCACGTTGGCGAGGTCTGACGTTTCGGCGTGCGATTCACGCGTTTCGAGCAGATAGTTGGTGAAGGTTTTGAGTCCGAACCGATAGCGGAAGTCGGAATCGGCGCGGGCTGCACCGCTGGATGATTTTCCGACGAAGCTGATGTAGTCGATCCATGAGCCCTGCTCGAATGGATAGTCCACCAGCCAAGTCAGTTCGCTACTGCTGACAAAACCGTTTCCGTTTCCATTCTTGCGCTGGTTGTAGGGAATGTCCTCCCAGAGGCCATTGTTCATGCCGCTATCCCAGCGGGCCAATCCGAGTGCCACAGCGACGCGCTCTTCCCACGCTCCGTTGCCGTCGTAATCGTTCGACATGAGCGCGTCGATTTCTGAGTTGCTGTAACCGGCGTCTTCGTACCAGTCCTCAAGATCGTTGTCGTACCAATCTTTGTTCTTCTTGTAGTAACGAAGCGCCGGATCGTTCGACGGTTCATAGGTCTGCGTGATCGAGTTGCCCCAGTAGTACATCAGCCCAAACGTGGGACCGGCCACTTCACCGGTCGCAAGCACGCCCGGATCGGTTCCGCCATTGCCAGGTCCGCCTGGGAAGTAACCTGGAGGTGGCGGTGGATTGCCGGGATCGCCGATGGCATACGGATTGACGCCATCGCCGATACCCCAGGTGCCACGTGAAATCGGAAGCGCTTCCCAGACGTCAAACAGATTGATATCGGTCTTTTTGAAGTTGCCGAGTTCACTGTCATCGTTGTGTGACGCCGAAAGGTCGGCGACGATCGCGATGTCCCGTGGCACCATCATGGCAATCGCTTCGGCTTCCACATCGGTGGACTGCTTGCCGAAGATACGTGCGAAGTAGAGGGGCAGGGCGCCATTGGCGCTGCCCGCCGTCTTCTTCATGACGACCCGAACAGCGTCCGGAAACTCGGTCGTTGGCTGAAAGTCGTATGACCCGGTCTGTTCGTTGTACACGGCCCGTCCGAACTGGATGTCGGCGTCTGAAACCGCCACCGACTCTTGCAACACCTTATTGGCTTGAACAATCCGGTGAGCCTCTGCACGAGCGAGTTCCATTGGATCGCCTTCGTCATACGACGCCAGCTTGGACGACGCAGCCAGTGCAGCCGCATCGGCCGTACGCTGAAGGTCGGTCTTGGCGTTGTAAACCACACCAACATCGATCGTCAGCGCAGCGAACCCCATGATCGCCGACATCGAAACCGCGACCTGGACCGCCACGGCACCCCGGCGTCGATAAGTTCTGAATCCGTTCATTCTTTCGTGCATAGCCTCTTTCCTCCCCACCGCCTTCTCGCCTTGCATTCCCGCCGCTGTGACTACTGGCGTCAACCCACGGGGTTGCAAGGCGACACATCATGTCAGTCGAAAACTACGATTGCAGATTCGCAACGTGCAAGACTTGGACCGGTGAGAAAACCATTGGGTAAAGTACGGACACACATGATAAATCTGGGGGAACGATCGAACTGAGAACGACTCGCAACCCGTGAATTGTGCGGACGTGCTGCGGCATTGTTGGTTTCCCCTTTCACGGGGTATTAGGTTGGGGATCTTGGCGTTATCGGGCCGATGAGGTTTATCACTCCGCCAAACGATTCGCTTGCACGACGCGCAGCGCTCCGAAGGCCGGACCTTCGCAATCCTCCGAAATTTTTTTGAGTTGATCGTGACGTACGTCTTATAAGCATAGGGGAACAGTCTGAACGAGCACAACCAGAAGCTTTGCTTTGCAGTGCTCGGACGTGCTGAATCGGAGTCTCTCAAACGGTTGCGTGGCGGGGTATTGAATGCCCAGTGCTTCCTTAAGCGCTGTGGATCAGTTTTGGGGAAGAGGCAAAACGGGGAGGACTACATACATCGATTTGTTAGCCGGCAAGGCGGCGAGCGGTGACCGGCGATCGGGTTTCAAATTCAACACCGACGATTTGCCCGCCAAGCGTGTTGGTGGTGTGGACGACGCGGCCGATAACACTTCGAGCGTTGTTGCCAGCGCAGATTTCAAGTCGGGTGTGCTGATCAATCTTCTGACGCGACACGAAGCCGACACCCCCCATGGAGACGTCGCGGGCCTTGACCATGATCACCAAACCTTTGTCCGGGCCGCTAAGAATTCGCACGGCCAGCGATGCGCTCCACGTGGTGCGCTCGTGAGCGCGTTTGCCTTTGTAGTTATCGGTGGTGCCATGACGGCGTGCATCCTGAACCCACTGCTCGACGACTGGTGACGTTGCCAACTTGCGTGAAGTGCAGAACATGGTGTCTCTCCTCTCATTCCCCTTCGTGTGACGCGGTGCCCATCACCGACATTCACAACGCCCAACTGTGGGGTCTATTGTCAGCCGGCAGATTTGAACCTTTCCAAGAAATTGACCAAATTGAGAAAATGCCACTCAATGACACTCCAGCACGGATTGGGTTACCCGATGCTCCGATTCAGGGTCCCAATTTCGAGGGGGGATCACGCAGGACGGCGGTCAGCCGCCAGCCGCGTCCGCACGGGATGACTGCGATGGCGTACCGAAGAAGGGGGTGAGCGGTCTGAGCGATGGGGCAGTGAGTGGGGCGACTCGTGACCGTTTCAAAGGGTCGATGGAATATTTCCCGCTGGAACGTGAAGCCCGGGGTTGGCACCCAGTCATGAGGCTCCCATGTTTGTGGAGGCTCAATTGCGGGCCGGCGCCCATACCCGTACGCAAGCGAATTCGTTGACAGTCTTCGGGGCGTGAGTAGACTTATCGGTCATGAAGAACCGACTCGCCCAATTCGTCTGCCTTGCAGGGTTGCTGACGTGTGCGGCTACCGCGTTGGCCGCCCCCGAAGCGAGCAAGATTGCCCGCCGCTGGCAGTTGGATATCGAATTCCACGATCTTGAGCGAATCAGCGTAACGCTTCCGGGCGACAAGAGTCCAAAGGCGTTTTGGTTCGTGCTCTACACCGTGACCAATAACACGGGTGAGGATGTTGATTTCTACCCGACTTTCGATTTGGTCACGTCGACCCTGCAGGTTGTCCCAGCCGGCGAGGGCGTGAGCCCGACCGTCTATGACGTGCTCAAGGACCGGTACAGCAGGCTCCACCCGTTCTTCAGAGATCCGATCCGGGTCCACGGCAAACTGCTCCAGGGCGAGGATCACGCCAGGACGTCGGTCGCGGTCTTTCGCGATTTCGACCCCAAAGCCGACAGTGTGACCGTTTATATTGCCGGCCTGTCCGGGGAGTTTGCCAAAGCCGCGAATCCCATGTTTGACCCCAAAAAGCCGGAATCGGCCGACAATCCGCGGTTCTTTCCCCTTCGAAAGACGCTGGCAGTCACGTACGATATCCCCGGTGACGAGGTGACCAGGGCGGCTTCTACGCCGATTCGCCGCCTCCGCGAGTGGATCATGCGGTAGGGTCGTCCCCCAACTTAGGCCAGTCTGGCAGGGGAGCGGAACCGGCGATCACATTCCTCGAATCGTCGATTTGAATGATTTCAGCATCTTGGTAAATTGTATTGCTCGGCGGGCGGTCTCGATGATCGCCCGGATTGTTCGGTCCAGGTTGGAGTTGTTTGATGGCACATAAGAAGGGACAGGGTTCCTCGCGTAACGGTCGTGACAGCAACCCTCAGTATCGCGGCGTCAAGAAGTACGGTGGCGAGGCAGTCAAAACCGGTTCGATCATCGTGCGCCAGTGTGGGACCAAGTTCATCCCCGGACGCCACGTCGGGTGCGGTAGCGATTACACGTTGTTCGCCCTTTGCGACGGCAACGTCGAATTCAAAGGTCGCAAGGTACGGGTGATTCCGTCCGCCAATTGATGTCCCCCAATAGACAAGGTCGTTTGGCCCGTTCAGTTCCGCCGACTTGGTTCAGTCAGGGCGAGATCTTGTGAAATCGGATTCTTCGAGAGGGCTAAGTGACAGCCCTCTTTTTTTGTGCGCATCTTTCGGTGGGTGTTCGGTTCGACGAGTCGTTGGGCCAGTATTGGTTTTCAGATTTGAATCATGTTTATCGACGAAGCTGAAATCGTGGTGCAAGCCGGCAACGGTGGTGACGGATGCGTCAGCTTTCGACGCGAGAAGTACGTCGCCTTTGGCGGTCCCGATGGGGGCACCGGCGGCGATGGCGGAAGTGTGATCCTGCGCGGCGACGAATCGGTCGAAACCTTGATGGACTTCAAGGGCAAGCATCACTGGAATGCCAAGAATGGCGGACCCGGTGAAGGCCGCAACATGACCGGCGCACGCGGTGAAGATCTGATCATTCACTTGCCGGTCGGTACGTTGGTCTACGATCGCGCAACTGGCGTACTCGTCAAAGACCTCCACGG
>JAUIEW010000260.1 GCA_030429365.1 Phycisphaerae bacterium
TTATGGGCTCGAAGATGCGGCAACATCTGGGAAACGCCAATCGCGATGACGCCGAGACTCGCGATCCAGAAGATGCGGTAGGCTTCCTCAGACATCATGATGTGCGCGTCCGACGGCGGCACCGCAAAAAGGCCGCAGATCAAAACCGGAGCACGTTGGATCAATGCTTGGGTGAATTCGAGAACGTTGTTGGCCGGGTCGATGTACACACCGGAACCAACGGCGCCGTACCCCATCGACCGGTAAGCCAACCACCACGCGACTCCAATCGCTGCGCATGGAACCAACGAAGCGAATCGTCTCCACGTTCGATCCGGATCGATGAATAGGGCGTAAGCCACGAGGTACGCGCCCACGGCGACAGCGCCTTCATTGCCGAGGACCGCCGCCAACAACGCAATGGGGGCGAGGAACGCCCCGAATCTTGCACCGCCGCGTCGCCACCAGTCGTAAGCCAGCAGTGCGCAGATGCCGAAACACGCGGCGAGTGTGGCGTTGCGGTTGGCCAACCAGACTGCCGGCAAGCCATTCCCGTCGCACACGGCATATACCAGGGCAGCCAATCCCGCCACCATTGGGTTGGCGGACAATCGCCGAAACAAAAGCGCAGCAAGAAACACTGTCAACCCGTACCACCCGATCGATTGAGCGTGCATGATCCAAGGAGAGTGCGGCCAAAGTTTGTAGTCGATCCAATGGGTGATGCCGGCGACCGGTCGGAAGAACGCGATCTTGAAATTGGGCGGCGTCCACCAGGGCAAGTCGCCTTGATCGATTGCGCGACCGTCATCAAGCATGCCATCCTTGACGAACGCGAACATATCCCAGAAAGGTCGGCGTGCTTCGGCCATCACCGGGAACTCATCGGTGAATGTCGCCCGATGCAGATGATCATCCGTTTGCCAGCCGAGCCACAGCCCGGGAAGCGTCAACACGACGCCGCAAAGTGCCGCCACACAGGGCATCCGCCGTCCAACCAACCATGTGGACAACCAATCAATCAGTCGAAACGGAGAGAATAATCTCCGCTTGATATCGCCAGCAGGCTCTGGGGGATTCTGATCATCCGAATATTGAGGATTGTGCATGGGATTCATCGGTTCTCTAAGACGATTTTCGCTTTTCACGCGTAATGAAGATCACCATGTTTCTGTGATAACGGAACGAATGAAACAACCATCTTGGGCAGTCCGTTGACGACATCGAGCATGTCTTCGAAGACAACGTCTGGTTGCAACTTCTTAAACGCCTCGATCTTCCACTCCGCGATTTCGTGGTCGAATTCTTCTGGAAGGATTAATTCGTGATATTGCACACCGTACTCGGCCAACTCCTCTTCGGTCAGTCGCCGGTCCATGCGGTGGGTCACGACGGCCACCTGGTGTCCGGCATCCATCAACGCTTTTGACAGGAAGGCAAAGAACTCCGGCGCGCGGGTGATGGTGCCGTCGATGTCCAGTCCTATCCTCATGTTGTTTCCTCTCCAAGATGTTTCTGATTCTGGCGAGTCTCTGATTTTGGCGAGTCCAAGTGTAGTCGAGAATGGCATGCCTGGGGAATTCAACTGCCTGTACACGATTCGGGATACGTTTTTCGCGTAGATCCCTCGTGACTACGACAGAAGCCGGGGCAATTATCAGGACCGAAGTTCGAATTGACCACATGATCGTTGAGTCGCTGATTGGATTTACGGTAAACTCATTGTGCTGGATTCAAGGTTGCAATCGCGCGTATTGGAGACTGCTCCGCGAGATCATGATGCGAATTGGAGGTCTTAAATCAATTGCCTGTTGGGTTGCAGTGTATGCGATCCTATGTGGATTTCCGGCTTGGGCGGCGACCGATCCGGTTCTCCCGCAGACGGCCCAAGAGTGTGGTAACGACGACGAAGGCAAAGATGGGCTCTGTGGGCGGGCCCATGGAGCAACGATCTCGCCACCTGTCGCGCAGCGATCAAGCGACGGCGACACCGACGTGGTTCACTGCTTCCTCGATATTGAACTCGGGCTCAACCCAAATTCGGTGACAGGGTCGAACACGCTTGACATCATCAGCCGATCGAATGGCCTGACATCGGTCACGCTTGATTTGTTCGACGTGATGGTCGTTAGCGGCGTCTGGGTCGATGGATCGCCGGTTTCATTCACCCATGCCAACGATCAAATTGAGATCAGTCTCGGACAATCGTTTGACGTCGATGATGCCTTCACCGTGCGCGTGGAATACAGCGGAGCGCCGTATCACCTGTCTGCGGCTGCGGGGTACTCCGGAACGCACGGATCGCCTGCTGTCGATGTCATCGCCACGCACAGTCAGCCGTTCAACGCACCCGCATGGTGGCCATGCAAGAATGCAATCGACGACAAATTCACCATGGACATGTGGGTGACGAGCCCCGATTGGATGACGGTCGCCTCCAATGGCCGACTCGAAGGCGTCGATACGCTCTCCGGCAGTCGCGCACGATACCGCTGGGCTGAGACTTATCCGATTTCGGTTTACCTGGTTTCGATCGCGGCGACAAACTACACGCACTGGACCGAATCATACGTCCACAGTTCAGGCGTCATGCCGGTTGAATTCTATCTCTACCCGGAAGATGTCAGTTCAGTTCAGCCGCTTCTCGTTGACGTCGTCAGCATGATCGAAACGTTTAGCGCCCCAAGTTGCTTTGGCGAATATCCCTTCCTCGATGAAAAGTACGGCATCGCCCAATTCGAGGGTTGCTGCGGCATGGAGCATCAGACGATCACAAGTCAGGGTTCGTTTCCAGAGCGGCGCACCGTTCACGAACTGGCCCACATGTGGTGGGGCGATGCGATCACCTGTGCGACCTGGCATGACATCTGGCTGAACGAAGGTTTCGCCCGATACGCCGAGTCGCTTTGGCACGAACGCAAGCCCGGCGGAAGTCACGCCGCATACCTCAGCCACATGATGGACTATCGCCCCAGCAGTTACGGTGGAACGGTTTATCGTTACGACATCAGCACGACAAGTGCGATTTTCAGTGTTACGAACGTATACAATAAAGGCTCGTGGGTCATGCACATGTTGCGGCATGTGTTGGGCGACGAGGCCTTCTACGACGTGTTGGCCGAGTATCGTTCGACGTATGAAGACCTCGCCGCGACGACCGCAGACTTTCAGGCCGTGGTCGAGATGGTCGCAGGCCAAGAGATGGACTGGTTCTTCGACCAGTGGGTGTATCAAGGCGGGGCGCCTTACTATCGATTTGGTTGGCAGGTCGATTCTTCGGGCGGGCAGGATCGTGTGCTTTTGCACGTCGAGCAGTATCAATCGGCGTATCCAGTCTTTCGCATGCCGATCGATGTTCGCGTCGAATATGCGGATTCAAGCAGCGAGACGTTCGTCATCTGGAACGATCGCGAGGACCAGTGGTTCATCATCGATACACCGCAATCCGTCGTGGATGTGCAGCTTGATCCGGACACTTGGATTCTGCGTGGGGCGATGACCGAGGTTACGTACGCGCCTGGATGCAATCAACCGGCTGGCGATATGAATGGCGACGCCCGCGTCGATCTGCGCGATTTTGCTTTGATGCAGTATTGTTCGACGGGTAGCGGCGGGGGGCTGTTCAGCGAGATGCTTTGCGCTTGCATTGATCGCGACGGTGACGATGACATCGACGCAGATGATTTTGACGTGTTCGCGCAATGTCTAAATGGCCCAGCCGAGGACGTATCGGGTTGCGTCTCGACGGCGATTCTGTTTGCCGATGACTTCGATGCGGACACGTCAGCCGCCTGGCATATCAACGCGTCCGGTGCGGATACGTCGGTGGCCTTTGCCTACGACTATAGCGTGGATGGAATCCCATCTTCCCCGAATTCGGTCGGTGGAACAACATCGGGCGTAAGACTTGCGGCCAACATGATATCGCCCGGCGCGATCGAAGCGATCACCCTGTCACCCGTGGGCGAATCGTTCTCAGGCCAATACACCCTTCAATTCGACATGTGGATCAACGCGAACGGACCGTTTCCTGCTGGCGGAACCGGGTCAACGGAGTTCGTGACCGGCGGTGTTGGATACAACAATGTTGCGGCGAACCAAAGCGATGTATCCGGCAGCGGGGCGTGGTTTGCAGTTGACGGCGAGGGTGGATCGTCGCGTGACTATCGCGCCCACAAGGACAGCGTCGAACAGTCGATCGCCAGCGGACAGTATCACGTCGCATCCAACAACAACACCGACACGACGTTGAGCGGTTTCTTCGCGCCGAAGTCCGCACCGGCATTGCAACAAACGAATTATCCGCCGCAAACTGGTACGACAGCGGCTGGCAGCGCGGGGTTCCAATGGCGACAGTTTGAAGTGATCGTCGACGAATCGGCGGGCACGGCGTTGTGGCGGATCGACGGGCTGGACATCGCCACGATCGACGCGAATGTTGGAAGTTCGGTGGGACTGAGCGGAAATATTTCGATTGGTTATATGGACCCGTTTGCTTCTGTCTCCGACAACGCGGCGTTGAGCTTTGGCATCATCGACAACGTGCGGGTCATCAGCAGGCCTTAACGCTGATGACTATGGCGAGGCGGCTTCGACCAACTTCGCCTGCCAATTCGAAGCTTCGTCAGGTTTTTCCCATGCTACGTAAAGATTGACCAGCGCGACCACGCACCGTTGGTGTCGATCGCTTCCTTCGCCAAGCGACTCAAGCACGATGCGCTCGGCGTCGAGTAGCAACTGTTCGGCGCTTTTGAATTGCTTCAATCCCGTCTGAGATTCCCCCAACCGACGAAGGCTTAATCCCGTGAACCAGTGGTTCGGGGGCAGAATGCGCTTGGCTGTCTCGGCAACGATCTCGTTTGGCTCGCGGGCTTCTTCAAATCGTTCGGTGAGGTTCAATAACTCGCCAAGGTTGCTGCGTGCCGTCAGCGTCTGCACGTTGTCATTGCCAAGTTTGCTTTCAAAGAATGCCAGCGCCTCGCGTTGGGGAGCTTCGGCCTCGTCGTAGCGACCGGTCTGGCGGTACCAGACGGCCAGGTTGTTCAGCGTGGTGATCGTCTTGGGATGATCCGGACCGTGGATGCGCCGGCGGCCTTCCAATGCCTCGATGTAAAGCGCCTTGGCCTCCTCTTCGCGACCCATGTCAGCAAGATCGTTGGCCAGGTTGTTCATGGTGGTCAGCGTGTCTTCATGATCATCGCCCAACACGCGTCGCCGCGTTTCAAGGAGGGGAATCCAAATTTTGACGGCTTCCGCATGGTCACGCGTCAGTTGATACACGCCGGCAAGGCTGTTGAGGAATTCCAACGTGTATGAATGCTCCGGTCCCAACACCTGTTTACTGGTTTCATAGGCCTCATTGTAAATTCGAAGCGCCCCTTCAAAGTCGCCGGAATCACGAAGCGTGCCGGCCAAATTGTTCTTGGCGATCAGTACCTTCGGATGGTTCTCGTCGTAAACCTTCGCGACGGCTTGCAGGGCAAATTCAAGCTGCTCGCGGGCGAGTTCATTTTCACCGACCTTCGAATACGCGTCGGAAAGGTTCATTCGCGTGCTGATCGTCGTCGCATGAAGGGTCCCATTGACTCGTTCGCTTCGCGTCAGCGTATCGATGAACAGTTGCTTCGACTCTTCATACTTTCCAAGGTGGGAGAGAACGATTCCGAGGTTGCCTGCCGTCGAAATCGTGACCGGATGGTCATCACCATATTTCTCACGAAGCGCGCCGAGTGTCTCAGTCACAAGGGTCGACGCTTCTTCATGCCTCCCTGCATCAGACAGGCACAATGCAATATTATTCGAGATGGCCAACGTTTCCGGGTTGTTGTCGCCCCATACCTTCTTGGCCAATTCAACTTCTGCGCGGTAATGCGTGAGGGCCCGGTCATAATCGCCAAGATTGTGATAAGCGGTCGCAAGCGTGTCGCGAATGCGAAGCTCGGCCAACGGTTGATCTGCGAATCGATCTTCTATGCGTTCGCTGGCTTGATCGAGTACCGAACGAACCGTGACTTCGCGACCGAGGGCAATTTCCGGGTCAGCCGCCGCGAGCAAATCGTCGTTGAGAAATCCGTTGACCGCTTCTGCAATGTTGGCTTGGCGAACCGCTTCCGACGCACTGAGTTCGGCTTGGTCGCGTGCAAGGGCTGCGTCGTCCCGGGCCCGTTCGGCATCCGCTCGCAGGCGGGACTCCTGTTTGAATAACAGAATCATCGCTACAAACGCCTGAAGAATCAGCAAAAGGATCAAGGCGGCTGCAAACGCCTTGCCGCGATGACGTCGGATCGTTTTCCGCAGGACATACCATCCGTTGTCGCGTTTGGCGTCGATCGGCTCGCCCGCGAGGTAGCGCCGAATTTCACGGGCCAGGTTACCCGCATTTTGATACCGATCTTCACGGTTCTTCCGCAGCGCCTTCATGACGATGCAATCAACGTCGTCATCGATTTCCGGATTGATCGCGCTGGGTTTGGGCGGATCGATCGCGCAGATGTTTTCCATCGCACGGCGAACGCTGCCGCTGACTTCATAGGGAAACGTTCGCGCGAGTATCTGATAAAGCACAACACCCAGCGAATAAACGTCGGTTCGAATGTCCAGATCGTCGCCCACGCCTTCGAGTTGTTCAGG
>JAUIEW010000261.1 GCA_030429365.1 Phycisphaerae bacterium
CTTGATGATGTGGCGAATCCCCGAGATGTCGAACAACTCGGAGCGAACATCCGGATAAACCTTCCACATATAGTGACTGGCCCGAACACCATATGTGCCCAGCACGCGCTGAATCCCACCGTCAACCGGCGAATCATCCCACGCCGTGCCGCGAATCGATGCAAACGGTACGATCCGCAAATCGCCAATCGAAAACGGAATTTCGAGTTCCTGGCGCGAGTCAGCCCGCATGACCGAACCCGACTCGTCGGGCCGACCGAATCCAAGCTGCCCATCGGTGATCGACGCCCGCACCAAACGCCTCAGGAAGTTCTCATTTTCAGCCGGCCGGAATCGAACGATACCCGCCCGGTTTTCGCTGAAGAACGTCCCGAAGTCGCCGACCGGTTCACCGATCAAACGAAACGCCAATTCGGGCAAACGTTCGGTCTGGGTCAGGAAATCCAGGATGCGGTATTGGAGGTGCGCAGTGAATGCCCAGTTGTCCCGCTGCTTCTTGAGGAAAAGCACTGTTTCCTGCTCTTTGCCCTTGTCGAATTCCTGCTCGTAGTATTCTTCGAGGAAGTTGCGATCGGAAATGTAGGACAACTCAAAGCTCAACTGCCAATCGTCAGGCAGGTATTCGCGATGGCGGACGGTAAAGCGGCCACGCGTCTCAGAATCGGGTTCCAGATTTCTGAATCGCCCGCCTAAATTGTCTTTACCGGTATCGTTGACAAAGTACCCGCGAAACAGTCCGAACGAATCGTCAGTTTCATAATCCAGATTGACGCCGACTGCCGGCCCGCGCTTTGAGAAGTAGTCGAGTCGCAATGTGCCGTCGAATCCGTCCGGCCGCTCCAGCCCGAGGATGTTGAACAACTCCCAGCGCGTTTGAAATTCAGCCCCAAAATCGTCGCTGAATCCGGTGCGGATGTTTTTCAGGCTCGTTTCGGTGTCGCTGATGTTGCCGCGGGCGTATGGCCAAAACAGAATCGGGACGTTGTTGAGATTCAACGTCGGCTTCTTGGCTTCATAGGTGCCGGTGATGACGCCCCGTTGCCTTGGTGCAAGCGAAACGGCTGGCGTCCGGTCAACGATTTCCAGCTCTTCCGCACCGATGTGATAGTGTGGCGTGTAGAACTCGCTGGTCGTAAACTTCGCATCGTTGGCGACGAATTCGCGTGACGAGAGTTGGCGGATCATGTCCGCACGAACATAAATCGGCAGCGACCGCACCGGGTCGAGCATCCGCATCACCGCGTCAAGCACCAGCGCGCGATCGTGGGCGAAATCGTAATACAGTCGCGACGCCCGAATCATCTGGTCGCCGTTGGAGAGCACAATGTCGCCTTCGAGATAAACGCTCTCAACCGCCCCACCATCGAACTCGCCACCGCCAACGTTGCCCAACAACCCGGGACTCGACAAATCTCCGGAATTCGACTTGGCGCGACCGGGTCGATCATCCGCTTCCGCATTGGCGTCCGCGGCTGGCTTGTTGCGTTCCCCGCTCAGATAGACGACGGCTGCATCCGCTCGCAACTCAAGCGGTTGGCCGTCCTTGGAAGACGAACCGCGAAAAACGATCACGTTTCCGATGACCGTCACGATGGTTCGCCCGTCGCCGGTCTGCTCAACCTGCAAATCGTTGCCCTGATACGACACCGGCTCGCGCACTTGTAAGTCTTCGGCGTCGGCGCGCCGGCCAATATCGACCACGCTCATGGGCGAGCCAGCCAACCCGGATCCGGTGCGCCGCCCGGCCAATGCTTCACGGATGCGGATCGCCCGCTGATAGACCGATGTGTCGGCAGAAGGTTCACTGCTGCGATGGTCGGCGCCGGTGCGAATCTTGCCGCTGCTATTAAGGGTTACGAACAATGCAGGACCGCGGGTCACCGTGCCGGCTGCGTCGCGCACGCGGGCGTTTCGCCAGAGCACGATTTCAAGTCGGGTAAATGCGGTCCCGGCTTCGGAGGCCTGGGTCATCCAGATGACGGCTTGCTGGGCGTTGAGACGACGCTTGCCAAGTTGCAATTCGAAGTCACCGACGAAGTGAACGACGTTGCTCCCGTCGGCATCGCGCCAGAGGTGGACCATTTCGCCGAACATTTCGACATCGGCATGGCTGACCCCGGCTGGCGTCAGCGGTTCACTGACTTCATCACCCAGCGGAACGAGCGACTGCCCCAATGCTGTGGTGGACAAGACCGCACACACAACACCGACAATCCAACCACGACAGACGATTGGCCTCGAGTATTTTTTCACACCGCGTTCCGTTGTTAGGACGTCATTTGACTATTTGTCTTTTCTGACTTTTCCGATCCTCAAGACAGGCAGCCATGTTGAATTCAACCGCGCCGGAATTCACATGAGACGGATCGGAGGTCGGCTCGCACATCGCAGCATCAGAGACTCAAGTCGCGATGGACCGACCGAACGCAAAGTATAGACCGGAGCCCAACCCTGTCAAAGCAAAACACCCTCGACGATCGGGCGCCCCTGGCATACCCTAGGCGCTTTGGAACGTTGAAATAAATCGTAATCGAAGCGTCATGACCCCAGTACCCGCGCATATTACAGATACTCCAGACCAACACGCCATCTATGCGCGCAATATGGCCGAACTTTGGCGACATGATCCCGTGCTGGCGATGGCGATCGATGCCATCCCGGACGAAAAGCGACCCGAAATCCAGGAGACGCGGTCCGGCGAAAAGACCGTCGCGATCGCCTCGGGCGACAAGCGCCCCGTGTTTCTTCACAGCCGCTACGATCCGGTCAAGGAAGCCAACCAACTGGTCGGTGGGGTCGTCACCGACGACAAATTCTGCTTCGTCGTCGGCGGGTTGGGGCTCGGGTATCACATCCTGGCGTTGGAAGAGGAGATCACGTCGGACGCGATCATCGTGGTTGCGGAACCGAATGTGGCACTCTTGGCGGCGGCCCTTACCTCGGTGGATTTTTGCAAGGTGCTGCGCGACGGGCGATTGATCTTCCTGCACACGATCGACAAGGTCCGTCTGCACGACAAACTGCGCCAACACACGCCGCTACTCATGATGGGGACGCGCTTCGTCAAACACGCCCCGTCCGATCAACTCGCGCCCGAATTCCACAACGCCATCCGGGAGATGGTCACCGACTTCGTCGCCTACTCGCGTATGACGTTGATGACGCTGATCACCAATTCGCAAATCACCTGTCGAAACATCGCCAACAACATCGCCACGTACGCATCGACGCCGTCGATCGAAGTCCTGCGCGATCGATACAAAGGTTCACCCGGCATCGTCGTCTCTGCCGGTCCGTCCCTTCGCAAGAACATCGATTTTCTGAAACAGGCCAAAGGTCGCGCGGTTATTTCAGCCGTCCAGACTGCGCTGCGTCCGATGAGCAAGGTCGGCGTGATGCCCGACTTCGCCACGAGCCTCGACTTTCACGAAATCAGTAAGCAATACTATCAAGGCATCGACGGTCTCGAAGACGTGCATCTCGTCGCCGAACCCAAAGCCACCTGGCACGTGCTCGATAACTATCCCGGTCCGATCTCGATCCTCGACAATCAGTTCGCTCGGCTGCTCATCGGCGAAACGCTGTCACCGCACGCCGACCTTCCACCTGGCGCGACCGTCGCGCATCTTTCGTTTTACCTCTTGCGCTACATGGGTTGCGATCCGATCGTCTTCATCGGCCAGGACCTCGCCTACACCGCGAACAACTTTTACGTGCCCGGCGTCGAGACGCATCGCGTCTGGCAAAGTGAACTGAATCGATTCAATACGCTTGAAACGAAGGAGTGGGAACGCATCGTGCGCAATCGGCCGGTGCTGCGAAAGGTCGCGGGCAACGACGGGCACGAACTTTACACCGACGAACTGCTCTTCACTTACCTCGAACAATTCGAAAAGGACATCGCCGAAACGCCTGCGAAGGTGATCAACGCGACCGAAGGCGGCGCTCAGATTCGCGGCACCGAAGTCATGTCGCTTCAAAAGGTGCTCGACACCTACGCAACTACGCCGCTACCAACACATGCCCAGGCGCGTCAAACGCGCGACTGGAGCATCGTCCCCAAAGTTCGCGAAGAAATTCGTGGCCGCGTCAAGGATGTCGAACACCTCGTCGACGTGTGCAAGAACATGGACGTCGAATTGGCGAAGCTTCAGGAGTTGACTGACGACCCCGCCCGCTTCAACCAGACGATGGTGCGCGTGGATGAATTGCGTGCCCAGGTCAATCAAGCACAGCGGGCCTATCGCATCATCAATGCCGCGTCGCAGTTGGCCGAGCTTCGCCGATTCACTTCCGACCGACGTCTCAATGCCGACGAATCGAAGGGGGCTGAACGGGCCAAGCGCCAACTCGCCCGCGATCGGGAGTTCGTCGGCGAAATCATCAAGGGCGGCGAATCGATGATCGAAATCCTCACCGTTGCGCTTGAGCGCGTCGAAAAAAGCATGGAGGCCAACGCTTGAAACCCATCGCCCTGCTCGACGTGAATCTCGAACACACGCCCATCGGCACGACAAGTCGATTGGCTGACGAGTTGTGCGGTGAAATCGTGTTGCGCCGCACGATCGGTCGGCTGCAATCGGTCGCGGGCCTTAAAGCAATCGTCGTCGCCTGCCCGAAAGATCAACAGGCATCGGTCGAATCGATGCTGGCTGGCACAACGGCGCAGTGCTTTTCACGCGATGCATCGCAACCCAATTACCGGAGCCTGATTCGCAGCGCCCGCAAGTGGTCGCTCGATGCCTGGCGCGGTGGGCTCGGAAGTTCGAGCGGGCTCGACGACTACATGGATGTTCGCATCCTGCTCGGCGCGCTTGATCGCACAGCCGCCGACACAGTTGTGTTCGTCCCGCCCGGTTCCGCGTTGATCGATCCGCGGTTCGTCGAGGCAATGCTCGAACATGCCCAAGCCAACGAGAACACCGTCCGCCTGACCTTCGCGCAAACACCGCCCGGCCTGTCCCCGGTGATCATGCAGCGCCCGCTTTGCGAACAGCTCGTGCAAAGTAATGCACCGGTTGGATGGGCGATCGGATACAAACCCGACGATCCTGCGATCGACCTGGCGTTCAAGCCATCGTGCTACATTGCATCGCAGCCGCTTCGCCACGCTTCGGGCCGATTGACGGCAGACACATTTCGTTCGTTTCGTGACATGGAGCGGATCATTCAATGTGGCGCCGATTCTTCCGCAAATGCGTCGGCCAACTGGTTGCTCGAAAATGAACACTCGCGATTTGCAGACTTGCCACGCGAAATCGAAATCGAATTGACCACCGAAAGCCCGATCCAATCGCGACTTCGTCCCAATCGCGATCAGATACCGAAACGCGACTCCATCGAACCGCAACTGGTGGGCAAGATCGCCAGCGAGTTGGCGTCGTATGACGACGCGCTCATCACATTGGCAGGTTATGGCGACCCGCTGCTGCATCCTGAGTTTGCGGCGACCCTTGCTGCAATCAAGAGTGCCAACGTGTATGGACTATCCATCCGAACCACCGGCCAATCGCTAACCGACGAACATGTCAGCGCCCTCATCGAAAACGACGTCGACATCATCGAGTTCGTACTCGACGCCTGGACGCCGGAAGCATTCGCAAGGTGCAACGAGGGCGGCAAACTTCAAAACGCCACCGACGCGATCGATCGGCTGATCGAAGCCCGCCGCACCGCCCAGCAAGCCACCCCCATCGTCGTCCCCTCGATGACCAAATCGCGATTGAACATCGGCGAGATGGACCCGTTCTTTGACGGCTGGATTCGCAAGGTCGGATGTGCCCTGATCGGAGCCTACTCCGACTTCGCGGGCCAACTGGAGGACCAGTCCGTCGCCGACATGCGTCCTCCCCAACGCACGCCCTGTCGCCGGATCGCGAGCCGCTGCTTTGTCGCCTCGGACGGGCGGGTCTACCCCTGCGACCAGGATTTAGCCGGAACAATGTCGCTCGGACATCTGGCGGATGATACAATGGGAGCGATCTGGGCAGGCTCAGTCCATTCGAATCTGCGCTCGTGTCACGCAACCGCCAACCTGGATGAATACCCCACCTGCGCGCGGTGCTCCGAGTGGCATCGCCCATAAGTGCCAGCCAAGACTGGCGATTCACCGGGGCAAATTCATCCAAACCAAGCGCAGTTGCGACAGCGTCTCCACCAGTCTAAGCTATTGTCAATAAACACGTTGCCATTCTGTACCCACGGAGCGGAACATCAGTGTCGAGTGAATCCGTCAAGCCGGTCGGTATCGATCTTGGAACCACCTTCTCCGCCATCGCCTACGTCGACGATGGCGGTGCTCCTCGGGCGATTCCCAACGCTGAGGGGACCTACGTCACCCCGTCGGCTGTCTACATCAAACCTGACCGCTCGATTGTCGTCGGACAAAAGGCGCTCGAGGCGCTCAGCGAACGTCCCGACCGGGTGGCTGTCAACTTCAAACGCGACATGGGTGAGAAGTTCTACAGCGAACCGATCGGCGGCAGGGAGTTTTCCCCCGAGGCACTTTCGGCATTGGTGCTGAAGAAGCTCGCCCAGGATGGCCGCAACGAACTTGGCGACATCTGCGGCGTGGTGATTACCG
>JAUIEW010000262.1 GCA_030429365.1 Phycisphaerae bacterium
AGAACGGGAAAGCGTGCCGGTGTGCGCGCAGCATCTTGAAGAATCTGCAATGATGCGAATTGATGAGGTGTAGGAACGAAACTTGAAGTTTTTTAGTGAAACGAGCGCGCCGTTGTTGATTGGATTGCGTCGTTGAAAGTGGGCCGCGATGGAAGGAGAGGCATGACCATTGCTGCCTCCTAATGGAGTAGACACGTAGAGGGATTGAGGGGGGATTCTTTAATTGGTCGAGAACATGCGAGACGCGCTCGATTTCGTGGGTGGTTGGGCGTTCGAATCGCCACCTATGAACTCGCCGACCGCAAGCCCCAAATGATCCGAGCCATCCGTTTTTTTAGCTGAATTCAATCAAGAAATGAGTTGGATAACCCTGTGGGAAGGGTGAAACGAGATTTGCCAGAAATCGTTGGGACCAGACAATCTGTTTTGGGGCTCCAGAAGTCTCAAGAAGAATTTGAAATTCTTGCGCGCCGCCGAATTCCGGAATACGTCCTGAGACGTAATCGTGGATTTCGGCGGGTCGGGCGAGCGCCCTGTGCGCGGCCCCGACCTCCGTGTGCAGGTACCCCTCCGTCCCGACCCGTCGCTCCCGATGCCAAGCATTGTGTGCTCAGCTTCTCAATTGCGACATCAAGTAAATAGACTGTTCCAACCCCAATGCAGCGGATTGTTTCACCGCATTCTTGGCCCAACGGTTTCCTCATTTCCGGTCTCTGCCACCATCAGCAGAAACATCAACTGACAAGCGGCAGGGGAATGTCCGCCACGAATTGGCACGAAGTTTTGGTCTGCAGATTTGCAAGCTGCAGCACAATTAATGGCTACTTGGCACAAGAGACCGCATGACGTGTTGGTATCTGCATAGGGAGAAAGAGCATCGATCAGTGTACTGGTTGCAGTTTGCGCGGGCTCGAATTGTGTATGATAAAGGCAGGTTCGTTCCAAGCGATTTCGTGTCATAATGTGGAGGGGCTTAGCATTCAAAAATCCAGTCCATTTGCGATGACCGACTTCATGATTTGAATGACCAAATAAGCTTGGGCCAAGTTCACTTTCTGTTGATTCGTCGTCACCAAGCGCAATGAGGGGGCATTCCGCAGCCATCATACATGGCCGCAATCCTATTGATGCCCCGGTCCACACTGCGTTCAGATTTCGGAGATTAGTGCCCCGCCTAGCCGGGAAAAGTAAGTTGAACGCGATCCGCACCCCTATGAGGATTCACGTACCTCGCGAGAATTGAGCGTCCGGTCGTCAGCTACGTTAGTCCACTGCAGTCGCACAGTTCCGCAATCGACAAACAAACTGAATCTCAGCTGCTGTTCAGCAGGTGTATTTAGGGGAGTAAGTCGCGAGGCCTAACTTTGAGCGCTTTTGCCAACCTGGCGATATTCTCAATGCCGACATTCCGCTCGCCACGCTCAATTCCGCCGATGTAGTTTCGATGTAAGTCGGCTTTGAAGCCGAGTTTTTCCTGTGACCAGCCCATTGCTTCCCTCAATTCGCGAAGCTTCTGGCCCACCTCGGATTTGATGTCCCCGATCCTCATCGTTGGACATCACACCTATAAGTAGTATATTTCTCTACACACGATGAGTGTGATTTGTGACCGGACTCTGTGAACAACTTAGACGGGTTTGATCGGGAAACGCCTGCCCAAACCCATATCGGTACTCAACATTACTCCTTGTCGAATCCTCGGGCGCGTCAAGGTCCTGGCGAAACCGCATCCAGATTGCAATGCTGCAGAGTTCTGCATTTAGGCCTGAGCAACAAAGTCAATGCCAGTGAAAGGAGACGAAAAGCAAAGAACCAGTGCTTGGGGCACGCTGGGTAGCTGCCCCTAAACCATTTTTGAAATGCCAGATTGGAGGTGTATTCATGAATCGCTCATCGACTGTTCAGTGCAGCGTTTGTAAGCAGCTGGTCGGTATTCCGGAAGGTGCGCATGTCAGCGGCGCTCAATGCCCAACCTGCCGGAGCCCATTGACTGACCAGCCTCATATTCCCGAGACCCATTTGCCACAACCTCAGCAACCGGCCCAATCCACACGATCGAGGTTCTGGATGATGTTTGTACTCGGCGCAATTGGAACTCTTGTCTTAATTAATGTTTTCGGTAAAAGCGATAAGGGTCTACCGTCGGATTCGGAAGCCTTTGCCAATCGAGGCGCATTCTTGTTGATTGGCGACGCGCATGGCAAGAACTTCCAAAGCTCGGCGGCCGCGACCCTCTCCCAACTCTCCGAAACCGAGGGTGCCTTTGCAAGGACCGGCGGTTTTGTCCTCGATCCTGCAATTCGTGCGTTTGCAAAACAGCAAGCCGAGTACGAAGAAGCATTCGCCCAGTACGCCAAGACCGAACGCGAAGTCCTTGAGAACCCAAGCCTGATTCCATCACACTTGTGGAGACTTCAACTTCAATACCACGAGTCGGCGTTGAGACTGGCGAAGGAGTATGCACCGGAATGGGTCGACGGTCTCGAAACGCGAATCGCCGCAGACAGGAGAATGATGAAGCAGAGCAATTAGCGCTACCAGCCATTCAAGGTTAGCAATCAGCAGATCGGTTGAGTTCACGAAACACCATACTGATGCGCTCGCGAATGAATTGGTTCATTTTCAGTGCAAATTGTCGTATATTAATTGGAGAAGATTAGCACTCAGGCAAATCGTAAGTGGCGTTGTTGCGCCACCAATCCCACAGAAGCTCTTCAATTCTAAATCGGTGCATGTGACTGTGACCTGCCGCTCCGATCAACAACAACCGAATTTCAAACCAATGCAAGAACGACGATGAACCACGCGGTGGCTCGGGTCGTTCTTTTTTCATTCTAAGGAGGCATCACATGTTCGGTAAGCAATCGCTGTTCGGTTCCAAGTCCGGCACGACCGGAATCAAACAACGTGTGCGACAGCACAAACGTCAACAGCCGCACGGGCCTGGACGGCAGTTTCGCAGAACGTGCCACATCGATTCTTACTGGCGACGTATCCGAAACGGCTAAAAGCACCTGTAGCAAACCCAGCGTGTTCATACAATATGCCCTGCCAATATGTACTGGCAGTGCGTTCTTCAAATCGAAAGGAGGCTCAACATGAATTCAAGTCACCGACATCGCAACCGTCTGCGCTGTGGACCGTCACCGCCGCGCGACCCATTTGATGATTGGCTTGCCTTGATGCGAGGGCTTGTACTCGCGCCATGTAAGCAACTGCTCAGATCACTGATTCGGTGCGTCAATTTGCGCCCAAAGCGAATCAATTCAACACACTCACACGGCAACGAACGCACCAAGCACCTTCGACGACGCTTCAACCGCCCCTAAAACCAGGCGACAGGTTCCTGCTCTTGGCAGGGTACCTGCTTGTTGCCGCTATTGTCTATCCCGTTTCATCGACAGCAACGGTGCTGATGACTGCGGCTCTGGTTGTTTTCATCGATAGCGGTGCGAACAACGAAGGCGATTGAAGCACATCTACCACGACAATCCGCGTAAGTCACACGACCATCGTCAATGAAACCAATTCCAAAAATCAACCGCGCCCAAACTGCGCGCCGAATTTCCGAAAGGAGAAAACCGTGATCCTGACAATCGACGACGTCATTCCGAAAGAGCATCACTTATTGTTTTGTAGCAACCAAAACCTTGTCGACCAAGTCGCAACCCGCCACGGCCTGCGAACCCGCACGCGACGTTGCAGAAGTGCGTCTTGTTGCCGCCGCTGCATGCGCAGCAATGCCGCACGGCACGGAAGTTCGGGATTCAAACTCGTGTGAAGCAACGCCAGTCGACAACGCTCTGAACCCGCAAACGTTGAATCACCATCATAATACACCTAATCCGAAAGGGTCTATTACATGCGTATCATGTACATCAACAACTTCGGCGGCGGTTTCGCCGACCACATCGAAATTGAAGAGGGAACAACGGTTTCAAAACTCTTCGCCCAGAAGATTCCGGACGGCAGACCGGAAGACTACCTGATCCGCGTCAACCGCCTTCCGGCTTCTCGCGATCAGATCCTGAAAGAAGGTGATCGGATCACGATTACGCCAACCAAAATCGAAGGTGCGGCCGCTTAACCGCGATGACAAATCTAATCCGTTTTGGGTTGTACTGAAAACCGAAGCCGGTGGCGCAATCGTCGCGCCACCGGCTTTTTCTGTTTGAAAGGGCTACGCAACGTGAATTCAAACGATAGACACCTACTCCGCATGGCGGCTGATATTCACACGCAGCTGCAGCCAATTGATCACTGCGGCCGACCGCCGGATTCGCTGCACTTGCTGATCGCCGAGATTCCGGATCTTCAGCGTACGTGCAGTCAGTTTCGACAATGTGTCGGCCAGCAGTGGCACCTTGCGGCAGACTCGAAACGTCACAAACTGGTTCGTCAATTGTGTCGCATGGATACGGCGATATCGAAACTGACCAGTGATCTCACGAGCCGGTCAAAGCGACTACCGACTGCCCATGACATCCTGGCCGACCTTCGCGAAATCGAAGAGGAGTTCGGCGAAGTCCGATACGACAAACGATCCAAGTCGCTTTGTACGACAACCGAACCCATCACGCTGGAAGGCCTTGAATTCGGGCGATTTACGATCTGTTTCAATCTCTCCACCATCGCATCCAATTGCGACGAAAACCCGCTTAATGTGATCGCACTTGATCCCAATCCTTGTGCAGCGGACGACGCCGTTGTGCATCCGCACGTCAGTGCTGGGCATCTGTGCCTGGGCGACGCGACTGCGCCGTTGCGCAAGGCGACAACGGAACATCGTCTTGCAGATGCGTTTCAAATCGTCGCGGCTGTATTGCGCACTTACAGCGCCGATTCACCATTCTGTGCGATCGAAAACTGGAATGGCCGTCCCTGCGACGATTGCGGTTTTATCGCAAATGAAGATACGTCCTTCTACTGCGAACCCTGTGATAAGAATTTCTGTGAAGACTGTTTTAGCAGATGCCGCGATTGCGGTGAATCGATGTGCCTGAGTTGCCTATCCAGCTGCGAGATTTGCGGCGATCGAATTTGCGAGGATTGTCAGAGTCTCTGCGACGGTTGCGGCGAGGTTGCGTGCACTGGCTGTCTGGAGAATGAACTTTGTCCGAGTTGTCTTGAGGACCGCGAGAATGAGGAGATTGAAAACGATGACGAAGAAATTGAACAAGAATCAACAGAAGACCCCAGCGACAAGTCTCAAGAACCAACCTCCCGCGTATTCACGACGGACAGCACCGTCACTTCGGTTCAGTCCGACCGCCTGGTCGAAACTTCTATTCATGCGTGATGTGGGTGACACGGAGATCGGTGGTTTTGGCATCAGCCGTAAGGACGACCTTTTGCTTGTGGAGGATTTTTTGACGGCCAAGCAAACGGCGTCGGTTGTCAGTGTGGAATTCGATGATGTTGCCGTTGCCGACTTCTTCGACAGGCAAGTTGACCTCAACCATTCACCGGAACAGTTTGCGCGAATCTGGGTTCATACACATCCTGGCGATTGCCCATATCCAAGTCCAACGGATGAAGCAACTTTCCGTCGCGTGTTCGGCGTATCGGATTGGGCTGCCATGGTGATCGTAGCCCGAGGCGGCCAGTCCTATTGCCGCCTGCGATTCAACAGCGGCCCCGGCGGAAGCATCGAGATACCAGTATGCGTCGATTACTCGATTCCTTTTGGAGGCAGCGATCACGAAGCTTGGCACGAAGAATACAAGACCAACATTCAAGTCAAGCGAATCGTCCCGCGCGGTTCGTTCGATACCGCATTCGATAGCGTCTCTCTCTGTAACGACGCGATGGCTGGTGATGAAGATGAGTTATTTGAGGATGCTGGATTTGGTTTTGAATTTGATCCGTTTGACCCTTGGGAGGAATGCCAATGCGAAATCTAGTTGATCGCGATATTCGCCAACGCGACATCGTTCCGCCTGACAAACTCGGACACTATCGCGCAACAGTCATCGGCGTGGGATCGATCGGAAGAAATGTTGCATCGCAACTTGCCTCCATCGGCATCGCGTCACTGCATCTCGTCGACCCCGATTCTGTTGCCGTTGAAAATCTGAGTTGCCAAGGGTTTCTTGAAGATGATCTTGGCCGAGCGAAAGTTCACGCCGTCGCGGACCATTGCCATCAAGTCTTTCCGCGCATGGAAATCCTGACCGAAGAAAACCGGTTCCGACGCAGCGGTGCGTTTGGTAACGCGATCTTCTGCTGCGTCGACAGCATCGAAGCGAGACGCTTCATCTGGGAGAACGCTGGCGAACATGCCGAGTTCTTTGTCGATGGGCGAATGACTGCCGAGGCGATCCGAATTGTCACCGCCTGTGATGCGCAAGGTCGCGATCACTACCCACGCACTTTGTTCGCATCGGACCGCGCGTACCGCGGAAGTTGCACCAACAAGTCGACGATCTTCGCAGCGAACATCGCTGCAGGTTTGATGGTGTCGAACTTCAGCAAGCACCTTCGATCATTGCTCATCGAGCCAGACACTGTGATCAATTTGCTTGCT
>JAUIEW010000011.1 GCA_030429365.1 Phycisphaerae bacterium
TCGCAGAAGGCGTCGAGACAAAAGACCAACTCGCACAGATCCTCGCCTTCGATTGCGACTATGCACAAGGCTACTACTTCGCCAAACCGCTCGATCCGCAGGACGCCTGGGACCTGATTCAAAGCGAACCGACGTTTGAGACCAACGCGCAGGCCGCAACCAAGCAGTTTGCCGGAGTCAGCCATTGAGGTATGCTTCGCCGACGAATCATCGTACTGTGAAATCGCCAGTCTCCTTGAGCACAATAGAGACGCCGCGGGCTCACTTGATCGAACCCGCGGCGCACTCCCGACCGAAATTGAATTCCTCATGGATTCTGGCGCACTTGGAATTCCGCAGAATCGCTTAGATCAATGTCCCCATCATAATTGAAGTCGAAGGACTCGCACCCGTTGCCAGCCCCCAAATCGGGACCGGCCAGGTTTTCGAATGCATGGCTTCCATTGACGACATCAATGGCGTCCGCGCAGTCACCGTTGTTAGGCGGGATGACAAACACCGGACCGCTCGAAATGAATTCCGACAGAGCGAACGACGAGTCAAACGTCTGCACGCTCCAGTGGTACAGGCCTACGGTCAGGTTGTGGATGGTCCAGCTTCGGTTGTGATGGATGTGTCCACATTCGTCGACAAAACGCGGTGATTGGGAAAGCCAAACGCGATGCCACGGGCGCATCAAATACCGTCAAAGCTGCCCAGTGGTTTGTTGGTGAGACGTTGACGGCACCAAGCATTTGATCCAGCGAAATCACCTTTTGCGGTCGGCGACAGATTTCGGCAATTTGGTTTTACCCTAAGCTGCGTTAGCTCGCGCGATGTCGTTTCCTGCGCAGTACGCCAATGCCCAACACCATCGCCATCAAACCGGTTGTGGGCTCGGGCGTAACAACGAACGAAAGCGTAAACGGAGCGGAGTCTGCGTGCAGGCTGTTTTGATCGGTCAGTGTGAACTCGGCTGACAGAATCGTACCGATCGGCGTGCCCGGGTCGGCGACGAACGTCAGGTGCTGATGCCAAAGCAAGCCGGGGCCTTCCGGTGCACCGACGAATTCGTGCAGCGCGCCGTCCACTTCGAGAATCGGCGACAAACCCTGGGTGTACATCGAGAACCCCGAATCAAAACTCTCACGTCGAAGCGAAACGCCGGAGATGCTCTCCAAAGCGTAAGCGCCATCGCCCGGCCGATCGGTCCCCTCGCCATCCCATCCGGGTTCGATCGATCCATAGAAACCTGCCAACGGTCCCGTTTCAATCAGCGGCAATTCGTACGGCTGAAAGACCTGTGACGGATACTGAATGTCGAGAACCTGCTGAGCGCTGCCGTCGTGATAGATGGTAAAATCGATCAACGTCGCCCGAGCCGATGCAGCCGACATAAGAACCGCACACAGTGACAATACACAAAACGTCTTTTTCATCTTTTCCTTCCTCCTCTTGAAGTTTATGGCGCAAATCTGAAGCGCCGTTGAAATTCGCTGAAGTCCAGCAAGTCAACATCGTCGTCGAAATCAAAATCAAACACGTAGCAGTCTTCATCCGACACAAAACCAGCAGGACCATCACCGCAACCGGGCCAAGCCAGCGTGTCGGCATCATCAACCACACCGCTGTCGTCGAAGTCGCCGGTCGGGCAAGGTCGTTCTTTCATCGCAGAAATCGCGAACACGCCGACGACGCCGTTTCCCGTGTAGTCGTCAAATGTAATGCCGATCAATTCGCGCGCCGGATCAACGGGAAATGTGACCCGCTGAAAATAGAAACTGTCGCCCGATACCGTGTCGATGCCCGCGCCGTCGCTGCGCACAAATCCTCCGCCGACGCGCGCCCCGCTGCGACCGACCGAAAGAATCGGAAGCGGGTTCGTGGTGATGTGCCAATCGTGCAGCGGGAAGTACAACGGGTTAACAACCGCCTGCCGGAGGATGACGATCTGGTCCGCACCGGTGGCGTAGTTCATGCGGGCGACAAGCGAGTCGGCATTGGAAAACGCCCCCGCGCTACCGAGCAGCATCTCGACGCTTTCATACATCCCGCTTTGATCCGCAGCCGTCAGCTCAACGGCGGCTTGCGACGAAAGCGAACCGTTGTCGAGCATGCAGTTGGCGAACATCCCCTCCAGGTGCTCGCCGCCTGGCCCACCCAACTCGAAAACATCGACCCGCCCATCGATCGGTAATCCCTGGTCGTTGCCATACGCCCCGTTGACGACCCACGAGTAGCCGGCATCAAACGAAAGCGGCGTATCCCCGTCGCCACTGTCAACGACGTCAGCATTGAAGACGCTCGTCAAGTCAAGTCGAATCGGGCGCACACACTGCGGCGTCGATGCAAACGACAATGAAAATTCCTCTGATTCGAAAAAGAAGTCAGACACGAAGCGCTGACTCATGTGGTACGTCCCGCCTCGTCGTATCATCCAAAGAGGATGCACATGTCCCGCCGACTGGTTGGCGTAGTACCACTCGTCGCCGTCTTCAGCCATCGCGAGCAGACCGAACGGGTCGGCCATCACCATATGCACATCGCTGGGCCAATGGATGCGCTGCAAGCCAACCTCAAACGGTTGTCCGCCAGTGTGGGCGGTGGTCATCGCGTGGCAGGGGTTGGCTGAGTCGACGTAATCCAAGCCCGGTGCGTCTTCGACGTAGCAGAACCCGCCGAATTCCGGACGGGCGAGCAGCGAGTTCGTCGCCAGCCGCGTCAGTGGGGTCACTTCGCCCGGTGTGGTTGGTTCGGTCTCACCCAACGGGATGGGGCTGCCGACTCGCGCATCGGGCAACACAAATAGCCGCAACGGGTCCAGCGTCGGACACGAACCGGTTCCGTTGGGGTCGACCGGACTGTGCCCCACGACAATCCCCTCATGGGCCTCAGTCGGTGTCGCGACAAAAGCGGCGATGATCAACAGTGGTATGGCGCGGTATCTCACGGGCTATTCCTCACTTGGGTTTCCCTTTGGGGTTCCAATGATCGTGTAGGACGGTGTCCTTGGTTTCGTTGAGTTTGAATGTCCAATCGAACGCGAGCACTTCTGCGTGGGCATCGGCGAACGTGTAGTTGGCTTTTTTTCGATGGCGCTCAAGCGCGACGGATTCTTTCGGTTCGGATGTCGGCGTACCGGTGAGCAAATTCGGTATCCACTGGTCCGCATGAATGTGATCGGCGAAGTCCTCGAATCCTTTGGTCTCGACGTGTTCGCCGAAGTGAATCGTCTGCTCGGGTCGGGGCATAAGATCGCGCCGAACGAAACCGTAGCGCGGCGTCGGATCGGGCGCGCCGAGCGGTGGCGCGGCTTCCGGTGAAAAGTAGATATTCACGCCGTAACTGCTTCTGCGATCATTTTTCAATTGGTCGGCTGGCGTATCGTTTGGGTCGAACCAATCGGTGCTGCGGTCCGACGGACAGCGATAGAGCAGATCGTTACCGGCGTACGGCTGCAATGTCTTGATCCAGACAGCATCCTGATCGCCGTGCTTGGTCAATGGGTAATAGTCGTTGTTGCTGTCTGAATACATCGCCGAGGCCATGCCCATCTGGCGCACGTTGCTCAGGCAGACGGTGGCTTTGGCCTGGTCCCGTGCCCCCTTCAGCGAAGGCAGCAAGATCGCAATCAACAAAGCAATGATGGAAACCACGACGAGCAGTTCAACCAGCGTAAAGGCCGCTTTGGTTGATTGGTTGTGGTGGGCGGCATCCATTCGCGGCGCACTTCTTTCAGTCACGGCTGGAGGGCAATCTCCCTCCTGTTGCGCATGATGGCCAAGGATAGCGCCCCGTGACCGCGTCGCCAGATGGAAACCCGACCTGTTTTCTGTGGGGAAGATTCCCACAACGCGCCGAATTGACCGGCGGCTCGAATCGCAGCCGCCTTCGGATGCGTTATGATGTGCGGTAACGCAATGGCCGCACGAACGTCTGGCAAATACCTGCTTCGAAATGTCTATCTGCTCAGCGCAGTCTCGGCGATCACATGCGCCGCGCTGACTGCACTGTTCAGTTGGCAACATCTGCAGCAACATCGAGACGAAGCCCATGCCGCATCGCATCGTGTTGAGACCCAACGCCTCATCGCCGACATTCAGGCGATGCTGCTGCGTCCGGATTGGTCCACGCAGGTTGAGAGAATCGACGATGACATCACGCAGCTGTTGGATGATCTCCCAAACGATTCGCCGGACTTGATCATCCGCAAGTTCATCGAGTCGTGGGATGCGCTGCGCGACGGGCATGACGCATCGAATTCTCAAATCGCTCGGAGCGATCCACTATTCGCTGCTTTCGTTTCGGACCTCGATCAGTTGGGTTCGCATCTCGAACACGACATGGAGTCAGCCAACCATGGTCATTTTGGATCGTCCGGTTCAACGAGACATCTCTGGCTGGCTGGTTTGATTCTCGCATGCGGCGCATGGGGTGTGGGTTGGCTCCTTGCCGCCATTGTGCGCTCGCAGCGGGCGGTGGAAGATGCGCATGCAACGCTTGAAGAACGGGTCAGCGATCGAACGGCGGAGCTTGCCGATCGAAACGTCCAGCTGCATGACGAAGTGGAGCGTCGTCGCGAACTTGAGTTGGAAATCCTGACGATCGCTTCCGAAGAACAGCGCCGCATCGCGGGTTACCTGCACGACGATCTCGGGCAGCGTTTGACCGGACTGGCGCTTGGGACAAAAACGCTCGAGCGACAACTACCCGAAGACGCCCGCCAACGTGCCGAAGAATTGACGCAGCAGGCCACCGCCACCTCCGTCGCGCTGCGCAATATTGTCCGCGGTCTATATCCATCCAAAATGAACCGCGACGAACTCATACATGCGCTGGATGCTCTGGCGGCTGACACCCACGCCCACAGCGGATGTGGGGTCAATATCGATGCGGAAGGTGCGCTGAATCTTCCGAATGAAGCCGAAAACGTACAGATATATGGCATCGTGCGCGAAGCCGTCACCAACGCCGTTCGTCATGGTCACGCGAAGAACATCGACATCCGTCTGGCAACAAGCAACGGTATGATCGCACTCACCGTCATCGACGATGGCAGCGGGTTTGAAGAAACAAACCGTGCCGAAACCGAGGGCGTGGGCCTGCAACTGATGCGCTACCGTGCAGACATCCTGCGCGGTTCGATCGCCATCGAGTCGTTGGTTGGCAGTGGCGTACGGGTCGACGTTGAATTTCCGATGGGCGAAAAAAAATGACCGAAGACACGAAATCAATGCTTCGAATATTTCTCATGGACGATCATCCGATTGTCACCGACGGACTTGCGCGTCTCATCGACAACGAAGCCGGCCTCAAAGTCTGCGGCACGGCGATGGATGTGGAAACCGCGCGGGAAGCGATTATCAAAGAGAAGCCCGATGTAGCCGTGCTCGATCTCGCGATGGGAAAAGACAGTGGTCTGGAGTTGGCGGCGGATCTTCGACACGTCGCACCGGACGTCAAGCTGCTTTTGCTCTCGATGTACGACGAACAGGTTTACGCCGAACGGGCGCTTCAGGTCGGGGCGCTCGGGTACATCATGAAAGAAGAGGCGGCTGACCGCATCATCGACGCCATCCGTCGGGTGGCTGACGGCAAGGTGGTGCTGAGCGAGCGGATGACCGACTTTCTGTTGCATCGAGCCGCGCAGAACGGCGGTAGGCCTCAGGCGCCATCGATCAAGCTACTCAGCGATCGTGAATTGGAAACGCTCCGCCTGACCGGGATGGGCCGAACGTCACGCGAAATCGCCGAGCAACTCCACTTGAGCATCAAGACTGTGGACAACTACAAGGAACGCATCAAACGCAAGCTCGAACTGCGCAACGCTCAAGAACTCGCCCGCTACGCGTTTGAATTCGCGTCCAATCGAACCACAAATGGGTTGTGAGACTGTTGGCTATCGCCGATGACGCACAACTGCGGTAATGGCCCCCTACGAACCGCCGCGCAGGGACTGGAACGTCGAAAAATCGCACAGGTCCACGTCCTGATCGCAGTCAAAATCAAATGACCTGCAATCCTCATCGCTCACGGACACACCAGGCGAGGTGAGGCAACCAACCAGTGCCTGCGCATCATCGTCATCGATGTTGCCATCGTCGTCATAATCGCCGTCGGCATACGGACAGGTAAAGTTGTCGTTTCGCCACAAATGCATCACGGCGTAGTTGTCGTAGGCGATGCTGATGATTTCGTGATCGCCGTCTTGATCAAGATCGGCGACGCGGGCGCCGAGGTGTCCTTCCTTTCCACTGTCGATCAACCGCTCAGTAAAATCACCACACCCGTCGTTCTCCCAAATCTGCAACTTTCGGGAGCCGCGGTGCTCCTGCGTGATGACGTCGATGTCGCCATCGTGGTCCATGTCGGCCACGTCCATGCTGTTCGTGGTGTTCTGCGTAACGATGGTGTGACGCACCCACGGACTTTGCGTTGGATCGGTGGGCGCTTCAAACCAAAATGTGGAAGCACTTTGCGATTGCGTCTCTTGTGTGCAGACGATGTCCGCTCGCAAATCGCCGTTGAGTTCTGCGATCTTGATCCGATCGGGATATTGCTCAGCCCCAGCCGGAACAATCTCGCCGACGCCATATTCCTGCCAATTGCCGCTGCCATCACCCGGATTGCGGGCCCACTTCATCCCCTTCGCCCCGCTGCCTGCGAAGTACGCCACCGCGACATCGGTCAGCCCGTCTCGATCGATGTCACCGATACCAATATCCTCGCTGATGCATTGGTCGACTAGAACCGTCATGGGCCAATTGCCAGCTTCTGGATTGCTCGCCGGAATTTCGTAGGAATAAAGCTTATCGCCGTTATTAAACAGTATCTCCAGACGACCGCCCGGTATGATGTCGGCCGCTGCGTATCCTTGCGGGATATCGTGAACCGGTTCATACGGCGCATCATTGTCAACCAAGTAGGCCGTCCAACTTGTGCCCGCGATATCGTCGGCTTCGAGCCAGTAAATCTGCGGGCCGGTAGACGCAATCGCATCACCAAACGCATCGCCATCGACATCCACCACGAGACTCGCGTCCACGTCAAAACCAACGTTGAAGTCGACACTGGGCCAGGGCGCAGTATTCATCGCCCCGCCGGGGTTGCGATAAAACCACCGTCCGGATACCAGGTCGAGAAAGCCATCGCCGTTGATGTCACCCCAGCCGAGACCGAAGTACGCATTCTGATTTTCGAAACGCTGGCGGTCGTTGTCGATCTCGACGTAATGCCATTGATCAAGCGGGATGGTCCCCGACGGCTCGGCCAACGTGTTGCGCCAAATCTCGGTCGGCTGCGTGTCCCAGCTGCGAATGCCAATGATATCCCAGTCACCGTCCTCGTCGAAATCGCCGATCTCGGCGCTGTACGAACCCTGACTCTGAATTGTGATCGGCGTCCAATTTGATCCACCATCACCCAGCATCAAACGTAGCCCGCGCTGCGGCGATTGCGGCATGCCGCCATACACAACATCGACATGACCGTCACCGTTGAAGTCTTTGGCTTGCAGGTTGTGACAGTCTTCACACACCGAAACGATCACGTGTTCGGTCCATGGACCGTTTTTCGGGTTGGTGGCGCTGTACCACGACACCGGATAACCGGTGTATTCCGATTGCGAGAAGACAACGTCGTTGTTCCCGTTGCCATCGATGTCCGCCACCACGACTTTGCAGCTGTTGCCCTCCCAACCGACGTTCTGGTTGTACCATTTGTTGTCGATGTTGCGATTGACGTAAGTTCCCGTGCGCGGGTTCAATGGCGTTTCAAGCCAGAAACCATTCAGCACGATGTCGGGATCGCCATCACCGTCGAGGTCGCCGACGTCCATGCCCTCGTGTGATGCGTGATTGATTTCCTTCTTAACCCACGACTGGGGTCCGTCGTTGAACCAAACCTGCGTGCGGCTGTCTTCTCGCGTGACGATGTCCTTTCGCCCGTCTCGATCAATGTCTGCGATCACGATGTCCTTCGTGTACTCACTCGCGCCGATGTGGTGCACAGTCCACGTACCGCTCACGTCGTTGCAGCCAGCCAGTGGATTCTCGATCCAGACGACCCGCCCGTTGACATCTCCGCTATCACCGATGCGGGTCACGACATCGAGGTCACCGTCGAGGTCCAAGTCGGCCAACTGCAGATCGTCGGCACGAAAGTAAGGCCATCCATGCGTCGAACCGTTGAGCGTGAGCAACGTTTCCCGATTGAAATCGGGCGCGCGGTAGAGCCAAAGCAGGTTATCCGGAAAGATCGACGTCGCGATGACATCGTTGTCACCGTCTCCATCGACATCCCCGACGGTTCGCTCATAGGCAACGGCTGACGCATCGATCACGGTCCGCTCAAAATCAACCGCCCCATAGGCTGCGCTGCGCGAACGTTCGTCAGGATCGCCCAACGGAACACCTGACGTAATCGCCTCTGCCGCCCCCAGAGCGATAAACGTGATCATTAGTTTGCGTATGGACTGATACATCTTGTCCCCTTTCCATGGACATCCTTCGAAGTTCACCATCAGACGGTACGTGCGCGCGTTAAAGCGCATCTAATGACCACCTAAAGAATCCGATAATGAACTGGAGTGAATGACTTCGTCGTACTTTCCTTGTGGGCTCACAACGCCTCGACCGCGTACTTCTCTCATGTTCTCATGGCGCAAAAAAATTCGACGTGATGTCGCACGCGAAGTACGCAATCACGTCGGCCCTATTCGATGTCGAAACCCTTGGCGCTGCCATGTTGCCCATGAAGCGTGACATAGCACACGCTTGGGATGCCCCCTGCGACAATCAAAGCCAATTGGTTTGATTGTTTCAATGGGGAATTTTACGTCATTGGCATCCGAGAACAGAATGTAAACATTTTTCAATCTGACTTTCAAAAGCCAGATGCGCACGATTGCAACTGCAATTTGAGGTTGCGCGCCCCGGATCGCGCTCGTGCAAATTTCTCGCCGTGTTAAAGGGTTGGTTTTGCAAATCGTGTGGATCTTTGCGCTGCGCGACGATGCTGGTTGGCGTTTCTCGATCAACCGGATTGCTCGCTTCACTCTGTTGCGGCAGCGCAATCAATCGGCCAAACTCGAATCGCCATGCAATCTGCGCGCTTCCTCACTCGACATCTTCGCCACCGCATAGAAACGGCGGGGCACAACGGGGTTCCGATAATTTGAGGCCCTCACTTCCCGAAAACACTTGTTCTGGACGCAAAAAATCTTCGTGGCGGCCGACGAAGTCGAACAAGACGGTTTCATTGCGGGTGACTGCAACGCTATAATCCATGCCCCATCGCGGCTCCAATGCGTTCGACGATGGGGCTTGAATCGCGAACAGGAGATCTGGCTGATGGCTTTTCGCTCGTGGACACTCATGGCGGTACTCGTCGTTGCGAATAGCGCCGTCGATGCGTTCGGGCAATGCCAGTTGGCCAACCCCAGTTTCGAGTTGGCGGACAACGGCCCGCCAACCTTCGCCGAGTGGAACCAGTTTGGCATTGTGGGCGGAACCGGAAGCCCCGTCGTCCATGGAAGCCGGTCAGCCGCCGTCAAAGGACCAAACCTTGGCGGGTGGGATATTTCAGCGTTCTGGCAGAGTCTCGATACCGCACCCGGTGAACGATGGGTGGTCTCCGGGCGGGTGCTGCATTCGTCTTTGGACGTCTTAAACGGCAACGCAAAAGGTGTTGTCAATGTCGAATGGCGCGATGCCGGCGGCAACTTAATCGACTTCGAATCGCATGACGTACTGCTGCCGACTGACTCGACCGATACGTGGCACGAGTTCTCGTTTACAACGCAGTTTGCACCGGCAGGGTCAGCCGCTGCCCGCCTCCTGCTGGCGTTTTTACAGAGTCCGGCGCAGGAAACCGGAACTGTTTTCTATGATTTGATCCAGTTCGATCGTGCAGGCCCGCCGACGCGCGACGAGCAGCAATGGAGTGATTTCCCCGGCGGACGTGTCATCGATTTTGCAGGGCACGATTGGCGCGTTAAAGGTCCAGGTGTGTTTGGCCCCGGCCCGAGTTTCTTCGGCGACAGCGCGAACAATGTCTGGGTTGATGCTCAGGGCCAACTGCACCTGACGATCAAGAACATCGGCGGTACGTGGCAGAGCACCGAAGTGACACTCGAAGATCCGCTCGGTTATGGCGATTACATCTTCACGACCGTCGGGCAACTCGACCTGATGCCAGCGAACGTTGTGCTGGGGCTATTCCTTTGGCAATACCCGGTGTGTTACGATCCAGGCAATCCCTGGAATCTGCACAACGAAATCGATGTGGAGATCAGTCGGTGGGGAAATCCCGCAGATGACGTGGCTCAATTCGTCGTTCAGCCGTACTACGTCCCCAGCAACATCTCGCGATTTGATATCACTTATTCGAAAGGCGAAATGGTCAGTTATGCACTGCGCTGGCTGCCCGATCGCATCGAAGCGCGGGCCTGGCGCGGCGGACCGTCAGATGAATCGCCAGCAACGCTGATCGCGTCATGGGTGAACTCGGGGGCTTACCTTCCTCGGCCCGAACAGCCGCGCGTCCACATCAACCTTTGGCAGTTGGATGGGCCGCCCAACGACGGTCAGGATCAGGAAGTCGTGTTGAACACGTTTCGATTCGTGCCCATCTGCGTGGATCTGTTGGCCGACAAACGCGCCCATTGCTTCTTGGCGTGCATGGACGGCCCCTTCTCAATCCAACCATCGACGTGCGGCGAATTCGACACCGACAACGATGGCGACATCGACCTCGTTGACTTTGCCGACCAACTCAACTCACTGCGCTAGATCAATTCGCAGCCGTCGTCACCTTGGCTGTATTCTTGGCGATTTCGAAATCGGCTTCGAGGCTGGCGTTTGAATCCGGACCGACCCAGACCTTGAACTTGCCCGGTTCGAGTCGATAAACACCGGCATTGTCGTAGAAGCCCAACTCATTTGCAGCAATCGTGAACTTCACCGACTGCGTCTCGCCAGGCTTGAGGTGAATCCGGCGGAATCGCTTCAATTCGCGGATCGGTCGCGTGATGGACGTCACCATGTCGCGCATGTAGACCTGAACCACTTCGTCACCAGCCACCTGTCCCGTGTTCGACACGTCCACGCTCAATTCAACTGCATCGTTCGCATCAAACTGTTTCTGATTCAGCGCAAGGTTGGCGAATTCAAACGTCGTATAGCTCTTACCGTAGCCGAATGGGTAGAGCGGCGTCCACGCAACATCGATGTACTTGGACGTGTAGCGCTCCGACGTTGGCGGGCGTCCGGTGTTTTCGTGAGCGTAATAGATCGGAACCTGCCCGACGTTTCTTGGCGTGGTCATGGGCATCTTGCCGCCCGGGTTGTAGGCGCCAAAGAGAACGTCGGCGATCGCATTGCCCGACTCCACGCCAAGATGCCACGCCATGATCATCGCGTCGGCATTTTCCGCAAGCCACGGGACGCTGAGTGGACGACCGGCCATCAACACTACCGCGGTCGGTTTCTTCAACTCGATGATCGCTTTGGCCAATTCAAGTTGAATTCCAGGAAGCCCCAGCGAAGATCGGCAATGCGCTTCACCCGAGAGATCTTCACTCTCGCCCAAAACGAGCACAACGTAATCGCTTTCCGAGGCGATCTTCTTCGCTTCATCAAAACCGGAGCGATCCGACTCCAGGACGCCGCATCCACGGGCATGTTGCACACGAATCGCATTACCGGCTCGAGCCTTCATCCCCTCTTCAACCGTCACGACATCATCGGGTTCGCCGAAGACCGCCCATGTTCCCATCGGGTCTTTCTTCGAAGTCGCCAATGGTCCAATCACTGCAATGGACTTGACACTCTTGGGAATGGGCAGCGTCTGATCTTCGTTGTTCAACAAGACGATGCTTTTTCGCGCAACATCGCGGGCGGCTGCCCGATGCTCCTTGCACAGGGTGAGGCGCTTCTGCTCTTTGGGATCGGCGTACGGTCGATCGAACAGCCCGAGGCGAAACTTGGCCTCCAGGACCCGGGCGACGTTTCGATCGACATCGGTCTCCTTAATCAAGCCGTTCGAGACCGCTTCCGCCAGATGGGTTCGAAACGAGAACGACGACATGTCCATGTCGATCCCGGCCAATAGTGCCTGACGGGCGGCGTCCGCATCGTCGGCAGCTGTCCCGTGGGCGACCATTTCGGTCGTCGAACTCCAGTCGCTGACGACGAAGCCGTCGAACGCCCAGCGTTTGCGCAGGATGTCATCGAGAATCATTTGATTGGCAGTGCACGGCGTCCCGTTGAGACTGTTGAACGCAGACATGATGGAACCGACGCCCGATTCGACGGCGGTCTTGAACGGCGGAAGATAGACGTTGTGCAGCGTCGTCTGCGAAATATCGACGGCGTTGTAATCGCGCCCGCCTTCGGCCCCACCATAGGCCACGAAGTGCTTGGCACAGGCAAGAATCGTATCCCTTGCCGTCAGATCATCGCCCTGAAATCCCTCAATGCGCGCCTTGGCCATCACCGAACCGAGATACGGATCTTCGCCGGCGCCCTCAGCCACGCGCCCCCAACGTGGATCGCGACCGATGTCCATCATGGGCGCAAACGTCCAATGCGTCCCTGCAGCCGCAGCTTCGATGGCGGAGATGCGCGCTGACTGGCGGACGGCTTCAGGATCGAACGACGCGGTCTCCGCGAGCGGGATTGGGAAGATCGTTCGAAACCCGTGAATGACATCGTTGGCAAGTATCAGCGGAATACCCAGTCGCGACTCATCGACCGCGACGTGTTGGAACTCGTTGGCGCGCTCAGCCGTCTTGATCCCTAGAAACGAACCAATCATCCCCGCGCGAACTTGGCCGGCGAGGTCGGCATACTTTTGTTCAGCGGTTTCGGGATTCGTCTCTTGATGAATACCGCCCCACATCTGGGTGAACTGTCCAAGTTTTTCTTCAAGCGTCATCTTGGCGATCAGTTGTTTGACCCGTTCGCTGGTGTCCGGTTTCTTTGCGGAAGCATCGACGGATTCTTGACCGACGGATTTCTCGGCGAAGGTGGTGGCGCAAGCGAAGAGCAAGACGAGAATTGGAAGGACCATTCTGGAAGGGGTGAACGCGCGTTTGGACATGATGACTTGAACCCTCCGAATTCACTCTGGCAAACCGAATCAAATTAACCGGTTCAGGTATAGCAAGATTCGCCCAAGTCGAAAAGGTACAACCCTCGCCCAATGGCGTGTTAAAAAACAGTTTCAGGTTGTTATCAAATGACCGTTGTGCTGCAATGGACCACCCAAATACCTCCGCCGTTTACTGCTCAATACCGGCGCAGGTTTGCGGAAAATGTGCATCCGGACAAAATTCCTTTGTGCCACGGCATTGTCAGCCGTCGCCATTCGTTTGCCCCTCTGGATCGCAACGAGATGAATGCGGTTCGAATACTCTTGCTTGCAAGCGTCGTGTTGGGGTTGGTGTTGCTGTGCCTCAACGCCCCTCCGCGCAGCGAGCCTGCGCCAGCCGCGTTCACACATGTTGTCTATTGGGAGAAATGGTCCGGCTACGAGGCCCAGGCTGCCCGCGCGGTTGTCGATACATTCAACGCGACCATTGGAAAAGAACAGAAAATATTCGTCGAGTATGTCCCCGTCGCCAACGTCGATGTTAAAGCGCAGATCGCCATCGTTGGCGGCGACCCACCCGATGTGGTCGGTCTGTGGCAACGCAATGTGTCGGGTTTCGCAGCCGCCAACGCATTGATCCCGCTTGATGAAATCGGAGACACTGATCCGGTTGAGACGATGACCATCGAGCGTCTTTGGAACGCCTGCAAGTACCATGACGAGTTGTTCGCCGTGCCTTCCACACCGGCAACCATCGCCCTTTACTGGAATCGCAGGCTATTTGCAGACTCTGCTCAAGCTCTGATTGACGCCGGTATGGACCCCAGCCAAGCGCCGCGCACGCTTGAAGAACTGAAACGTGCGTCCGAGATCCTTTCGGTGCGTGATGACAAGAATCGACTTGAACGCATGGGATATCTTCCGGGAACGGCTGGCTCATTCGATTGGTATTGGCACACGTGGCCGACCTGGTGGGGTGTCACCTGGACCGATCCATCGACGGATCGCCTCGACGTTGCGCGCTTCGACGTTGTCGAAGCCCATCGGTGGGTGCAATCCTACACCCGCGACTACGGGTTCAAGAATGTGCTGGACTTTGAATCGAAGCTCGGCGCATTTGGAGCGCCGGACAATCCATTTCTGACCGGTGAAGTGGTTATGGTGCGACAGGGACCGTGGATGGCCCACCTGCTGCGCCGATTCAAACCCGACATGGATGTCGGCGTCGCACCGTTTCCGACACGAAGCGGCGAGCCCATCGGTTTCTTTGAAATGGATGTCCTCGCAATTCCACGCGGCGCCAAGAATCCTCAAGCGGCATGGACGTTTGTCGATTGGCTCTACGCGGGCGAACCGATAACGATTTCAGGCTATCGAGAACTCGCCCCTTGGCTCGATGGCGCAACCCTGAAAGACGCGCTGGGTGATACGGACCAATCCGAACTGCAATTGAAACCCATTGAGTGGCTGTGCTGGCTCCACGGGAAGAACAGCCCCCTCGCCGATCTTTCAGATGCATTCGTAAAAACGCATCCCAACAAGGGCATCGACGTTCACGAATTCCTTGCTCGGCAAACACCAGCCGCCACCCTGCCGCCGCTACCCAACTGGTCAGAGTTGCTCTCCGAATACCGCGCGGCATATGGTGAAGTCTGGATCAGCGATTGCGATGTCCAGGCGCGATTCGAAAAATGCCAACGGGAAATCGAGGCACTTACCAAGACATGCGTCGCCCGTTATCTGCGTTGGGGAGTGACCTACCCATGAGCGCTACCGAACGCGAAGGACGATGGTTGGATGTGCGGGCCACGCTCTGGTCGACGCCTTGGCTTGTCGGTGGACTTGTCTTCGTCCTCGCGCCCCTTGTCACGACGATCCTACTGAGCTTTTGCCAGTTCAACGGCATGCGCATGCCGGCATTTTGCGGGCTGGAGAATTGGTATGCGCTGTTCGATGACTCGGTTCTTGGGCTGACGCTTGCGAATACTTCGACATTTGCGCTGCTGACGCTGGGACTTGGCACGGTTGTGTCGCTGGCCACCGCGGTCGCATTGCACCATGCCAAGGTCGGCGCAACCTGGTGGCGCGTCTGCATGTTGGCGCCGACGATGACGCCGTTGGTGGCTGTCGGGATCATCTGGCGCTGGGCGCTCAACGGCGAGTACGGCTTGGTCAACAATTGCCTTGCATGGTTTGGAATTGACGGACCCAATTGGTTGCTCGACGCCAACTGGACGCTGCCGAGCGTGGTCCTCATCAGCCTTTGGGGGGTCGGCCAATCAAGCCTGATCCTCCTGATCGGGATCTCCGACGTCCCGAAAACCCTGCAGGAGGCGGCGAAAACCGATGGGGCCAGCCCGATCGCCCAATTCCGCCTGATCACGCTGCCGATGATCGCGCCGCTAATTCTGTTCAATTTGCTCGTGGACATGCTCTACGTCTGGCAGACGTTTGCCGTTCCTTACATCATGCTGCCAGGCGGCGGACCCGGGCGCAAATGTTATTTCTTCACCATGTACATCTACGACATGGCCTTTCGCTATCAACGATTCGGATACGCGTGCGCGTTGTGTTGTGTTGAGTTGCTGGTTGTGCTGATCCCACTGTTTATCGCCCGTATGTTAATTCGACGACTTCCGATTGTTCCACACGCACTCTGATGAAGAAGGCCTCGCCCATTTCATTCGTCCGTACGCTTCCCGCGATCATCGTCTCGGCGATGTTTGTGTTTCCGTTGCTGTGGATGATCGCCACGAGTGCCAAGCCGATCGATGAGGTGCGGTCCGCGAATCTGAAACTGCTGCCCGAAGATGCAAGCCGCATTCCGCAGTACATCGTCGAAAACTACGACTCGGGTGTGTGGAAGGAACTGCCCGATGGTCGGCGCGTCAACGTCAGCGAAGGCGCATGGTCAACAGATGTTGTTGATTTTCCCACGCAGTTTCGCAACACGGTGGTGGTGGCTTCGTTGAGCACGCTGGGACTCCTGCTGTCCAGTTCGATTGTCGCGTATGGCATGGTGTTCGTTCCTTGGCGCGGACGTCGATACATGCAGGCGCTGTTGTTTGTCGCGATGGCCATCCCCTTTCCAGTCATCATCATTCCGACTTACCTGCTCTTCAAATACCTCGGTTGGATTGGAACGCTCAAACCGTTGTGGCTACCCGCATGGTTCGGGGGCGCGTTTGGAATTTATCTCCTGATGCAGTTCTTCAAACGAATCCCCGACGAGTATTTTGATGCCGGGCGCATCGACGGACTGTCCCATGCCGGTTTGTTTCGACACATCGTTTTACCGTTGAGCAGACCGGCGATCATTGTGGTCGGCATGTTTCATCTGGCATTTGTGTGGAACGACTTTCTCGGACCACTGTTGTTCCTCCATCACGAATCGCAATTCACGCTTGCGATCGGGTTGCAGCGCCTCATGCAGCAACATGGCGGGACGGCATGGAATACTTTGATGGCCGCCTGCACCATCTCGCTCATCCCACTTCTGTTGATATTCATCGCGGTCGAACCGCTGCTGATGAACGCCCTGCGCACCGCGTTTCGCAAGGGATAGACGCCCGCCAGCCCTCGCCCAGCAGCCACCCAACACAGCCATAACCTTTTATTCCACATGATCTTACTGACGAGCCAACTTCACCAAAAAGAGTGAAACAACCGCGCCGAATTGTGTTGAAATCGTGGCCAGATTGCGGTATTGTTGCCGATACTGTTTCAGGTAAACATTCAAACGCAAGGGCAATGAGATGAGTTCAGTTCGTCAAATCGCTCGAGAGGCCGGCGTGTCAATCACGACGGTGTCGCGCGCACTCAACAACGATCGCAACGTCAGCGAAAAGACACGCGAAATCGTCCTCGCCATCGCCAACAAGACCGGTTACATCTCGCGCGTCGGCAGGAAATCCACCACCAACATCGCCATCACCTACACCGGGCGCGAGATGATCGCGTCCGCTTTTGACTTCGCTGTATTGGAAGGCATTTCAGAGGCCGTCGATGAACACCATCTCGACCTCATGATTCTCAAACCGCAGCGCGACAAGTCATCAGAGGAAACCTACTCGCAGTACTTCATGCGCAAGGGCGTGCGCGGCGTCATCCTGCGAACGTCGGTTGAATCCATGCACGTGTGCGAGCAGATCGTCGCAGAAGGTTTTCCAGCGATCGTGCTTAGCGAGCGATTCGACAACGAAGCCGTCAGCTACATCGATTGCATTTCGGGCGAGGAAACCACGCGGGCGGTTGACTATCTGTTTTCATTGGGACATCGGCGCATCGCGTTCGGCATGAACACCATTCCCGACTGCGATCACTTCGACCGCCTCGAAGGATACAAGGCATCGCTCAAGGCGCACGACGTTCCGATCGATCAAAGCCTGATCTTCAGGAACCCGGCTAACCTCATCGGCGGCGCCACGATCTTGAAGATGGCGATGACGATGGCCAACCCACCGACCGCGATGGTTCTTGCCGACCCGCAACTGGCGATTGGCGCGATCAACAAAGCACATGAACTCGGCATTCAGATTCCGCACGACTTGTCGATCGTGGGGTTTGATGATGGTGATGCAAGGTTTTCCGTGTATCCGACCATGACGGCAGTGTGCCAAGACGCCCGAGCCCTTGGTCGGGAAGCAACCAGGGCACTCAATGGGCTCTTGGGTGGCGACACAGGACAGCGCATTCGACAATCGGTGTCGTGCTTTCTTGAGATTCACCATTCCACCGCACCGCCCAAACACGCCGCTGAAAAGAATTGGCCCAAACAAGAAAACAATCGTCAGAGCGATGTAGCCAAAGCTGAAGAACGGAATCGCGCAGCCGGTTAGGCATTGCTGCACATTGGAGAGTCGTTTCATGAATCGCCAAAGAAGAATGAGAACTCGTCGGGTGCAGGAACCTGATCAACGGGCGTTCACCCTCGTCGAATTGTTGGTTGTTGTTTCGATCATTGCACTCTTGATATCCATCCTCCTGCCCTCGCTGCGTAGCGCGCGCGACCAAGCCAAACTCGCAACGTGCCTTGCACACATGCGCGGAACCGGTCAATCGGTCAGCATGTTCGCGCAGGATCACAATGGTCGCTTTCAGATCACGACGGACGAAGTTGGTCTTGATCTCGCCGACGCATCGCGCGACCGCTACGAATACGGAATCGGCGATGAGTTGCTGTCCTGGCCCGTTGCAATCGCGCAAGGCGCCGGGATGAAGTTCAGGCAGAACTGGGATTGGGGCGTTCGGGCTACCGATTACCAGGATGCACTGACCCAGAAGGAACTCATCCAGGACGAATTGGAACTCGTGGTCTGTCCTTCCGATCGCGTCAAACTCGCGACACCCTACTACCCGCAGAATCTTCCCAGCGGTGACGGTTTGAAAGGGACCGGCGATCCCGACAACGCCCGGGCAAGCCAAACGGGCATGTCTTACTGGGGACGGCTCAGTTACGCCGTCAACGAAGACATCACCGGCGCTGAAGTCGGTGTGAGCCAGGGCAACCCGGCGTGCTGGCGGGCGGTTTCTGTTGGATCGGGCGCATGGTTTGAATGCGTCGGCGAAAAGCTCTACCCCGGGACGCATCCGTGTCGCCAGAGCGGAACCGGAACACGACTGCAAGGAAACCTCGACAAGATTTTCGGACCTGGCGAGGTCGGATTGATCTTCGAGGCGGGACGCGACTCACAAGATCAGAATATTGCGAACACCGGATTCTCAAACTTGGTTCTCAGCGCGCAGGCAAGCGGTCCCTATCTGGGAGACGCGGTCAACGCCAACGAGGCTGACGGCGGACTCGCAGCAGACCGCATTCCGCGCAAGCGACACCCACGCGGAAAATTGAACGTTCTATTTGGCGACCTGCATGGCGGTACAGTTCTCCCGGTCAAATTCAACAGCGATAACGAACCGATCGAGTTTTCACCGCGCGTTCGCGTTTCGCCGTACCAACCAAGATCGACAGTGAACTGATCAACAGGAACCAGCCAGCAATGGCGACGGCACACGGATGCGCTGATTTGAGCTAATAGCCATGAATTCTGACGCAGGCCCACAACCCAATGCCGTCGCGCAACCTCGCCAGAACCCTCGTGGCGCAGCGATCGCGTTTGCATGCATGGCTGTTGCGTCCATTCAATGCTTCTTATTCGCTGCGCAAGTACGCGCCGACGTGACCAATCCCGGTTTCGAGTCGGGAAGCTTTGGGAGTTGGCAGACGTTCGGGGCCCACGTTGCTGTCGCTCCCATCACACCGCACAACGGTAGCTACGTGGCTGCGATTTCCGGCGAAAACTCCGGCGCCACCAACTACACCGGCTTCTTTCAGAACATTCCCACAACCGAAGGCATCGACTGGGTCGCATCGGCTTGGGTGCGTCACAACACGAACACCGCGCTGACCGGAACGGCCAACCAGTGCATGCTCAAGATTGAGTTCTACCGCGTTGCCAACGGTGCGTACGGCACGCCCGACATGCTTTCCGAGCACAGCAAACTCATTCTCGACGGATCCACGCCTCAGAATCTGTGGACCGAACACATGCTGCCAGCAACCGCGCCGGCTGACGCGGTCGAAGCGCGCGTCACGGTTCTGTTTATTCAGCACAACGATGACCCTGGTTCTGTCGTGGTCGACGACATGTCGATGATCCCCAACACGCCGACAAGCGGCGCCTGGGATTTGATCTGGGGTGATGAATTTGATGAACCCACCGTCGATGCGACCAAGTGGCGCGTGGAAGACATTCATCAGATCAAAAACAACGAGCTTCAATACTACGCGCCCGACGATGTGTACCAGACGACGGTAGACGGTCGAAGCGTGCTGACGTTGCGCAGCCAGCAACGGGTTATCTCCGGGTTTGACAATCAGGGCGGGTTTGGAACGTGGAACTATTCGTCCGGATTGGTCGACACCAAAGATCGTTTCGCCACAACGTATGGCCGAATCGAAGTCGGCGCTCAACTACCGAGCGACAAGGGCATGTGGCCCGCACACTGGGGACTGGCGTCCGACGGCGGTTGGCCTCCAGAGATCGACATCATGGAAGCCATCGGACAGGTTCCCAACGTGGTGCACATGAGTCATCACTGGGGACCGCTCGGTCCGAATTGGGAACCGCCATGGGAGATCGGCCAGACCGTGACCGGAACGTACAACGGCCCCGATTTCACTGCGGGTTTTCATGAATTCGCAGTCGAGTGGTGGCCCGGACAGATTGATTGGTTTGTCGACGGCGTGCTCCGACATTCGAGCACCAACGCGAACGTGCCGAATGAGCCGTTCTTCTGGATACTCAACACCGCCGTCGGCGGCGATTGGCCCGGTCCGCCCGACGCGACGACGACCTTTCCGCAGCATCACTACATCGACTACGTGCGCGTGTACGTCCCAAATGATCCCGGCGACGCGCTGGTTGATTTGATCGATACGACCCGGACGATCGGCGCAATCGATGGCTTTATTTCGACCGGCGAATACCAGTTGTCGACAACTGGCATGAACAACGGCGCTGGCGACATCATCGGTGCAACATCAACACTGCACTTTGATTCTGACAGTGATGGAAATTTCGTTCTCGGATTCAACAATACCGCGGCTTGGCCAACCAACCCGACGCGCGGTGTGATCGTGTATGTCGATTCGATCCCAGGTGGGTTCGCATCGACGTACGAGCTGAAGGATCAAAGCGATCCATCGCGCCGATTGATTTCCGGCAAGGGATCAAACGGACAGCGTGGCGATCTATTCTTCCCGCTCGGAGTTCGAGCCGACTACGCAATCTGTTTGTTTCCAACACTCGTTGGCGTTTACCGAATCGACAAAACCCAACACGAGTTTATTCAAGGCGCATTTCTAAATGCCCCCACTGATATCCTCGGTGGTGATGAAGTCAGCTATGCCGGCTCGGATGGCGAACGCGAACTGCGCATCCGGTTGGCGCATCTGTCATCAAAGCCGTCATCAACACTTCGCGTGTTTGCCAATGTGTTCGACACAACATCCGGCGAACGGTTCAACGAATTCGTCGGAGCCTCGGCGGGTAACCCATGGGATGGCGGCAACATTCCTGCCGGTCAATCAACCGTGATGAAGCCGGGTGACTTTTTGTGTCTGCAGGCCGCCCCCGGGTTTTACGACGCCGATGCGGATGGCGATGTCGACGACGCTGATTTTTCGATGTTGGCTGCCTGCTTTGCGGGCCCGACCGATCCACCTTTGCAGGGGGGCAGCCTGACACCTGAGGACTGCCTGTTGATTTTCGATGTTGGATCAGACGGTCACATCGATCTGAAGGACTTCAAGGAATTCCAACTTCGGTTCGGCGGTGACGAATCGAGTTAGCGTAAGTTTGAAATGCATCTGTACTTGGCGTGTGAAGGCGGCAAACGAAATTGGATTGCGCTGGTTTGAAAACCAGACTTGGCGAAACAACTGGACATTGAACGTTCAAAAAACTCGCCCACTTGCGGGAATGGCGAATTGCGGCGAAACGTGGAAAGGAGCATCTGATGAAGTTGGTAGGAGGATTGTGGAAGCGGCAATCGGTCGTCCAAATTCTGTGCGTCGGTTGGATTGCGGCAACCTGTTCGGCAGCGCCGTTGATCTTGGAAGAAGATCTCGATTCGGTCACGGAGACCGGCTCGTATGAATTCAGTGGATTCGGTTTTGTCAGCAATGTGCCCTGGGACGACGGCGTCACGGGCGAAAATGTCTTCGCAGGCACAGAAGGCAATGCCCGTTTTGGATTGGTGACAGCGGAAGGTGTCGCGACAGGTGGCGTGGGCGGTTCTGGTGCAGGTCGCATCGAAGTCGCAAACGTTGGCTTTAGCGCGATCTTCGAAGACTTCCTGAATATCACCGCAACAGGCGGCGGGATTTTCGTCTCGTCCAACGGTGCGGCTGGCTTCACCGAAAACTGGGACGACGGAATCGCCGATGAAGGCGCGTTTTTCGGAACAACTGTTGATGCGGTCCTCGGTGTCGATGGAGGCGCTTCGGCTCAAGGCGTGAACACCGGTGGAAACCCGGGACAAGCCGGCGAGCTGGATGTCGAGGGCGTCATCCTCAACAGCGGTGAGTGGTTTGCCGGCATGTCGATCCAATCCGGTGCGTTGGAAGGGGCCAATCCGTTTGTCAACGGCGGGTTCGACGAAGGCGGCGGATCGTTTGACGGCTGGACGGTCTTCGGCGCAAACAACTTCCTCGAAACACTCCCTGCCCCGGTGAACGGCACGCACATCTTCAAGACATTCGGTGGATTCTCCGGCTTCAATTCGTCGGGTGTCTATCAAGACTTAATCGGGCAACCCGGACAGACCTGGGAACTCCGCGTCTTTACCCGCAACGAAACCATCCTCAACGGCGGACTCGACGGCATCACCGGCGCAAACCAAAACGAATTCATCATGAAGATCGAATTCTATGATGGCGTCGATTTTGAAACGCCGTTGGCAGAAGACGAATTGGTCATGGTTGACAACAGCACCCCGACCAACGTCTGGATTCAGAATACGCTTCAGTTTACGGCACCGGCTGGCACCGCGGTCGCCCGCGCCGTGCTTTCCTTCGATCAGCCGGCCAACGAAGGCGGCGCCGGTTTCGCCGACGCGGTGACCTTTGAAGTTGTCAGTGGTCCCGCACAATCACTCGTTGACCTCTCACAAATCAGCTTGACGGCTGACATCCGCGGCGCGGCGGACATTGGCGATGGTGAAGTTCTTGGCGATGTTCAACTTCGCCTGGAAGACCCAAACCAAAATCGCCTGATCGCATCGGGTAGTGCCGACACGATTTTCCAATCGTTTGGCGGATTGCTCAGCACGTTTGTCGAAGCCAACACGAACGGAATCCCGACGCCGGGCATCTTCGATTTGAACGCATCGTCGTACACGGTTGTGGTTGCGTTTGACAACGAAGGAACCACGCCTTGGGGAACGGGCGGTACGCTGACCGTCGACAACATCGTTCTCACGAACAGTGACTCAACTGGCAGCGCTTGGTATGCCGGTTTGTTTTGGGACGGATTGACCACGACACTCGACGCCGCCTGCGCTCCATCGCAGTACTTTGTGTCGGCTGACGTTTTTGGTGATACGAATGGCGGCGACTATGTCGTGCGTGTCGAAGGCAATCGCGTCACCCAAGCCGGTCTCGATGAAGACTTCACCGATGCAACAGCCATCGGCGGCGGTAACTTCCTCAACACCAACAGCGTGGAGTTCCAATACGTACCGGGCTGGGACACTGGTTTGATGGGTGAAGCTGCGTTCGGTGGTTACACCAACGGCTCATTCTGCGAAGACTTCCCCCCATTCTTCTTCTGTGGAACCACCGGTTTCATCGCCCGCGCCCAAACATCGGGCGGTGACCCAGACGAGTATGGCCAGTTGAAGGTTGAAAACCTGGTGATCGGTGCTGGTGGAAGTTGGAGCGGTGGATTGATCTGGGCAAACCAGGGTCTTGCTTCAAGCGATCTTTCACAAGTCACGTTGGAGGCAACGGTCCGCGGTATCGCAGCCCCGGCAGAAAACGTCGGCCCGATTGAACTTCGCATCGAAGACGCCCAACTCGACCGTCTTTACACGACCATCATTCCGACCGGTGGCTGGGATACGATCGGCGGAACGTTGGATACGTTTATCGAAGCCGGTGCGGCTGGCGGTGGCGGCGACGGCACGTTCAATCTTGATTCGCCAACCTACACGGTCGTTGTTGCATTCCCCGACGCGCCGGAATCCACATGGGGCACGGGCGGTCGCATCGATGTCGACAACCTGTACCTCACACCGGTCGATGTGGTCACACCGATTGGTGAAGTTGCGTTCACCAATACCGCGGACGGAGCCACGTTCCAAGCAAACGGCGGTTACCTGAACGAAGGTACAAGCACGTTTGTCGATGGCGACTTCGACGAGGACTTTGAAGGCGCGTTCATCGCCACGACCGGTATCGTGTTTGCTTCCGTGGTGAATCCCACCGCCGGCGACATCGACAACTGGGATGAAGGCCTGGACAATGAGCACGCATTCTTCGGTCAGTACGGCGGCGCTTTCCTCAACCCAACCGGAACCGTTAGCGCCGGTGTTTGCGAAACATGTGGCGTCGATAGTTCGAAGGCCGTTGTGCTCGATGTGTTCAATGTAAACATCGGTGCGGGCACCTGGTACGCGGGCCTGACTTGGCCGGACCAGATTCTCAGGCTCGACGGAAACCTCGATGACATTCGACTTCGTGCGCGCGTACGTGCGATCGCGGATGATCCGGGCGAAACAACCGGCATCATGACGGTTCGTCTCGAAGATCCCGATATCGATTTCCTCGCGGTCGATGTCCCCGCCGACGGAACCTGGCAAACGATTGATGTTGCACTTTCGGATCCATCGGTTGTCCAAGGCGGCGTCGGAAACAGCGACGGATTCATCAATCAAAATGCGCCGTCGTATAGCTTCGCAGTGGTTCTGCTTGGTGGAGGTGACGGAACCCTTGGAACCGGCGTCACCGTTCAGGTGGACGAGTTGTTCCTCACGCGCATCGGTTCACGATTCCAGGATGCCGACAGCTACACGGTGACAGCCACATTCGAAAACGAGTTGGCCACCTGGGGCCTCGATGGTGCGCTGAATGTTGACAACGTGATTCTTTCGGCGACTGGTAACACCGATGGCGACTCCGATTCCGACCTGAGCGACTTCGCGGCGTTCCAGCGATGCTTCTCCGACGGCGCGGTGACCGCTGGATGCGAATGTGCCGACTTGACCGGAGACGGCATGGTGACCGTTGAAGATTTTGAAATCTTCGAGCGGTTCCTTGATGGGCCGGCTCAGTAGTTTTGACTTGGTTTTCAGGGGTCGGTGACGACCGGCGCCATGAGGCATTCTGGGGAACAAATCCGCACCGACCAAGTGTGGGTTTGTTCCCCGTCATTTTGGCGCGTATGATGCCGGGCTTGTTTGGGATTCCTTGCCCGAGAAGCGAATGTTCATCGGATGATATCAAAAGACGGCTACACTTTTCCGGAAGAATTCGTGTGGGGAGCGGCGACATCCGCTTTCCAAATCGAAGGATCCGTCGATGCAGATAACCGCAAGCCGTCGATTTGGGACGGCTTTGGTCTTGGCGCCCGAGACGGTCGCAACGCTTGCGACCACTTCAAGAGGTTCGCATCCGATGTGGCGTTGATGGGAGACTTCGGTCTTCAGGCCTATCGATTTTCCATCTCTTGGCCCCGCGTTCTGCCGGACGGTGTCGGTTCACCCTGCGAAGCCGGATTGGAATTCTATGATCGGCTCGTTGATGCGTGCCTCGAGCGCAACGTCGAACCGTATGTCACGCTGTATCACTGGGATCTCCCGATTGCGCTGCACGCGCGCGGCGGTTGGTTCTCGCGCGATTCGGTTGAGTGGTTTGCGGACTACGCGGAATTGATGGTGAAGCGACTCTCGGATCGGGTCTCTCATTGGATCACCATCAACGAACCCCAGGTCTTTCTCTCACACGGACTATTAACCGGAGATCATGCGCCGGGTGAAAAACATTCGCTGGGCGAAGTGTTGCAAGCCGGGCATCACGTGCTTCTTGCCCACGGCGAGGCGGTCCGGCGCATTCGCGAGTACGCAAGAAAACCAGCGATCGTAGGCATCGCACCGGCTGGCTGCATCAATCTTCCGAGTACGTTGGACCGCGCAAATATCGGTATCGCCCGCGAACGAACCATGGGCGTTTCCAGGAAACACTTGTTCAACAATGTCTGGTGGATGGATCCCGTGTTTCGAGGTTCCTACCCCGAACAAGGCCTGCGCGAATACGGCAAACAAGCGCCGCTGCATTTGGATTCCGATTTCGAAATCATTTCAGAACCGATCGACTTTCTGGGCTTGAACATTTACTACGGACATGAAGTTGCGATCGAAAACGAAAAAGCCACGGAAACACGCGACCTGCCGAGTGGACATCCGCGCACCGCATTTGGTTGGCCGGTCACACCGGAAGTTCTCTACTGGGGGCCGACCTGGATCTACGACCGATACAACGTTCCGATTTACATCACCGAGAACGGCATGTCGAATACCGATTGGCCGAACGTCGAAGGTCGCGTTGAAGATCCGCAGCGCATTGATTTTCTCAAGCGCTACCTGGCCGAACTTCACAAAGGCATCACCGACGGCGCAGACATTCGCGGTTACTTTCACTGGTCGTTTCTCGACAACTTCGAATGGGACAAAGGGTGTCGCCAACGCTTCGGCTTGATTCACGTCGATTTTGAAACGCAGGAGCGCACCCCCAAATCGTCTGCATACTGGTATCGCAACTGCATCCAATCGAACGGGTATTCGATCCTGCCTGAAGACTAGCAAGTGCCATTTTGTCGATGGATGTCACCCATCGCGAACGGCTGAATTCCGCGCATCAAAGTCGGGCCGCAGCGGTCCAAACAGCGTCGCGTGGTACCGTTTTCTTGCCCCCGATACCCTTCGCTTAAATCGCGCCATTTCGAAGCTAAATTCGCGCCAAATAGGCCGATAATCGCCCCTTCAACGAGGGTCATTTCGACGGACTGAAACAACTGACGCATTGGCGAAACAGTTGCCGCCAGTTTCGAACGTAAATACATGAAAACACTTGTATTTACGGCAGCTGAAAAGGTATAATCAGGGCGTGATTTGTGGTGTTTGTGAGCGCCGCGATTCAGCTTTTTTTCTCTCTGCCTGGCAAACTTTTCTCGGAGGAGATTCTCTCATGAAGCGACTGCGTAATTTACATGTTTGTGCCCTGCTTCTTTCGGGGTTACTGGCGAGTCCGGCGCTCGCCGATCTGTCGTTCTATTCGCAAGATTTTGAAGGCTTGAATCAGGCCGATCCAGCCGCCTTGGGAAATGATGGTTGGCTTGGTTTTGCGAACGTCTTTGATTCAGGCGGTGGCTACCTTTACGGGTACGGCGTGTTCCCGGCACCGAATGGTACACCCGGATTCTCTTCAATCGCTGCCGGCGAAGGTGGTGTTGATCAAGGCGCGCAACAACTGGTGACGTACAGCGATTACAACAACGCGGACCACGGCGTTGGCAACCTGATCGAAACCAACGTGTTCCAGGAATTCACGATTGGTGCTGCGGATGTTGGTTCGACCTGGACGTTTGAGTTCGATGCCAAACTTGGCGACCTTATTGCTCCGTCGACCGCCCAGGCATTCATCAAAACACTCGATCCGAACAACGGATTTGCGCTGACCAACTTTGTCACGATGGACACGCACACATTGCCCACGACTTGGGGCACGTATTCAATCCAACTCGCGATCGACGGTTCACTGCCGGGCCAACTGTTCCAGATTGGTTTCCTGACTCTGGCAACAAACTACGACGCGAGCGGCATTGTGTATGACAACGTCAATTTCACACCGGAACCTGCAAGCCTTGCACTGTTGGGTCTGGGTGGCCTTGCGTTGATTCGCCGTCGCAAAGCGTAAAGCGAGTCGAACTGAATGAAGAAGCACAAAGGCTGCCCGATGACCTCAGGCAGCCTTTTTTTTGCCGCCTCAAAATGTGAATGGCCGCGTCGCAGAAGGATGCCTTCGCCTGATTCGAAACGGCTTCCAATAGATATCTTGTGCGCGGACTGAATTTGAGATTGCCCGTATCTACGGAGAACCGCCGGCGATGTCCGAGCGAAAAACCACTCGCGGAACATGGGCACAACAGCTTGCTGCAAAAGGACTTACAACTTCTTGGAACGCATGCATTTTTGCTGAAGACCACCTGATCTTGTTTAGCTGATGAGATGTTTATTTTCGATTCACGTTGTGTGCTCACACCGCGCTCGCCCGTTGGGCAAAGCGATCGAAGCCAACATGGAGGGCCACCAACCAATGTTCACTCTTAAGTCTACTGCCAGATTAACTGCCATTCTCGCCAGCACATTCTTGGCGTCCGCCGCCTCTGGACAAACGCTGGTGTGGTCCGAGGAGTTCGACGGACCGACCATCGACCATTCAACGTGGACTTACAATGTTGGAGGCAGCGGGTTTGGCAATGGCGAACTGCAGTACTACACCGCACGTCCGGAGAACATTCGCATCGACGCAGGCAGTTTGGTCATCGAAGCCCGTCGAGAAGACTACCTCGGCGACAAAGCGTTCACCTCGTCAAGACTGATCACCAACGGGCGCTTTGCATTCAAATATGGAACAGTCGAGGCACGCATCAAACTGCCAAACGTCGACAACGGATTGTGGCCAGCACTTTGGATCATGGGTTCAAACTTCGGCGCGATCAATTGGCCCGCGTGCGGCGAAGTCGACATTATGGAGTTCGGTCGCAAAGACGGATTCGAAGCCGGTGTGGTCAACCGGCGCGTCGTGTCGGCTGCCCACTGGGAATTCGACGGCGAACATGCGCTGAATCACACCTTCACCGACCGCCCAGTTGACCTCCATCTTGACTATCACCTGTTCAAGATGGAATGGACGCCCGATTACATCCGGACCTATGTTGACAATGATCTGTTCTGGACCATCGACATCAGCGACCCGGTCAACGATCAACTCACCGAATTCCACGACCCGATGTTTTTGCTTACGAACGTGGCTGTCGGCGGTTGGAACTTCATCGAAATCACCGACCCGAACTTGATCACGGCCAGTTTCCCAGCCCGCATGTATATCGACTACATCCGTCTCTACGACAATGGTGACACGGAACTTTTCTACGGCGAAGACAATGAAGAGTCCGGTGTCTTCGGCGTGTTCACCGAAACAACACCAGTCGACAACGGCGTCATTTACGAAACCGATGCATCATTGTTTCTGTGGAACAACCTCACCGAAGTCGCGGACACGGCATACGAAGGCAGCGACGTTTGGAGCATGACCGCAGCACCGGGCGATTGGTGGGGCATGGGCGTCTTGTCCACACAGTTCGATCGCAACCTCAAGAATTACTCCGACGGACACATGCACATCCACATGAAAACGACGAGCACGGAGCCATTCAAGATCGGGCTCAAGAGTGCAACGTCGGGCGAAAGCTGGGTAACGTTTGAAGATGGCGTGACGACATACGGCTTGGTGCGCGATGGCAATTGGCACGAGGTGATCATTCCGCTCAACAACTTCCTCAACATCGATTTCAACACCGTCAGCCAGCTGTTCATGATTGCTGGTGATCCGCCGGCAGCCCCGGTTGAGTTTGCGATTGACAATATCTACTGGACGGAAAGCGTCGAGCGCACAACACCGGAAAACGGAAGCTTCGGCATCTTCACCGAGGATCCTGCCCACAAGACGGCTGGCGATTATCAACTTGGCGTCGATGGCGAATTCTACATCTGGGCGGACACGCTATTGGAGGGAACGCAGTCGCCGTATGAAGGCACGTCAAGTCTTTCGCTGACTTCAGCACCGGGACAAATCTGGTTCGGCGCAGCATTCACGCCCACGATCAAATACAACCTCTCGGCGTTCCGTTTTCCCGAAAGCAGATTGCACCTCGCGCTGAAAACCAGTTCGACGACGACGTTCCGATTGGGCATGCGCAGTGGAAACGTTGATGACATCGGTCAGAAGTGGATCGATTTTGCCAATGGAAGCGATCCATACGGTTTCGTCCGCGACGGGAACTGGCACGTGATCGAAATCCCGATGACCGATTTCACCGATTCGGTTGACCTGACCGAAGTCAGCATGCTCCTCCAACTGCTGGGCGTGACCGGACCGATCTCCGACATCGAGATCGACGACGTTTGTCTGCTTGGCGGAGGCGATGCGCTGGCGATTGGCGCGGGCAAGCCCGAAGCCGTGGCTGGCGACGACCAGGTCTTGGTGCTACCGACCAACAGCACCGTTCTCGATGGTTCGCTGAGCACCGACGACGGCGTGATCACCGATTTTGCATGGGAACAAGTCAGCGGCCCATCGACGGCAACGCTGAGCGGCGAGACGACCGCGATCCTGAACGTTTCAAATCTTGTTCACGGCGTTTACGTATTCAAGTTAACGGTGACCGATGACAACGCCCTGACCGACTCCGATTCGGTGACCGTTACAGTCGCAACACCCGCACCGACAGCCGACGCCGGTCCAGACCAAGAAGTCGAACTGCCCTCCAACAGCGTCGTTTTGACGGGCTCAGGTTCAGACGTTGACGGCACGATCGTCTCATATGCCTGGACGCAAGTCAGCGGGCCTGCCACAGCGACGTTGACTGACGAAGACACAACCACCGCAACCGCAAGCGATTTGTATGTCGGCACGTACGTCTTTGAATTGACGGTGACGGACAACGATCTGTTGACCGGAAGCGACCAGGTGACCGTCGTCGTCACCAATCCGCCTCAGAACATCGCGCTAAACAAACCGGCCACCGCGTCCTCATCGTCCGTCAGCGAAATGATCGCCAACGGCGGATTTGAATTGGGGGCGGGCGTTGACGCGGACAATTGGACCCTGCTCGAGTTCCCAGCCGGTAGCTCGGTTGCGATCGCGGACCGCGCGGGAACAGTTCCCAACAGCGGGTCATGGCATCTTTCGCTTAACGTGGTCGGTGCAGCCAACGGTGGACCGGCGGCTGAGGCCCAACAGTTGACACAGACGGGATCGGTGATTCCGGGCGAGTCCTACACGCTGGAAGCACAGATACGGCGTGTCGGCGCGTTTGGTCCCGGTGTGGTGTCGCAGATTGCCATCCAATGGCTCGACAGCGATGCGAGTCATGGCGGCGGCGTGAAGGGTTCAACCGGTTTCCAGGGTATCGAAGGCGCACTGACTGAAAACTACGCAACGTTTGGTTTCGCCGGAGTCATCGCACCTGCCGGCGCAGACGCCGCGCTGATTCAGGTTCGGTTGGCCGGCGGTGCGATTGCCGGATCATCGGGTGAAATCGCTTGCGACGACTTGACGTTGTCCTCGGCGGGCGGCCCACAAGGTCCGGACCTTGCCGTTGATGGTGATGACGGAACAAGCTGGGTCAGTGCGGCTGGCGATCCCCAATGGATCGAAATCGATCTGGGCGCCACGTACGAAATGAACCAGGTTGTTTTGGATTGGGCCGATGCATCGGCACTCGAATACGACATCGACGTTTCGGATGACGGTGTCAACTGGTCAACGGTTTATTCGAACCCCAACGGACTGGGCGGTGTCGAATCGTTCCCGATTTCAGCGATCGGCAGCTACATCCGCCTGTACTCACACACCGGCAATACCGCCAACGGTTGTTCACTCAACGAATTTGAAGTCTATGGCGTTCTACAGCCGGGCGACATTGACGACGACGGAGATGTGGACCTTGACGACTTGGCGCTATTGGTTGGTTGCCTGACCGGACCGGCTGTCGAAGTCATGCCGGGTTGCTTTGCGGCTGACCTGGATCTCAGCGCGACGGTGGATCTTCACGACTTTGCGAAGTTCCAAGCCGCGTTCACAGGACCTTAGGATATGAGTTGCCCGGCCCGTCGAATGTCTTTCGACTTCGACGGGTCAGGTCTTTCTTTCAGAATATTGGCTCTCCATCGCGTGAGTTGTTGCGGAGTGTTTCCGCACCTCACGCGCCGATCACTCAATGAATCTCTTAGGAGGTGAAACATGCGTAAGAAAGTTGTTGCCACATGTTTTGGAATGGTCGCGGCATTCGCCATGGGCGTATCGCCGGCGGCGGCCACCGTTGTCTCTGGAAATGGCGGATTTGAGATCGCCGGAAGCGGCGGAGCAGCCGACTCGGATCAATGGACCGAAATCACCACGTCGCCTGCAAACATCTCGGAACGTACCACAACAAACCCGAACGCAGGGTCGTATTCGCACCATCTTTACGCGGAAGGCATGGACGCACTAGGAACCGTTGCGGCCATCACGCAGCACTCGGCCAATGATGCCGGATTTGCGTCACTGTTGGAAGGCACGGTACTCAACGCATCATTCGACGCGATGACGCCATTTGGACCGGGGGGCGTGATGAATTACTCATTGCGTATTCTCAATAGCGCCGGCGCAATCGTGCAGATTTACAACAACACGATTCCGTCACCGAGCGCGGTGTACAACACCTACACGACGCCCGACCTGACGGTCCCCTCGTTTGGCGCCGCACCCAATGATGCGTTCTATGCGTTCATCGAAATTAACGCAGCCGCTGGTGGCTTCGTTGGTTCGTCGGCTGAGGTCTATGTCGACAACGTGACGATCAACGGTACGCTCATTCCCGAACCAAGTTCAGCTTTGTTGCTGCTCTTTGGTGCAATGGGACTGCGCCGCCGTCGCTAGATTCGGTCCTACGCGTTTAGGCACTTAGACAATCAGCCTCCCGCACCCTTGTTGGAATCGCCAAAGGGGGCGGGAGGCATTTTTTGTAACTACGTTTTCTGCGCAGCGTGATGACAGTCAACGATCAATCGGACTGTTTGGTCAGAGACGACTAGCGTGCCCGTTCGAATTCGCAAAAGTCAAAGAGATCCACGTCGTTGTCGCCATCGAATTTGCACGCGTTGAATTGTGCCGTCGAGCAGCCGAGCGGCGCATTGAAAATGTTCGGACCCGCGAGGCATGTCGTGAAAATCGCGTGATCTGCAACATCGACATCGCCATCCATGTCGAGATCGGCTGGACTGAGAAGTTCAAAATCGATGTAACCGAAGTTGTATTCGCCGTTTCCGCCACCGTTGGCAAAGCGCATGATCTGCTCACCGGCATCGAGTTGGGCGATTGCGTACACACTGGTCCAGTTCTGCCAGCCGCCCGTCCCCGGCGCCGTGACGGTTCCGGTCTTGTTGACGCCGTCAAATTCAAGATGAAAATCGCCGCCGGCAAGTTGCGACGACACTCGGAACTCAAGTCGATACGTGCCAGCCGTCGCGACATCAACGGTGTACTCCATCCACTCATTGGCGCACATCCACCCAACGTTGAAACCGCCTTCGCTGCTGGCTTCGATATCAACGCTTTCGTCAGGCCGATACACGCCGCCGTTGTTGGACGCATCGCAGTCGAAATACGCAACCCCCGCACCACCATTGTCAAACGCCTCGGCTTCGATTCGCCCGGGAATCGGAATCGCCGTTCCTGTGAACGGTGACTGCGAGCCGGGCGCCAGGTCATATACGCGGACCCAATCAACCTGCAGCGTTGTGGTCGCGGGCGAAAAGACACTTGAACCATCGGGCGGGCCTGGGTATCCCCCGCCGACAGCAACGTTTAGCAGAAGATGAAACGGAACGTCGAACGGAGCCCGGTTGTTCTGCGGTGCGGCGGTGCTGTACCAACTGTTGCTGATCTCGGTGTGGTAGAGGATGTCATCGACGTACCACCGGATGGCGTCCGGTTCCCAGTCAACGCGATACGTGTGGAAATCGGCGGAGAAGTCCGTACCGGGAGAATAGAAATCCACGGCGAACGTGTTTTCCGGCCAAGGCCCGCCAAAATGTAGCGCCCCACCGATGATCTGGGCGTCGTTCTTGGTTTCCATGATGTCGATTTCGCCGCTCGCCGCCCAACCGCCATACGGCGAGTTCGTCGGCAACATCCAAAATGCCGGCCAAACACCTTGCGTTTTGGGCATTTTCATGCGGGCTTCAAACCGTCCGTAGAGAAAGTCCTGATTGTTGCGCGTGCGAATGCGCGCGGATGTGTAGTCGAAGCCAAGATAGTCTTCTTCCAAAGCAACGATGTTCAGCATGCCGCCGGACACTGAAATATTGACCGGCCGATTGGTGTAGTATTGCAGCTCGCCGTTTCCCCAACCCGGTATCCCGTATGCATCACCATTGCCAATCATGTACTCCCAATCGGACGTGTTGAGGCTGCTGCCGTCGAATTCATCAGACCAAACCAAAGTAGCTTGACCGAATGAGTTGGCGGACGAGAAGAGCAGTCCGACAAATAGCGCGACACCGATACGTTTGGTTCTGGTCAAGGGAGGCTCCTTCGAATTGTTCAACACCCGCGTTACGAACGGGTGCGCTTGGAGACGTTGATTGTAGTCGAACCGTGCATCGGAATCGAGAAGTTTAAGCGCCGCCTGCAGCGTATATGGGTGCCAAACAGCTGAATAAAACGGTCAATAATAACAGCAGTTGTATACCCATGCGGGCATGCACCGATTGGCAACCTTGAAACCACCGTCCGGTGCGGCAACAGTTTCAAGAACGCGTCATTTGATGCCATTGATCGCTTTCGAAATTCTGGCTTCAACCATACATCGAATTGGCGAACGACCGGCTGAACTCACGACGAATTCAGCGGCATGAGTTTGAAGCCAATTCACCGAAAAGCGATTGCGTCGCGAAGACTGAACGTGGTCGGCGAAATCAGACCGGACGAATTCGTGTCGGTCGCTCGAACTTCGCGATACGTACGAACCGATGACCATGTACGCTCTTCCATCCGACACGACGAGCGAATCAACGTCCATAAAATGCCCGTAAACAAGCCATTTCAGCGGTATCTGCAGCCAGCAACAAGTCATCGTGGCAATCGATTGAATCGGTGTGGTAGAATCGTTCTGATGGAAAATCGTACCCGAAATTTCGCAGAAACTCACTTGAAGGCCACACTGCGACGACGTCATTGCGCGATGACGGCGTTGTCGATTTTCATTTTCGTTTTGACCATCCCCGCCGTCGCAGCGCCGAGCACCTTCTATGTGTCGCCTGACGGTGACGATGCCGACCCAGGAACAATCGACCAGCCCTTCGCCACGTTGGACCAAGCGCGGCTCGCCGTGCGCTCGCGGCTGACGGCTGGCATAAGCGAAGACATCTGGGTCTATCTGCGAGGTGGCGTGTATCGAATTGAGTCGCCCATTGTGTTTGACCCGCAGGACTCGGCTCCTCCCGGTTTCTTTGTCCACTATGTGGCGTACGAAGATGAGCGCCCCGTGATTAGCGGTGGACGATTGATCGATGGGTGGACCGACCACGGCGATGGCACGTGGACCACAACTGTACCAGGTGTCGCGACCGGAGACTGGACATTTCGCGAAATCTTCGTCAATGGCCAGCGCCGTCAGCGAGCGCGACATCCCAACAGCGGTTTTCTTTACGTCGCCGGACCAAACCCAGCCGTCGGCGACGAAACCCGGTTTTCGTTTTCATTCGCGCCGGGTGATCTGCCGACCGGAACGAACCTCGCCGGGGCAGAGATCAACATGCTGCACGAGTGGACGACATCGCGCGTGCGAATCGCCAACGTGGATCAAACGGCGCGGACATTGACAACGGATCAGCCCCTCGGGGCGTTCGGACTCATCCATTCGATCTTCCAAACGGACGACCATCCGCGCTACGCTGTCGAGAATCATCCGTCGCTGCTGGATGCGCCGGGGGAATGGTATCTCGATGAACCGACGGGCCAACTGACCTATCGCCCCATGCCGGGGGAGTTTGCTGCGACCGCAGAAGTCGTTGCGCCGATTGCCAAGGAACTTCTCGTCGCGCGCGGCGACTTTGACGATGGCACACCGGTTCGCAATCTGCGATTCGTCAATCTCGCCTTCGAACACTGCGCCTGGGCGCTTCCACCGGGCGGTTATTCGACCTACCAATCGGGATATTACGAGCAGCGCGGTTTGATTCCCTATGAACTCCCTGCCGCGGTTAAGTTTGAGGTGGCTGAAGGCTGCGAGTTGCTGCGAACAAAGGTGTCGCACTGCGGCGGATGGGGCTTGATGCTTGGCGCATGGTGTCGCAACTGCTCGCTCACTGGATCGATCGTGACGGACATCGCGGGCAACGGCGTACTGATTGGTGAAGATCGATATCGCCGAGTCGGCAACGCCCAATGGGTCGACAGCAACGGCGATCAAGTCGCGTACAACAATCAGGCGACTTCCAATATCGTGCAGGATTGCGGTGTTGTGTTTCAAGGGAGCGCGGGTCTGTGGGTCGGTCTCACCGAGAAGTCCAGCATTCGAAACAACCTCATTCGCCGCATCCCGCACATCGGACTGTCGGCGGGCGGTTTCTGGAACGATCTTGAGTCGCCAGCGCGCGAACTCTTGATCATAAACAATCGACTGCAAGACATCGTTCAACTCATGTCCGATGGCGGCGCGGTGTATACCGTTGGATGGCAGCCGCTGTCCGCGATACGCGGCAATCTCATATCGGGCATCCCCTCAGCACCTGGACTCGCACAGAATACGGGCATTTTCGTCGATGAAGGGTCGACGGGATTCACGATTCTCGACAACGGCATCTTCGACGTTGACGACGCACTATTCAAATTCCACTATGCCGGTGAGAACTCGCTGGTCAGCAACACACTGCGACTCAGTTCACCCGGCGCCGAAGCATACTACTTTCAATCGACCGACATCTCCGACATCACGCAAATCAACAACGTCATCATCGATCCCTCGTCACCGCCTGCCGGATGCGAGTACCCAGTCTGCGGTGAAGCGGCGTCTGCCGGCTTGCTCATGGAACATGAGGCTTGGATCTATTTCGATCGCGACGGCGACGGCGTCGCCGACTTTGAAGACGCATGCGTCGAGCGCCGCCCCGGCGACGTCAGCGGCGACGGCGAGATCAACGGTCTCGATATCGCCGAAATGGTCCGCGTGCTGACGGGCGACGTATCAGACAGCGACAACTACTGTGCGGCTGACACCGACGGCAACGGCATCGTCAACCCAGCCGACGCCGACGTATTCCTGCAATCACTCCTGCAACCGTAAATCTGCGATTCACGCGCGAATCTGCAACCAGATATATCACATTGTTTTCTTGGCACCGGCCGGAGTAATGTTGACTTGGATCGGTTCGATCCAGGTTTTGAATTCGTCGGTGTAGTACAGATACGCTCGACTGGCGGGCCCCGTGTATTGACCGGGGATCGCGGCGACCAACGTGAGCGGAATTTCGACCGACTGGCCCGCACTCATCCCGCGCCAATACAACACGACCTCGCGGCCTATGACTTCGTACGCGGCGATCTTCTCCGACTTGACCAGTTCCTTTAGCTGATCGTGACGCGGTTCCAACCCACCGGGCAGACCGACGATCGCCACTGGCGTCGGGATCGCCGCATCGGTTCGATTGCGAACGGTGACGACGGCTTCGGTGACTTCACCTTCCGCGACCGATGCATCGTTTAATTTCACCTTCAAATCAAGGGCGCACTGATCGCTCGAGGCCAACTGCGTGCTGAAGAAATCGACGGTGACGGCGTAAGGCATGTCGCTGCCGTCATCCATCCGCAGCGTGATCGTGTGCGTTCCCGGCGTCAGCAAACCTGCAACATCTGGGCAATCGATTTCGCCCTGCGTTTCGGGTTTGAATGCCACCGGCTCGCCGACTGGTTGTCCATTGTGCAAAACGGTGATTGCACCTGCGGCTTTCGGGCGTGCTTTTGATCGATCGTACGCAACAATGGCCTGCAGCGCAAGCACCGTCGATTGCGTGGAGCCGAACCGACCGGCTTTGCACGATTCAAACAGACTGCGCACGCCCTTTTCGACCGACGCGGTGTAAGTCGGATCGTGCAGCCAGGCCAGGACAGCCAGCGCCGTCGTCTCCACGTTGAGCGCTTCACCGCCGCTACCGACGATGGACGTGGTCGCCCCATCAATCCAACCGCGGTCATTTTGCCGTTCAGCAAGACGATCCATGAAGCGCTTCGCCGACGCCTTGTCGCCGGCAAGCGTCATGATGTTCGCAGCCAGCGCGGTGACGTAACTGTTCGCATCGCTCTCTGCCGCTTCTCGAAATGCAGCGACTTCTTTCTCAAGCCCGGTTTCGCCCGACTCCAGAAGCGCCCAGAGGATATACCCGTTCGAGCAATTGCGATCTTCAATCCAGGTATGCAGCGCTCGGCGACCTCGCGTGAATCCCCCCTTGCCGTCGCGCGTTTTCAACAACCACTGACGCGTGCGCTCGATCATCGCTGCGTCAACGTCGCGCACCTTGGCCATATCGCAAAACTGCATGAGTCCGTACGCCGTCAACGCTTCATGACCCGGGTCCTGCCCGAACCATTCGTAACCCTTCTTGCTGCACTCAAAACCGGTGAGCTTGTCGTAGCTTTTTTGCAGGTTCTCAATGCTGCGGGCGATCAACTGCGGATCGACGCCGCTGTGCGTGAGAAAATACTGCTGAGCCATCACCAGCGGATAACTCGTGGAACTCGTCTGTTCAAAGCAGCCGTGAGGTTCTCGAATCAATCGCTCGAGCGCGGACGTCATGTTCGAAAGCGGCGTAGGGTACACGGTGATCTTTGCATTGACGCTGCCAGCCACCACGTTTTCAGGGATAACAATCTCGTGCGTCGTCGGATCGTTGGGCGTGAGCACACCGCCGTGGGCCAACTCGACTGGAAAGCCCAGCGGCTTGATCATCACGGGCCGCGTCACGACATCGGTTTGATCGGCTGACTGACCGTGGATCGTAAGCGTCGTCGCGCTCGCCCCACTGTCGACATGGACATGAATCAGACCGCGGCCGCGATTGTTCTCATCGAGCGTAATCGGCGCGACCGGTTCGACGGTAACGCCGGCTGCCGTGTCGACTTCGATCGTCGCGCTGCCGCCATGTCCCAGCGTGTTGCTGACGACGCCAACTGGAATGATCAGCGTATCGCCAGCCGTCACTTCCAGCGGCAGCTTCGGTTCGATGTAGAACGGTTTGACCGATTCGACGACAGCCCCGCCCTGCCCGATGTGCCCGTCATCGTTGAACGCGTCGGCGAAGATGCGAAACGATGTGACCGCATCGCTCAGCGCGAAGCGTACCTTGGCCTGTCCCGTTTTCGCGTCGGTGCGAACACCGGCATGCCAATAGAGCGTCTCCGAAAAATCGACGCGATCGGTCGGCTGACGTCCCGTACGAAGTTGATGGGCGTATTCGCGGACCGCGACCATTTCGCTCGACACTGCAAGACCGGCGTCGAATCGGTCGGCGTTGGCCAGTTGTTTCAACCGTCCTCGTTGCGCTCGCCGCCCCGCCCTCCGATCCTTTTCCGGCACCTCCATTTCTTCGGCGTCTGGGACATTCTTGTCGTCGACACCGTCGACTTGATTCAAATTCCGACCAACGGGCACCAGCTTCCGTTCCTGCACCATTGACGCCGCGGGCACGGGAGCCAATGCTACTTCCATGTCGCGAACAGGCACCCCAAAATTGATGTCGGCGGCAACTTCAAGAACCTCGGCGCCCTTACCACCGGATCCGCCCCGACCAACAAACCCACGTTCGTACTTGGGATGGGGACTGCGATAGGCCAAAACGCGCAGACCCGCATCTTCGTTTTGGGCCATGAATTCCTCGGCGTGATGAAACGCGAATCGTCGCCACCCCTGCGTGCCCAGCAGCAAATCGATCGCCCGCGGCGCTTCGGGGTTGGCCTCATCCAGATAAACGTGCGCGTCGGCAATCTCGCGCGCTTCCGGTTCAAGAAACACCATCACCGGCAACCGCGGCGCCTGCTCGCGCTTTTCGATCATCTCCAAAATGCTGTCATCGGTCACCGTCAACCCGACGACCGCACTGATCGGCGAACCGGAATCGTCGGTCGTCGTAACCGTAAACGATGCCGCATCACCCGGAGTGTATTGCTCGCGATCAGGCGTGACCTCGATCGCAATCGGATGCTTCGGTTTGCGAAAGACAAGCCGCTCAGCCAGTGGTTTGCCATTGGCGTCGTAGACCGTGGCGATGAGGACGCCATCTACCGTATCCGGCGCCGCGAAGATGACATCGGTCAGCGCTCCTGGCGCGGGTGCGAGGGTGGCTTGCGCTATTGTGCTCTCCCGTTGACTCAAAGTGACAGTCAGTGGCATTGGCGCAGTACCGCCCACCCGAAGCTGAATCGCATCATCGGCTTCGATGACGTCGGCTACCGATCGCACGACCGCCCCCTGGTCCTTAACTTCGGGTAGCGGAAACGTCGTGCGGATGCCGGCTGGTTCGGCGATGTGTAGTTCATAGCGACCGCCCGGCTGCGGCGTGAAGTTGAAGCGCCCGCGACCTTCGTGCTCGGTTTTGAACGTGGCGACAGTCGCACCAAGATCATCCACAACGTTTGCGACGATGTCGGCTGGCTTGTCGTTGGGCGTACGCGCTTCGACGTACACACGCGTGGGCAGACCCGCGACCAAATCACCGCTCTCGGGGTATATCGACAGGTCCAGCGTTTGCAGCAAGATCGGAATGGTTTTGCTGGCCGTCTCGACCACTCCACCATCTTCGATCACCATCGCCAGCGTTCCTTCGCCCCGTGCGATTTTCTCAGGAAGATCGAATCGCGCCGTGCAATTTCCATTCGCGTCCACCTTCGATTCGCTACGGTGCGCCTCGGCTCCATCGACGCGGGCGATGACCGTCACCTTTGCACCATCGGGTACGCCGCCCTCCGCCCGGTCAACGTGCAGCGATGCGCTGACCGTGTCGCCGGGACCGTAACCATCGCGCAAGAATTCGATTTGCGTTTTCAAACGTGGAGCGCGATAGCTGCGAATGTCGAAGCTACGCTCGGCTGGCGGTTGGCCGGTGTATGGATCGGTGATTTTGACGACGTACGGACCGCCGGCTTGCTCGTCGGGAATATCCCACGCTAACGCCAACACGCTGTCCTGCGATGTGGCGTATCCACCGGAAACGCGTTCGCCTTTGGGACCGTGGATCTCAACGAATCCGTGGAATTGCGTGTCAGCCGGCGATGGTTTGTGCGTGGTCGCGTGAAGTCGCACACCGCGCACGTAAACGCGCTCACCCGGGCGATAGATCGACTTGTCCGTCGACACGAACGTCAGATAACGTTCACCACCGCCCAGCGACTCCGACGTACTCCGGTTGATGTCCGGCACGGTAGCCGCGGCCAGCAGCGCCACAAAGCACGAAAGCATTCCGACCGCGATCATACGACTCGTCATTTTCAACATGGCAGGCCCCGTTTGTTGTGTGGGTGTTTCAGTTGCGTATCACGAAGGACGTGTGGGGTTGGACGCCGCCACCCTCGCAAAGTTCCCGATGGAAGAATCTTTTTCAGTCCCCCCGCCTGTTACGATCTGAATACGAAACCCCAGCCGACTGGCCGCATCCAACCCTTGTGACGCACCAGTAGAAACACGGAACCCGTACGTCCGCTGCCCGCAAAGGAGATGCCGCCATGTGCAATCCCCCACGCCGAAAGTCCCTGCCTGTCACAATCCTGCTCTTTGTTGGCTTTGTTATCACGTTTCTACCCGAGGCGCGGGCGGCAGGCGCGTTGGACAACCCCAACCGCCTGACGCTGAAGACTTCGCGCGTCGTCATCTTCAAGGACGGGTACGGGCTGTTCGTCAAACAAGCCAACGGTGTGGCCGATAAGGACGGCCGCGTGTTCACCAACGAAGTTCCCGACGGCGCGATCCTCGGAAGTTTCTGGGCCAGCGCGGGCGATCGCACCTTGGGCATGCACGCCGAATGGATCGAAGAAAAAAGCGAACGCAAGCGCATGACGTCGTGCATCTCAATTCTCGACATGCTCCGCGCCAACCAGGGCAAGTCGGTCCAACTGGGATTGCACAACCGAAGCGAACCGCCTATCTACGGTCGCTTGATCGAAGTGCTTGATCTCGACGCCAAACCAATCGGGCCCGACCTTCTGCTCTCCAATGCCTATAGCCACCACGCAAGCACGCTGCCGACATCCAACCGTCAACCCGGCTTGACGATTCGCGAGTTGATTCCGACTGGCGGCCAATTTGTGTTGATCGAAACGCCAGAGCACCAGCGTTTGGTCATGCCTGTCGCCGACGTGCGCACCGTGTCCGGCGAAGACATCGTCACCCAGATCGAACGCACCGATGAAGTCGTCTCGGTGGGTAAGCGGTTGACCTTCGACCTCGGCAAGCAAGCGGCTGGCCAACCGGTCGAGTTGAATCTGTTCTACTTTTCCGAGGGCGTGCGATGGATCCCCACCTACCGCCTGGACTGCGAAACGGCCACCGAAGCCAACCTTGATCTTCAAGGCGAATTGCTCAACGAAGCCGAAGACATCACCGACGCTGCGATTGATCTCGTCGTCGGTGTGCCGAATTTTCGATTCAAGTCAGTCGTGTCGCCGCTGTCGCTTGAGCAGGTGCTGCGTCAAACGCTGGCCGCCGCCGCTCCGAACCTGATGGGCCAAATGCGAAACGATTTCTTCGCGCAACGCTCCGGTGAACGTCCGCACGGCCTAGCAGTTCCAGCCCCCATTCAAAGTGGTGATGTGCTCGACATCGCGCCGGAGTTGGCCGCAAACGCAGCGCAGGATTTGTTCGTCTATAGCCAACAAAACGTCACCTTAAAGAAAGGGGCTCGACTGAGCTTGCCGCTTTGGCGTAGCGACATTCCCCTCCGCGACTTGTACACGATGGACATCCGCGTGGCCCGGGATTTTGAATCGGGACAAATCCTAAACGCAGTCGCCTCGGCAGAC
>JAUIEW010000263.1 GCA_030429365.1 Phycisphaerae bacterium
CGCGTGGCAGACGACCACGACGTCGGGCTTGAAGCGGGCGAGTGATCGGCGGAAGTTGTCGAGGCTTTGCGTGACGGTGTAACCGGGCACGGCGCCATTGAGTACTTCGAAACGTCGACCGTCGTGCGCCGCGTTGAGCTGTTCTGAGAGTCGCGTGGTCCAGATTTCGGCGTCGTCATCATCGGGTTGGCCAAAGGTCGTCGACGCGCCGAGGCACAACACGCGCGTGACGCCAGGCGCCTTCTCGATGTCGAAGTCCGGCCCGCGCAGGCCCCACTTGTTGATGGTGGTCTTCGCATCGCCAACGCGCGACACGGCCCCGGCTTTGATGACCCGACCGAGCTGCGGATCGGATTCGTAGATGTCTTGCTGCGTACCCGTCTCACCCCGCCGGACCCACGCGCGGACGCGGACCGCAGCCTCAGCCGTCAGCAAAAACGCTGCGGTCCAGGCGACAACTGCGAGCAGTCGGCGCGAACGAAATGCCGCCCCTGCCATGCGGATAGCCGGGTTCGATTCGTGCATTCTACAAGGGTTATTTCGGCCTCAGATGACCGGCAGTGGAGTTGTTTTCGGACGATGACGGGGCAATCCGCGTTTGCTGATCTGCAGCCGCAGGTTGGCTCCTCTGCCTGCCCATTTTGCTGGCGAATCGGTGAGCTGTTTGATCAAAATTGACGCCCCCCTGCCGCACCCGATTTGCCGGATCGCGGGTTGGCAGTGACAATCGAATCGATCATGCAAACGGACCAATCCAAATCATCCAATCGGATCGCGCTGGTGGTCATCGCACTGGCTGCGATCATCATGGGCGCCCCGTCGGTTGGTGGCGGATACCTTTCGGGCGACGACATTCAGCTTGTTCGCGATCACTATCTGGTCAACCGCCCGTCGCTGTCCCATGCGGCGCAACTGTTCGAGATCGTCCACCGCGACCTTTATCAACCGGTGGCGATGCTAAGCCTCTCGTTCGACTTCGTGGTCATCCGCGCACTCGGACTCACGCCGACCGATGCCAGCATGAATTCCATCGCCTGGGTCGCGCACGCGCACAATGTCGGCTTGCATGCGATCAACGCGCTGCTCGTCTTTCTTGTGCTTCTCCGCATCACCAACCATCGCGGGCTGGCGTTTGCGTCCGCGATGATTTTCGCCGTCCATCCGCTCAACGTGGAAGCCGTCGCCTGGATCAACGGGCGGATGATGCTGCTTTCGACCGCGTTCGGGCTCCTCACTGTGCTTGCGATGGAGCGTTGGCGATCGTCGTCAAAGCTGATCTGGATGGCAGCCGCCATCGCGTTTACCGCCCTTTGCATGATGAGCAAGGTGCGCATCTGCCTGCCGTTGCTGCTGTTGATTCCGCCCTTGTATACAAGGACGAAACCGCCCAAACGCTGGTGGGCTGGATGGGGCGCGATCGTCTTGATCGCGATGGGATTCGCGCTCATTAACTTCAATGCCAGCCGAACGATGATTTCAGATGGCGTCCAACATTTGCAAGGTTCAGCCGGCGCGCGAACGATTCTGGCGCTCGGGTGGTATCTGAAGCGGTTGATTGTTCCGGTGGGTTTGTCGCCGTTTCATCCTGTGGCTGACCAGATCACCTGGTCGCATCCCGACATTCTGATCAGCGTGGCGATCGTTGTCGCGGCATTGTTCGCGATGGCGGTATCGATGCGCAAATCGCGGACGGGAATGCTCGGCGCGTTGTGGATCATCGGTGCATTGGCCATCACGCTGCCATGGATTCCGTCGCGCAACCAACTCGTAGCCGAACGCTACATGTATCTGCCGATGGTCGGTGCGTGTTGGATGATCGGTGCGGTCTTGATATGCATGTCTGAGAAACTCTTCAGTCACGCGCAGAAGCAAACTCGGGCAGCCGTCAGCTTCGGATCGCTCGCGACCGTTTGCGCCGCATTGGTCGGACTAAGCTGGCGGGCGATTCCAGATTATCGCGACGACATCGCCCGATCGGCCCGCATCCTGGCGCTCTATCCCGACCATCCGGATTCTGCGATCGCGCACGGTTGGAGTTTGTTTCTCGGCGGTCGATACAAAGAGGCCGTCGATGTCGCGACCGATGCATTGAAACAAACGGACTCGCCAAAGACATGCGAAGCCAAGCAGATCATCGGGATGGCCCAACTTGCATTGGGTCACACTGCGGAAGCGATCGAAACCTTGCAGCAAGCGGTGGCGGCTGACCCCGACGACGGCAAAGCCCACCATCGTCTGGGCACCGCTCTCGAGCGGGCTGACCGCCTCAACGAAGCACTCGCACAGCACGAAGCATGCGCCCACCTGCTTCCGAATTTCAATCCGGGATTGCTAAGGTTGGCCCGCCTCCATCAGGCGTTGAATCAACCCGAAAAAGCCCGTGGCGTCTACGAGCAGATGATCGCGAACAACCCGTTTGATCCGGTGCCGATTGCGTCGATTGCTGAAATCGAGATGGCGGCTGGCGATTTTGCGCCGGCGCTAACGCGTCTTGAAGACATGCTCGCGAAGTATGCGTCGTACCTGCCGGCTAGGTTGAACGCGGGTGTGTGCGCCAATGCGTTGGGTAAGCACGATGTGGCCGCCGACCACTTCCGTCAGGCGCTGACGATCGATCCGGAATCGGAGTTGGCGACCCGTGGGTTGGCCGACGCTTTGATCGCGAAGCCCGACAGGTCAGCTGCTACCGCGGTTATCGATGCGTTTTTGAATCGTCATCCGACCAATCGGAATCTGCTTGATCTTTCAGTTCGCAATGCGTTGGCGACGGGCAACCCAGTGTCAGCCGCTTCGCATCTGGTGCGGGCGATCAAGGCGGAACCGAGTTCGGCTGACCTGCTTGGCAAGTATGCGTGGTTGTCTGCGATTGCGCAACAGTGGCCATTGGCTGAACAATCGACGCAGAACGCGCTGCGCGAGAATGTGCACGATCTCTACGGGCGTTTCGTGGCGTGCGGGTTGGCGATTCGAAATTCGGATTCACAGCGGGCAATCGCGATCGTGCAGGACTTGGTGCGGGATCGCGCTTTGAGCGGTGCGCGGCGGTTCGATGATTTTAACGCGGTGCTCCAGGCGTGTGCGGAGTCCCAACCCGACAACCCCTGGCCCTACTACGTGCTGTGCCTATGCAGCAGTCAGACCGGTCGTAGCGAATGGGTTGCGCTGGCGGCTGACGAGTTTAAGAAACGGTCCGACGATTCGGAGTGGATCGCGCGAATCGATGTGATGCTGGAAGGGGACACGCGGGAGTAAACGCATCCCGTAGGGTGGGCCGTGCCCACCATGTCGTTATTCAACAAAACGGCGGTGGGCACAGCCACCCTACGCGTTTGTTGATTCGGCTTCGACCTGCACGGGGGCTGGCACGAGCGACATCAACCGCAGGCTCTGAAGCGCGACCGTCGGACTTTGCAATTGGTTGGCGAACCAGCTGATAAGGTTCTGATCGAATAACCGCTGCTGACTGGCGAGGTGGAATTCCACGCGGTTCAGACCGAAGCGGATAAGCGATTCATCGAGACGATTCTTGCCGGTGTGCTGCGCTTCCGCCCGCGCGAAAAACACGACCGCGCTGAAATCGTGAATGTGCTGGTGCATGCCGGCGATGATGCTCAACCGCGTGCCCATCAACGTGCGCTGCCAGATGCGCGAACGCATGTATCGAAGCAGCAAATCCGTGGCTGCGTCGTCCAGCGCGGGGTCGACCGGGTGGGCCAACACTTCGTTGATGTCGATGTTGCGACCGAGCAAACGCGACGGATACGCACCGTTCAATCGCGCGAGCGACATCAGCTTGGGAAACATCGTCAACCGCTTCCAGAAGCTCATGCTGAATGATGACGACGCCGGGACGGTGTCGCGAAACACGGTTGATGCGAACAGCAGCCGTGCGGGGCTCGACGCTTCGGACGGTTTGGTGTACGCCGTGATGTTCGTCACGTCGGGCATGTCAGGAAGTTTTGCATCACTGCGCAGAAGTTCGATGAGCGTCGCGTCCGATTCGTTCGACGTAACCTGCTGCTTGTAGCGCCGCACCCCAACGAGCAGCGACAGCGCCGCCGAAAAACGCGTCCACATATCCCCTTCGCGCGACGACTCAAAGATGCGCCACAGTCGTTCGTAAAGCGCTTCGGCTTCGTCAACCGAAAGCGTGCACTGCGGATCAAGTTGAATGCGGGCGTCACGGCTGACCGGACGTTCGCTCTGTTCCACAACAGTCTGGATATCTTCAAGCTGTTCGCTGAGTTGCGGACCGCGCATCGACTGGACGGCTGGACACCCGAAGTCAACCGAGATGCGATCGTCGATGGGCGTTTCGCTGACGGTGTACGGGAATTTCAAGCACGGATAAGGCTTGGCTTCCGGGCCCATCTCTTTGTGGATGATGCACAGACCGTCGGCATCGAGAAACAGACAGCGCGTCCCTTCGCCCTTGGCCAGCACGTAATACTCCTCGGGCGTTTCCTTGTCGGCGTGGTAGAACTCCTTGCCGACCAACTGCGGATAGGCGCTGAAGTCGTGCTGCTTGAGCGCCTCGGCTTTGTCGCGCTCGATCAGCGTACCCCACGGTTGATCGCAACACTTGGTGCAGCTACCGCAGGAGAATTTCGTTTCCGGATCGAGAACCTGGAGGCGCATGGGTTGTCCCTTCTACCTATAAACACGGTATTCCTAAGGGTCTGTCGGATTGCGTGGGGATTGGCTTAATGCGGCTGGCGACAATTCCGAGATGCAGCGAAGAAACCGATTGTTATTCGGACCCGGCAGCAAATCGTTGGCCCGATAATCGACGTGCAGAAATGTCGATGATGTTAGACGCTTCGACTGTGGCTGGCTGCCGCGTGCATCAGCGGCGCAACGAGTTCCTGCGCGCTGACTTGATCGGCGACGACTTCGCGGTCGGTTGCGCCGGTTGAAACCGCGCGGTGGGTGGTTCGTGCGGGAACGCCGACGACGGTTGAAAGCGGCGCCACATCATCGATGACTACCGCACCTGCACCAACAACAGCGTGGTGTCCGATCCGTACGGATTGAATTACGGTCGCGCCGATTCCAATGAACGCGCCGGCTTGGATGCTCACACGACCCGCAAGTCTCGCGCCGGGGCAGATATGGCTTCCCGGTGCGATCATCGATTCGTGATCGACAATGCAGCCGGTATTGAGGATAACCGAGTCGCCGATATGGCAGTGGGCACAAACCAACGCGCCGGCAGCGATGACGATGTTGCTGCCCAGCGATACGCTCTGGGCCAGGTTGGCGGATGGGTGGATGGCGTTGATGAGCACAAAACCCATCGCAGAGATTCGGTCGGCAAACTCGCGGCGGATGCCGTTGTCACCGATCGCGACGATCGCCGCATCCACGCCCAACTCTTTGCGGAGCGTTGGCAGGTCATCGAGCACGCCCAGAACCGGCTTACCGTCCATGCGCTTTCCGGTGAGCGACGGATCGGAATCGACGAAGCCAGCCACCTGGTGGGCGGCGCTTCGCATCAGGATGTCGAGGACAACGCGGCCATGACCGCCTGCCCCCACAATCACACTTCTCATGACTCCGTTACCCTGTGCACTCAAGTCTCTCCAACATGGCGGGGAGAATAACCCCTTCTTGGATTTATCGGACGACATCACAGCAACCTGAACTGACAGGGTTCAGTGGCCGTAATAAACAATCGTGACAGACCACGATAACCACTTGGGCGACGGCGCAAGAATACCGATAAGTTGTTTTCTACGTGCGGTTTAGGCGCACAGACCCTCTGGGTGAGGCGGCTTGAGTCACAGGCCGGTCGGTTTGACGGCTTTTTGGGGGAGCATTAACCTCAGGCGCTCGGACCGCAAGTTCTACGGATTCGCCTGAAACAGAGACTGGCCAGCTTGGCGATTTTCTCAACGTGACGGGACCAATCAATGAAAAATCACAACCAGGCTCGGGGGCATGGATTATTGAGCATTCCGTTTCTGCTGGCGTGCGCGATGCTCTTGGGTACGCATTTCCTGGTGGGCCAACTCTTCTTCAAGCACGGCGTCAGCGGCCCGAAAGAGATGTTGGAGCTTCGCAAGCCCTTCGGTCAAATGAGCAGAGAAAACCTGGGGCGGTATCGATTCAAGACGAATCTCAATATCAGTCCCGAGGTTGAAGATGCGCTAGGGGCCAAAGATTACCTTAGCTGGTTATTCGTGGATTCGTCAGTCAAGGACATGAAGGATCCGCTGCGTTACATTCGGTTGTTTGTGACGTACTACTCCGGCGGACGAGACATGGTGCCCCACACTCCCGACGAATGTTTCCTCGGTGCGGGCTACAGACACATCGAGGGGGAGAACATGACGTTTCCGCTTCCCCCGCTTGACATCGACTTACCAATCCGCGTGCTGACTTTCCAAAAAAGCGACATATATGGTCGCG
>JAUIEW010000264.1 GCA_030429365.1 Phycisphaerae bacterium
ACGCCGGGGATCAAGCCAGAACGCGTCTACGTGGTCCATAACCAGAGGGATTCGCGGGTTTATTACGGAAGTTATTGGCGCCCACCAAACGAGAAGACGGGTCGTTTCGATATCCCGCAAGAGTTGCGACAGGATTTGGCACTGATCAAGGATTTTACGACGTCGGGCGAGCGGTTCTTTTTTGACGCACGAATCTCGCCAACACCAACACCGGACGTTGGCAACAAAGCATGGGAACTGAGTCGAAATCGTGGTTACTATTCGCTGCGTATCGCGCTGTTTTATAACGAACCCGGATTTCTCGACCGCAAAGAAGCCGCGTCGGCTTATTGCGAGAAACTGCGTGAAAAGGGCTACGAAGCTTTTTACCGACACACCGAGATCGTCAGCGAAGTCTTCGTTGGCAGTTTCGGAAAGGATGCACTGGTAAAAGGTCGCCGGTTGGGCGTGGTGGCCAACTTGCCCAGCAAGGAAGTGCAGGAATTGATGAAGAAGGAGCACTTCAAGGTCGAACTGCGCAACCTGCAAATGTACTCGACAAAGGCGGGGCAGAGACGAACGGTCCAATTGGCGCGGCTGTTTCGGGTTGATGAAGACCCCACCGATTTCAGCGACGATTTCGAATGATGCGTGAGATTCTTGTTGCAACGACCAATGAGGGCAAGGTCCGCGAGATTCGCGCGGTGATGAAGGACCTGCCGATTGCGTGGACATTCCTCGCCGATTTGCCATCGGTTCCCGCACCGGTTGAAGATGCCGACACGTTCGAGGCCAACGCGATCCTCAAAGCCCGTTATTACGCCAAACAATATGACAAGATTGTGCTCGCCGACGACTCCGGCTTGGAAGTGGACGCCCTCGATGGGGCGCCAGGTGTGCAGTCGGCCCGCTACAGTGACGAAGGCACCGATGCAGCGAACAACCTCAAGCTGATCGCGGAGTTGAAGGGGATACCGCAGGCCAGTCGATCGGCTCGCTTCGTGTGCTGCCTCGCCCTGGTCCAAGGCGATGACGTGTTGCTGACATCCATGGGCACGATCGAAGGCCAGATCATCGACGATCCCCGGGGAACCAACGGGTTTGGATACGATCCCCATTTCTACGTTCCGCAGCAAGGGATGACCACGGCAGAGATGCCGCCCGCCCAGAAGAACGCGCTGAGCCATCGCGGTCAGGCGTTGGCTTCGATCAAGCGCGGCTTGGCGCAACTCTGGCCCGCCTAGGCTGCGCCGCTTGCCCGGTTCGAGGGCGTTAAATCGGGCTCAACTCAACGATTCCTCGTCTTGTACACCGTTGAACCCCCTCTATAATCGAACCACTTTTGAAGGTTTCCTCTTGAATTCTTGGAGCACGATGAATGAACGATACGATGGTCCCCCGGCAGATGTTTTTCACGAAGGGAGTTGGAAAACACCGCCACAACCTTCAGTCGTTTGAAGCCGCCCTCCGTCACGCGGGCATTGCACAATTCAACCTGGTAAGGGTTTCCAGTATCTTCCCGCCCAATTGCAAAATTGTCTCTAAAGAACGCGGACTCGCACAGTTGCATCCGGGGGCAATCGTCCACTGTGTCATCGCCGACATCCGGACCAACGAGCCGAATCGACTGGTCGCGGCGGGCATTGGCCTGGCGCTTCCGGCGAAGAAAATCGACTATGGTTATATCTCAGAACACCATGCGTTTGGACTGACCCATCGCAAGTGCGCGGACTATGTCGAAGACATGGCCGCCTCGATGTTGGCCACGACGCATGACATCGAACTTGATCCCGAAAAGGCATACGACGAACGCCTTGAGATCTACAAGAGCAAGAGGCTCGTGATCAAGACCCGCGCCCTTTGCCAAACGGCAGAGGGAGACAAGGATGGATTGTGGACCACCGTCGTGGCGGCGGCTGTCTTTGTCCATTGAGCCGCACGCAAAACTGAAAACTTACTTTTGGAGAACGCTTTGTAACGGCCTGCCGTGACAGTCGGGTTGTATGTATGCTTGGCGTCGGAGGAGACCATTGAACGAAGACCGATATCCATGCGGAACCAAACGCCCGAATTCGACAGGTGAAAGCGAAGCCAATACGGGGGGAGGCGATCAGAAGTCGCTCGATTTGAGCGCGCTTCCCGCCATCAATCCACTTCAGCTTGGCGGTAAGGAAAACGTCGCCGATTTGATCGATGGCGTGTATGCCAAGAGTGGGTTTAACGCCCGGCGATTGGCTGAAGGCGCGCAGCTTTACGCGCGCATGATCGAAGAAGGGGCGACGATCGGCATGACGCTTGCCGGCGCGATGACCCCGATCGGTATGAGCGGTGTCATCATCGATTTGATGAAAGCGGGTTTCATTGATTTCGTCATTTCCACAGGCGCAAACCTCTACCACGACCTGCATCGGGCGTACGACATGCCCATGGTGCAGGGCGATTTCCTCGCCGATGACAATGCCCTCGCTGACGAACGGGTCGCCCGCATCTACGATGTGTTTATCCATGACGACAGCACGCTCGAAGCCACGGACGAAGTCATCTTACAGGCCATCCGCGATCTCAAAACCGACATCCCGTTCTCAAGTGCCTCATTGCATACTCACATCGGGCGCCATGTGAACAAGTCGGCATCGCACCCTGAGCGGTCGCTCGTGGCGTGCGCTTCGGATCTGGGAATTCCGATCTACACGTCATCACCGGGCGATTCGTCCATCGGTATGAATCTCGTGGTTCCGTACCTGTTCGATCGGCCCATGAATTTGAACCCGATCCTCGACGTCATCGAGACGGCTGGCATCGTTCGCGACGCAGAAAAGAACGGCGTCATTGAAATTGGTGGTGGGTCTCCCAAGAACTTCTATCTCCAAACTCAGCCGACCCTCAATCAGATTCTCCACGATGAGAGCAAGGGCGGGCACGATTACTTCCTGCAATTGACCACGGATTCGCCGCATTGGGGCGGGCTCAGCGGGGCGACGCCTTCCGAAGCGCGCAGTTGGGGCAAAGTCAAAGATGCGATATTGAACAATGTCGTGGTGTATTCGTGTGCATCGTTGACCCTGCCGCTGATTGCCCAGTACGTGTTGACCCGATGCAAACCGCGTTCGCAGCGCAGGCTTTATGACCGTATGGGCGAGATCGTCCGTGAGTTACGAGAGTCAGCCGGCGCCAATGAACGGCTCCGCAAAACCTATAAAGACTACTACGAGTTTCCCCCGGTCGAGTAATGAACAACGATTTTCTCGGTCTTGAGGCCAAACACACCGACTATCGCGACGCAACATTCGCGGTGCTGCCGGTTCCCTACGATGCGACCGTCAGCTATCAGGTCGGAACGCGGTTTGGCCCGCAGGCGATTATCACGGCTTCGCAGCAGGTCGAACTCTTTGACGACGAGTTGGGCACCGAACCATTTCGCGCCGGCGTCTGCACGCTTGATCCCGTCGAAGTCAGCAGCGACGGACCAGCCGCGATGCACGAGTTGATCGCCAAGACTGCACGCAAACCGGTGCGCGATGGCAAGTTTCTCTTCGGCCTCGGCGGCGAACACGGCGTGACGAGCGGATTGGTGCGGACGGTGGCCAGTCGTTACAAAAAGCTCTCAATTCTGCAGATCGACGCCCATCTCGACCTGCGCGATCAGTACGAAGGCTCGCCGTACTCGCACGCGTCGGTCATGCGGCGATGTCTTGAATACGTCGACACGGTGGTGCCGGTCGGAATTCGCAACGTCTGCAAGGAAGAATCCACATTCCTCAAGAAATCCGGCATCGAACCAATCTACGCCCGCGACTGTCGCGGTGGCGGCGAGTGGATCGAACGCGCCCTCGACGGACTTGGCGACACCGTTTACGTCACCATTGATATCGACGGTTTCGACCCGGCATACGCACCGGGCACAGGCACGCCGGAACCGGGCGGTCTGGATTGGTATCAGGCGACGGCGTTGCTGCGTCGCGTCGCTCAGACCCGCAAGATCGTGGCCGCCGATATCGTCGAAGTGCTGCCGATTCCGGGTCAAGCGGTGACGGAATTCCTCGCGGCTCGGCTGGCCTATCGCCTGATGGCATATGTGCATGCCGCCTCGAAATAGCGATCGCATCCATCCCACATTGTGACTTTGCGCTTCGACTCCTATAATCGCCAAGCAGTTGAGATTGGGGCGGACAAATTGGGCGCGGAAGTTGAGCACACCGTATCATGCAAGTCATTGTCAACGGCAAAGAACGTGAACTGACCGGCAACATCAGTGTGTCCGATTTGCTCGACCTGTACGAACTTGAGCCCATTCGAGCCGCAGTCGAAATCAACGAAGAGCTCGTTCCCCGGGCAACTTTTTCAAACACGACCATCAAACCCGGCGATCGAATTGAGATCGTCACGTTCGTAGGCGGGGGATAGAAACGTGGACACTTACAGAATTGGTTCGTTCAGTTTTTCGTCGCGACTCTTTGTCGGCACCGGCAAGTACGTGACATTTGAGCAGATGTCTGCCGCCCTCGATGCTTCGGAGGCGGAGGTTGTCACCGTGGCGGTGCGACGCGATTGCCTTACCGAAGCCGGTGGCGCACGTGAAGATTCGATTCTCGATCATATCGATATGGATCGCTTCACGATCTTGCCCAATACAGCCGGTTGCTTTAACGCGAAGGATGCGGTGCGGGCGGCGCGGCTTGGGCGCGAATTGCTCGAAGGGCAGGGCAACAAGGGTTTCAACTGGGTCAAGCTCGAAGTCCTGGGCGATCGCAAGACGCTCCTTCCCGATCCGATCGGCACGCTCGAAGCCACCGAGAAGCTGATCGAACTCGGTTTTGAGGTCCTTGTCTACACCAACGATGACCCGATATTGGCCAAGCGTTTGAAAGACGCAGGAGCGGCCAGTGTCATGCCAGCCGGCGCTCCGATTGGCACCGGGTTGGGCATCCTCAACCGCAACAACATCCGCCTGTGCCTTGAAACACTCAAAGATGGCGATCCCGATTTTCCGGTGATCGTGGATGCCGGTGTGGGGACCGCGTCGGATGTGGCTGTCGCGATGGAACTGGGTGCGGACGGGGTGCTTTTGAACACCGGAATCGCTGGTGCGAATGACCCGGTGCGGATGGCCAAAGCGATGGCCCACGCAATCCAAGCGGGTCGCCTGGCATACCAAGCCGGTCGCATCGCCCGAAAGCCTTACGCAACCGCATCGTCACCGATGGAAGGGCTCATCGAAGCGACGACGTAACCGGTCTTGTCCGTACTTTTGTCTTAGCCACCCCGAGATTTCGCAGATCGGAGCCGACTCAGTGCGACGCATCATACGAAACCGCATACTGATCTCGGTCATCGCCCTGGGCCTGCTGAACTTCGCGGTCTACACGTTCTTCTATTGGTATTTTCAAGGCGACGCCAGCAACGGATTCATTCGCGGCGGCGAGTTTTTCCTGAAGGGGCACTTCCTGCGCATGCCCGATGGGCAGGCCAGCGAAGCGGTTTCAAAAGGCGTGTGGATTTACAGCTACCTGCACTCAATCACCATTTGGCCAACCGCTGGCGCGGTGGTGATCGCCATGCTCATCCTGTCGCGGCCGCACATCATCGCGACGATCAATTCCGATTCGATTTTCGACGGAAGGCTGTTGGTCAACGGCTGCCTGCTCGTGGTCGCTGCCGTCAGCATCATCAGCATGGCCATCTTCGTTTTCAACTTCTGGCAAGCGCTGGGAGCAATTGGAAGCGGTCAAGACTTCGGACTGTAGGACCACCCCACCGCATGTAGGGTGGGCCGTGCCCACCAATAAAATCGCAACCGGTGCAATCTATAACAATTTCAATCCAAACCTGGCGTTTGGCTCGTCCACTGTTCGCAGGACAGGGCCAGGACTCACTTGGATTGCCCTCGCTTTCCCCTGGATTCCCGCTTGCGCGGGAATGACGTCGATATGTCCCACCTAAGGGGATTCTAATTATCCGGATCGTCCGAATCATCAAACGCCAGTTCGATGTTGTTGTACCGAAGCAGCGTTCCTTTCGACCGTTCCAGCTCGATGATGCCGATGCCGTAATCGATCATCGCCGAAAGCAGATCGTTGCGGGCGGCGGCCAACCCCTGACGCGTGTTCAACTCGTTGTTGAGGGTCAGGAAGTCCTGTTTTTCCGCACGTTCGATGATCGACTCGACCTGATCCTCGCGGGCGTTCGCCGAAATCAGGCTTGGCTCAATCTGATCAGATTGGGCAACGAGGTTGCGGACGGCCACGTTTGTTTCGAGGATGACCTGTTCGAACACCTGCTTGAGACTGGCGATCGCTTGGGCCTGCTGCAACTTCTCGCGTTTGAGGGCGGCGCGGCGGGCACGGTTACCGATCGGAATCTCAAAATCGATGCCAAGGAAGTATTCGGTGAAATCGTTCTTGGTGAGCTGGCTGAACGAATCGTG
>JAUIEW010000265.1 GCA_030429365.1 Phycisphaerae bacterium
AGGCCAACGGCTCACACTTTGAAAGCCAGGAAGTCTTCGAATACGGCGTGCGCAACCTAAACGGCACCGTCCCAGGCAAATGGTACGAACGCCTGCGCAAGACTTACTTCGACGAGCCGTTCGGTGTGCTCGATACCCGGACCATCGGCGATCCGTCGCGCTACGGCTACCCCGACAACACCTATCGCGGCGCCGTCCAGGACGCATTCACCCGACTCTCACTGGAGAAACAAGGCACCAGCGAAAAACGCCAAGCCATCCTCGACGCGTATAGCCGCATCAACATTCGCGGCGCAGAAATTCGCGAGAAGACCGCCAACTTCGAATCAACCGGCGAAGAGCGCGGCGAATTCTTCCGCGCCGCCCAGCTAGCCGCTGCCGGGTTGGGTACGCAGATCATCAAGCTGTCATACGGCGGGTTCGACACCCACGGCTCACAGGACCAAGCCAATCTCGATTTGTTCCCGAAGATCAACAACCACTTCGCCCAGTTCGTCGCCGACTTGAAAGCGATGGGCATGTGGGAACGCACCTGCGTCTGTTTCTACTCAGAGTTTGGCCGGCGCAACGAAGAAAACGGCAGCCCCGGAACCGATCACGGGCATGGCGGCCACATGATCCTCGCGGGACCGGGCGTCAACGGCGGACTTCACGGACAGAACGTATCAACCGCCGACCTGAACGAAGCGTCGCTGCCCTACTACGTGGACTTCCGCGCCGTCTTCGCGTCCTGCATTCAGGATTGGCTCGGCTTCGATGCGAAACCGGTCTTCGAAGTCAACGGCGAGAACTACGACACCAACATCGGTTCATCACTATTCGTATAAACCGATTCGGCAAACGCGAAGCGAGTCCGTGTGCCACTGGGTGCTAGCCACCCAGTGTTCGTCAAACACAAAACAAGCTGTGTGAATCAAGACAGCAAGTAGAGACACGAATACCAAACAAAACGGGGACCACCATGTCATCCCGACTCATCGTCGCACTCGTTGCGTTCGCGCTTTGCACGCAACCGGTACTGGCCGGAAGCGCAGATGCCGACGGGTTCTTCGTCGAATCCTACGCGGAAGGCCTGAATCAACCCATCGCCCTGGCATGGGCGCCCGACGGCAGACTCTTTGTCGCCGAGCGCGAAGGCGCGATTCGAGTCATTGACGACGGCGTGCTCCTCGACGAACCATTCGCCCAACCCGAAACGTACACCGAGGGCGAATGCGGCTTGCTCGGATTGGCCCTATCGCCAGACTTTGCCAACGACAAGAACGTGTATGCATTCGTGACGGTCTCAGACGGTGAGCAACAAGTCATCCGCTGGACCGACAACCAAAACATCGGCGAAAATGAAACCGTCATCCGCGCCAACCTGCCGACGTCGGGCACTGTGCACAACGGCGGATGCCTCCGATTCGCGCCCGATGGCATGCTCTACTTTTCGGTCGGCGACATCGGCACGCCCGAGAACAGCCAGGACATTCAATCGCTCGCCGGAAAACTAAGCCGCATCAACGCCGACGGGTCCGTCCCGGCTGACAACCCCTTCGAAACGCCGACAGGCGCCAGACGCGCCACCTTCGCATCCGGATTCCGCAACCCGTTTCGCTTCTGCTTCTCACCCGACGGCCGCCTCTTCGTCATGGACGTTGGTTCAAGCGGCGACAACCAGCGCGAGGAAATCAACCTCGTTCGCCCGGGATTGAACTACGGCTGGCCCGACGTTGAAGGCAACTCGGAAACCGCAGCCGCCGACGGATTCACCAATCCGCTTCTCGCCTATCACGACGAGGGTTCCTCGATTTCCGGGTGCGTGTTCTACGATGACAGCCTCTACCCCGAAGAATACGAAGGCAACTTGTTCCACATCGACTATGTCACGCAGGCGATCTTCCGCGCGGTACTCGCCGGCGATGAAATCGTCAGCCACGAGTATTTCATCGGGCTCGACAATGGCCCCGTCGACCTGGCGCTGGGCAACGACGGCAACCTTTACTATTCCGAGTTGTTCTCGGGCAGGATCATGCGCGTGCGCACGACCAATCCCCAGGCAGATCGCCCGACGGCCGACCTTGACCTGGAACCCGACGAGTCCAACACGTCCGATGAGCCCACCGGCGCCGGCAACAGCATTCGCGGGATTTGCGGTGTCGGTATGGTTCACACGATGATCACGGCCATGATGATGATGGCCGCCATCGCCTATCGCAGACGTTCCAAAATCACCGCGCGGCAGCCCCACTAACCACCGATTCAGTCCCCCATGCTCCGTCGCAACACACTGGGGCGTGCTCCGCATTGCATGAAGGCGACCCCGCCGATAAGCTGTTTCGACCAACCACCAATCAAAACACGGGTGGTCTCGATATTCGGCTAACTTCTGCGCGTCTCCATTACCCATGACCAAACGATTCAAATCGATTCTGACCGCCATGGCCTACCTGCTGCTCGGCGCAACGGGCGGCTGCCTTTCAGAACAGTCGTTTGAAGTCCGCCCGGAGAGAATCCACCAAGTCAAAGCCGCCGAACCGGTCGCCGACATTCCCGAGCAAGCGCCGACCAATCCGCCAGCGCGCCAATGGATGTCCGAGACGCAAGTCGAAATGGCCAAGCTCTTGCCGGCAGCGCACAAACCGGCGCTACTCGCCGAACAATTCAAGGATACTGAAGGACATACGGTCAACGTCTACGACCATTTCGGGATTCGCGAGTCGGGCCTTCGCACACTCTTGGGCAACCTCGAAGGCATCAAGTGCACGGCGCAGTCGGCCAGCCGTGAAAGCCACATCGACACGCCACCGCCATCATGGAATGATTTCGAGGACATTCTCGTCCCGATCAACGATCACCTCGAACTGTCGGGGCGCATCGGATTTGCAAAGCGAAATGGGAAAACCCTCACGACCGATTGCATCGTGATCCTGCCCGGGCTCTTCGGCGACAACGGCGTGCAGCGCACGAAAGACATGGCCGAGTATCTCAAAGCGGCAGGCTTCCACGTTCTCGCGCTGGAAGTTCGCGCTCACGGGCAAACCGAAGCGCGACACCCCGAGATCTATCATACCTGGGGCGTCCTCGAATCCGACGACCTGATGCATGTCTCCGACTGGCTCGAAGCGATGCCCGAAGTCTCACGCACCGGGTTGGTGGGATACTGCTGGGGGGCAAACATCGCGATGGCCACCGGCTGGTATGACGCCGTCGGTCCGCAAAACCCACTCTTTTCAGATCGAATTCGCCAGGAGCTCACCGCGGCATATGGCCCCCGTCGCTATCGAGCCGGCATCATCCTCTTCTCACCGATCCTCGGGTGGGAACGTCTGCGCGACGAATTGGAAACCCCGCGCGGAGCACTGTCCGATCCCGTCTACCACGCCATTCAGGAAACCATCCGAAGCCGCATGGTCCGCAAGGGATACGAAAACCCCAGTGGAAGCCTCCAACAACTTATACAGGAGGAATTCAACCACTGCGGCGTCCCTCTGCCCAACGGGGTTGAGGAGGCTTTCGCCCTCGTTCGCTTTCTGCCCTACAAAAATAAAAAGTTCTACGATAAACTCTCTAAGGTTCGCACACCCATGCTGTTTGTACACGGTGTCAACGACCCGCTATCGCCCGCGCAGGAGGTGGCTGACCTCGTCGCGACGACGGACAACCCCAACGTCGCCGCATTGATACTACCGGGCGGGGGGCATGTTGGCTTCGCGGCGTATGCGAAAGAATACTACTTTGGTCTGGTGGCGAGATTTTTTGACCCGGAAACGGGACCATCGGCCTTCGGGGCGACTGCATCCCCCACGATGCCAGCAGTCGATAATTCAGTAGCACCATCTGCAAACCACGCGTCGGCTGCCACCGCGTGTCGGAGGCAATGACCATGTTTAGCGCGATCAACCGCAAGGTCAAACGATTCGTACTTCGTCAGCATAAGAAGAAACCCGTCGTCTGGATCAGCGACACCACCCTGCGCGACGGCGCCCAGATGCCGGGCATCCGACTCAGCCCCGAACAGAAACTCGCGATCGCCAAAGCGCTCGCTGCTGCCGGCGTGCATTCCATCGACTGCGGATTCCCCGCCGCCAGCCCCAACGACGTCGAAGGCATCCGCCTGATCGCCAAGAACGTCAAAGGCTCCGTGCTGTCGGCGTTGTCGCGAACGGTTAAGTCGGACATTGACCTGTCCGCCGATGCGCTTTCGAGTGTGTCGCCATTGAAGCGGGCGATCACCTTGTTCATTGGCACAAGCCCGCTCCACCGCGAACACAAACACCACATGACCAAATCGCAGATCATCGACACTGCGGTTGAGGCCATTGACCACGCGCAGAAATTCTTCGAGATCATTTCCTTCGGTCCGGAAGACGCCTCGCGCACCGAGCCCGAGTTCCTTCACAAGATCTACGAAGAAGCCATCGGCGCTGGCGCCATGTCCATCGGATTCACCGACACGGTCGGCATCCTCACGCCCGACAAGTGTGCGGCCACCGTTCGGCGCATCCAGGACAACGTCAAGAACATGGACGACGCCATGATGGCCGTCCACTTCCACAACGACCTCGGACTCGCGACCGCCAACTCACTCGCGTGCATCAAGGAAGGCGTCAACGTCGTGCAAGGCACGATCAACGGCGTCGGTGAACGCGCGGGAAATGTCGCCCTCGAAGAAGTGGTGATGGCCCTCCATCTGCATCACGATGAATTCAAGAAATCGACAACGGTAGACCCCAAGGCGCTGTCGGAGCTTTCAAAACTGGTCGCGCGACTGACCGGGTTCGAGCCCGCGTCCAACAAAGCCGTCATCGGAACCAACATCTTCCGCACGGAAGCCGGCATCCATCAGGACGGCATCCTGCAGAACCCCGACACGTATCTGCCGTTTCCGCCGGAAGCCATCGGCGCCGGCCCGGTTGAACTGGTGCTCGGTCAACAAAGCGGCAGCAATGCCGTCCGCCACCACCTCGAAACCAACGGCATGAGCACGTCGGAAGAGCACGTCAAACTTGTCCTCGATTACCTCAAGGGCAACAAGCACGACGCCGGCGACTATCCCGAGATCAATTCGTTCCTCGAAAGGCTTCGCCCGTTCCTCGCCGATGAGCGCCTCCAGACCGGGTTGGCCAGCGGTAACCCCACCGACGGAGAATAAGAATCCATGCAGCGTATCTGCAACGTCGTGTTGGCGTTCGCTTTCGTAATCTGTCCACTGTTTTTGTGCGGATGCTTCGACGACCGACTCGGCATGCGGACGTTTTCGCAGACGGACGAATCACCAGAACCATCCGTCCTTATGTTCTTCGTCGATGGCATCGACCGGTCGTGTTTCAACGCGCTGCTCGGCGAAGGCAAGCTGCCCAATATCGAAACGTTGTTCGTCAAGGGCGGCGCGGGCGTAACGAACGCCGTCACTTCGATTCCGTCGGTCACCTATCCCAATGCCACGTCGTTTATCACCGGCTGCTTCCCGGGCCACCATGGCATCCTTGGAAACCAATGGTTTGATCGCGACGAATATTTCCTGCGCAACTACTCCACCGTTGCGACCTACCAGTCCAGCAATGTTGACTTCGACAATCCGACACTCTTCGAAGTTCTCGACGACAAGCTCACCGTCAACGTCCGCTTCCACACGCGACGCGGCGCCACCAAGTCGTACGATCGCGCCCTCGGCGTCGGAATCGACTGGTTGTTGAACCGCTACGAGCAAGCCGACGAGCAAGTCGGACTCTCCGCCCCCGCAGTTATCAAATACGCACGCACTGCCAAGTGTTGGCCTTCGGTATACTTGAGCTACTTCCCAGGTCTCGATGCCATTGGTCACCTTTACGGATCAAACAGCGCAGAATACGAGCGCGGCCTCATCACCGTCGATCAAGCCATAGGCCGCATCGTCGAAGACGTCCGCAAGAGTCATCCCGATTTGAATCCGTATTACGTCCTCACCACCGATCACAGCCACGTTCCCGAGAATCCTGAGAAGTTCGCCGATGTCCGCACGTGGCTGAAGAACTCATCCAAGCTGCGAATCCACCGTGGTGACGGGCAGGGTTCGATCCGTTCATGGCGAAAGGCGCAATTCGATCGCAGCGACATGGTGATCGTCAACGGCGCCTTCCGCCGCGTGGCCATTCACTTGAAAGGTGAAAACGGTTGGCCACAGCGCCCATCATCCGAAGCGGTCGAACACCTGATCCGACCCGACGAAAGCGGTTTGTGCGGGGGCATGCCCGGCATCCTGCTCGCGAGCATTCGTGAAGATAAAAACCACGTGCGCGTGCTGACCCATCACAACACCTATCAAATCGAACGCCGGGAAGAATCGGGCCAAAACAATTATCGCGTCATCGAGCAATCCGCACCCGGCGCGCGCTTGGCCAACGCAAAGCAATCCGACGCAACCG
>JAUIEW010000266.1 GCA_030429365.1 Phycisphaerae bacterium
ATCGCGCACTTTCGACCACCCAAGTTGGCGATGTGTTTTCGGGCAATCCGCCTTCGACCGTCGGGCTGGAAGGTTGGACTTACAACGCCCATTGGCTTGACTTGCCCTGACGTCACCTCAGCCCCGCCACGATTTCAACTCAAAAGGCCATCCGTTTCGTCCGCCTTGCGCGACACGTTGCGTCCTGTTGGGGGGACCGCTAGGATGCCCCACGGATTCGTTCCAATCATTCTTTCGCGGTTTTATGGGCGCATAGGAGGTCTGCAATATGGCATTCGTTCGACCGTTTGGGACTCGTGGTGGACAGCGAAACGCACTGCTGACCGTGCTTTGGCTCGGTTGTCTGACGGTGCCCACGCTCGTTTTCGGTGCGGTGATGAAGTATTCGATCACGCCGAATTCGTACCAGGGCCATGTGAATTTTCTAGCTGCCGATGAGCAGGGCGGTCGGGGGCTTGGTACGCCTGGCATCGAACGATCAGCCGACTATATCGCCAAGCATTTCGCCAGTTCCGGCCTCCACCCGGCTGGCGACAACGGGACGTTTTTTCAATCGTTTGATGTCGCGCTCAACCCGAAGATGACGGAAGCATGTGAACTCCAGGTGACTGGTGTGGGCGGTCAGCCGGCGTATGAAACCGACTTCATTCCTTTCGGTTTCACCGGATCAGGCAAGTTCGAAGGTGACGTGGTGTTTGGTGGATATGGGATCGTCAACGACGACAAGAAGCACAACGACTACGCCCATTTCGATGTCGAAGGCAAAGTCGTCCTGATGCTTCGCCACGAACCTCCGTCGTGGACGGGTGACGATGATTTCACTCCGCACTCCCAGTTCAGCAACAAGGTCTACAACGCAAAGGAACGCGGCGCTGTGGCCGTCCTGATTGTCAATCGGTTGGAGGACGGCGATGGCGACAAGCTTCAGGCGTGGAGCGGTGGGGACAATGCGGCTGATTATGGTTTGCCTGCTTTTCACGTGTCGCAGAAATTCGCCGAGTCCATGATTAAGGCCGGCGGGGCGGGAGATTTGCGATCGCTTCAGGATCAACTTGATGCAGGCAATCCGGCATCGACGCAACTGAAAGGTGTTCATATCAAAGGCGACTCCGGCGTTGTTCGCGAGAAGGCGAAGACGCGCAACGTGCTCGGTATTTTGAAAGGCGTCGGACCGTTGGCCCACGAGATTGTGGTCATCGGTGCGCACTACGACCATCTTGGAATCACCGTCCCGCGATCGGCCCGTCGCCACAGTGCAGAGGCGGTTGATCAGATCCCGCAGATCCACAACGGCGCCGATGACAACGCTTCGGGAACGGCGGGTGTGATCGAACTCGCCCGCAAATTCGCGTCGCAGCAGCCCCTCAAGCGAAGCGTCCTGTTCATGGCGTTTTCGGGTGAAGAGTCCGGGTTGCTTGGCAGCAAGTTCTTCGTGAATCACCCCTCGGTTGATCTTGAGAATGTCGTTGCGATGCTCAACATGGACATGATTGGGCGATTGGGGGAAGACAAAAACACCATTCAGGTATTTGGCACCGAAGCAGCGGAAAGCTTCGACGAGATGCTGAAGCAGTTGGCAAAAAAGCATCAATTTGAGTTGAAGGGCAGCGCAAGTGCGACCGGTCCGAGTGACCACACGTCGTTCTACCAAAAGAAGATTCCGGCGCTGCATTTCTTCAGCGGATTGCACGAGGATTATCATCGGCCAAGTGACGATGCCGACAAACTCAACACCGACAAAGCCGTTGCGTTTCTTGCCTACATTGAAGACGTGGCGTGGTCGATCATCGATGGCGATGAGCGCCCGATCTATCACTATGTCGCTGCCCCTGCACAAATGGGTGGAAGACGCTCGAAGGTTCGAATGGGCATCATGCCGAGCTACGCAGACAGCGGCGATGGCTTGGGGGTTGATGGCGTCTTGCAAGACAGCCCCGCTTTGAAGGGCGGCATGAAAGATGGCGATGTGATCGTCCGGATCGGCGAGACCAAGGTGAAGAACATTTACGACTACATGGCCGCCCTGCGCGACAAGAATCCTGGTGATGAAGTTGAAGTGGATGTTCTCCGCGACGGCAAGCTACAAACCTTGAAAATCGTTCTGGGCGGTTAACAGAAGCGATTCGATAGGGGGCTGAAGTTGGCGACCAACGCTCAAAAATCAGAGGTGCAGATTCGCGTGCGCTACGCCGAATGCGACGCAATGGGCTTGCTGCATCACGCGAAATACTTCGAATACCTTGAAGTGTCGCGCACTGAATTGCTACGAACGTCAGGCGTCAGCTATCGCGAAATGGAGGAGCGGGGCTTCTTTTTTGTGGTCGCCAAGATCGGAATACGGTACCGCGCTCCGATTCGTTACGACGATGTCGTCACCATTCACACTGAGGTTGATCGCATCACCCGAACGCGCGTGGACCACAGCTACAAAATCATCAACAACGGCGTACTATCAACGGAGGCCACGTCAACGTTGGCCTGCGTTGATCGAAACGGTAAGCCGATCCTGATGCCCGAAACCCTGTGGACGGAAGAATGATTCGCCGATGTGTAGTGGCAAACAGCGAGTGCATGTCGCGGAATTCAATGACTGAGCGAGAACAGGGATGTCCAACGCAACCAGTCCTTCAAAGGAAGTTCAATTGAGCGCTGCAACACACCACGCCTGCGTTGTTGGGATGGGGTGGGGGGACGAAGGCAAAGGCAAGATCGTCGACTTGCTTGCCGGCGAATTTGATGTGGTGGTTCGCTTCAATGGCGGCGCCAATGCCGGCCACACGGTGCGGATCGGGTCCGATTCGTTCGCGCTGCACCTCTTACCGTCGGGCGTGTTGCGTGACAAAGCCGTCAGCGTGATCGGACCGGGCGTTGTGGTGGACCCCGTTGCGCTGGTCGAAGAAATTGAAGGGCTCGAATCGCGCGGGATTGACCTGTCTGGCCGTCTAATGATCAGCGACCGGGCGCATCTGGTGATGCCCTATCACAAACTTGAGGATCGATTGCGAGATTCAGGAGCGCAGGGAAAGAAGATCGGAACCACCGCCAAGGGGATCGGGCCTTGCTATGCCGAAAAAATGCTCCGGTCGTCGGCGTTTCGCATGGTGGACTTGGTTCATCTCGAACGTCAAGCTGAACGCCTGAAAGCGGTATGTGATCGCAAGCGGGCGATTCTGACCGCCATGGGGGCTGACGATGCCAGTCTTGCAGGCGGTGAGGTCGAGTTTGAGCAAATCCGTGCGACGCTCGAATCGACCCGACAGAAACTTTCCAGGTTCGTCGCAGAGACGACCGCATGGTTGGACGATGCTGTTTGCAAAGGTCGGCAACTGCTCTTCGAAAGCGCCAACGGGATGTTGCTTGATATTGATCATGGCACATTTCCGTATGTGACGGCAAGCCATACGGGTCTCAACGGCGTGCCGGCTGGCGCGGGCGTGTCGCCACATCTTGTTCGACGCTGCGTCGGTGTTTCCAAGGCATACGCCACCCGGGTGGGTAATGGCCCATTTCCCTCGGAATTAATGGATGAGCGCGGCGAGCGGATTCGCGAGGTTGGCCGGGAATACGGCACGACGACGGGACGGGCCCGACGTTGCGGATGGCTCGATGCGGTTTCGCTGCGGCAAACCAAACTGCTTGGCGGCGTGACGGAAATCGCGATGATGCACATGGACACGCTCAGCGGCATGGACGAAGTGGGAATCTGCACGGGCTATCACCTTCGGGGCGAAACGTTGCGGTCGATACCAGCCGACGCGGAGGATTATGCGGCTGTTGAGCCCGAATTCGAAATGTTGCCCGGCTGGAAAGACGATGTCAGTGGGGTGACGCAGTTTGATGCACTGCCCGCCGAAGCCCGTCAATATGTCCAGCGGGTTGAAGAGTTGGTCGGCGCCCCCATCACCATGGTCAGTGTTGGCCCCGAACGAAACCAAACGATCCATCGTAGTTGATATCATCATGGGAAATCATCCAGACCCTTTGGATCCAATGGAAGCGATCGGCGTCGATCGGTCGCAACTGCCTCGCCATATTGCGATCATCATGGATGGCAACGGTCGCTGGGCCCAATCGCGCGGATTGCCTCGGATTCGCGGACACGAGGAAGGCGCCAAATCCGTTCGCAAGATCGTAACGCGGTGCGCGCGCCTCGGCATCGAGGTGCTGACTCTCTACAGTTTCAGCCACGAGAACTGGAATCGCCCCAAGGAAGAAGTTCACTTTTTGATGGAGTTGTACAGCCAGTATCTCATCTCCGAGCGCAGCGAAATCGTCGATAACAACGTCCAATTCGTTCACCTTGGCAGTCGCGAAGGCCTGCCAGACAACGTCCTCGAACAGATGGACATCACCAAGGACGCCTCAAAGGAGAACACGGGTCTGAAGCTCTGCTTGGCTCTCAATTACGGATCACGCCGGGAGATCATTCATGCAGTCAAGTCGATCGCAAACGACATAAAATGTGGTGACAAGTCGATCGACGATATCGATGAAGACACAATTTCAGACGCGCTTTACTCGAAGGGCCTGCCAGATCCGGACCTGCTGATCCGGACAGCTGGCGAGAGGCGCATCAGCAATTTCCTACTCTGGCAAATAAGTTACGCTGAAATCTTCGTCTCCGACGTGCACTGGCCTGATTTCGACACGGACCACCTTGACGGCGCAATTCGCGATTTTGCGGGGCGCGAAAGGCGTTTTGGGGCATTACAGTCCATTTGATTCACGTCGATCGACACCCGCCATCCGGCTCCAAATCCGATGCCGAACCGCCTCGAAGCGCAAATTGTTCGTTAGAAACCAAACAACCCCCTTTTTGTTTTATTTTCTGAACTGTATCCTTTAGTTGGAATCCAGGAAGTTGGCGGCCGGAAATGGAAGCCCTGACAATGGGCACTGGAGGAGGACCGGTAGCGACTTGGCTTAACGTGCCATGCGTCGTGCTCGCATGGTTTGGTCGGCGGACGTTTGCGCACAAATTCGGGGTCTTTCTGCCCCAGATCCGCTCCTCGAAAACGCTCGTTTGCGATTGGTCGCCATCGATTGGGATCGGTGTGGATGCATGTTCACGCGATCAGCGGTGAATTGCGGCCGAAACAGGATGTCAAATGACATGTGTTTTAGAGGGTTGATTACGATGCTGTTGGCTGGCGCGCTTGGCGGCGCGACGGCTTCGAATGCCGGATCAACGACCAGCCTTGAGGCCACCTGTACGCAACCGCAGGGGCAATCGGACGTGTCGTCCAATCCGACAGCCGTCGACCAGTCCCCGTTGGTTTACCCCTTTCCGATTGATAGCGACCGCCCATTGGCCTGGTGGAACGTCCTTATCCTGGTCAATCAAGACAGCCCAGCCGGTTTGGAAATCGTAAAGATGTACCGGCAATTCCATCCCCAGATTAGGGATCAGCAAGTCCTTCAACTCTCCGGGCTGCCAGACAGCGCATCGCCTACGTCAACTCCAGCCGACGAAATTATTTCACGAGCAGATTTTGAGGCATTGATTGCTCAGCCGACAAGGGATCATCTTGTTTCATTGGGAATAGAGAACAGAACTTACATCATCATTACGACCGCCGGCATGCCGTATCGAATTGAGGATACCGATCCAAGTTTCGCCGACGTTGTGATGCCTGCAGCATCTGATGCGGTCCTTGCAGTGAGCAACCGCAATGCCATCAACGCTGCGTCTGTGGAATCCGAGTTGTCGGTCTTGTTTCAGATTGATCCGGCGCTCATGGAGGGTGTGCGGGCGCCCATCGACGGTCGACTTGTCAATCCGTACCAAGGTTATCGCAGCAGCATCAAGAAATGGGCGCTTGACCGCGAAATTCTGGACAAACGTATGCAATTTCGCTGGGCCAACATGTGGCGCATTTTCAAAAGCGCAATCATGGAAGGGGAGTTTAATGGCGATGGATATGCCGCCCTTGATCGTCGAATGAGCCCTGCCGATATCTACCTTGTTTCAAGGCTCGACGGTCCACGCAACGAAGGGGAGTATCCGGTCCACGCGGTGTATGACATGTTGCTGCGATCGGCCATGGTTGGAGACCCGAATCACCCTGAATTCGTAGGCTTAAGTGGCACGGACAGCGTTATTGTGTTTGATCATTCGCCATCCCCACCGGCACCAAGCGTGTTTGCGTTTTCGCAGGTGCTGAACATGCCCCCGCAGTTTCAGATTCTGGATTATGATACGCATCCTATTCCACCTGGTGGCGAGGACTATGGCACACAGTTTACGACGGCCAACCACTTCTTTCGCGCTCACGAGTGGGTGACCGGTTCACCGGCTAGCTCAGGTGCAACCGGCAAGGTGCCCGCCGCACTGACACTGGGTGGCATTAGTTTTTGGGACGACACACCGACGATCCTAAACGGAGCG
>JAUIEW010000267.1 GCA_030429365.1 Phycisphaerae bacterium
CTCGAGATTGTTCTCCGGATCGCCTTCGAAATAAGTCGCATACAGCCGATCCTTCTCGATGCCCCAGACCTCAGTGAGCAGTTCCCACGCCCACTTGATCGCGTCTTCTTTGAAGTAGTCGCCAAAGGACCAGTTGCCCAGCATCTCGAAGAAGGTGTGGTGGTATGTATCTTTGCCGACATCGTCGAGATCGTTGTGTTTACCGCCGGCGCGAATGCACTTTTGGGTGTCGGCCGCCCGCGCATAAGGCCGCGAACCGCTGCCCAGAAACACATCCTTGAACTGGTTCATCCCCGCGTTGGTAAAGAGCAGCGTCGGATCGTCGTGCGGTACAACCGGTGACGAATCGACGATGGCGTGATCCTTGCCCGCAAAGAAATCGAGAAACTGTTGGCGTATTTGTGCGAATGTCATCGTGGGTACCGTGCAATCCAGCGTTGGACCATCACTGGCCGGCTGATCACCGGGCGATGGGCGTCAATATCGAACGGGAAGGATAGGCTCTTTCGGATGTGGATCAAGCCGCCGAGGACTTGAGCGGGCCCACGCTGACCAGCAACCCTTCGCCATCGACGGGAAATGCGTCGAAGTACGCGCGGAGGGAATCCTGCCCCACCGCGTTGACGGCTGCGATGCGGTCTTCCACCGTCCTGGGCCGACCGCGGTAGTCGATATCATCCATCACCTGAACCAACCGATGGTGCGGTGATTCGCCTTCGACAGCCAGGCTCGTGCGACGTTTGTTTTTAACCCGCTGAATCTCTTCGTCCGAAACGGGGCCTGCCGCAAAGTTCTTCGCCTCTTTTCGCAGGGCTTCGACCACGCGATCGGTGTTCTGCGGATCGCATTGCGCCATCAAGATCAGCAAACCGCAATCGCCGAAGTCCAAACGATATGCACCCGCATAAGGCGCCAATCCGGTCTGCTCGATGTTCCAATAGAAACGCGAGTTGCCGCCGCCCAGAATCGAAGCCGCCGCCTCAGCCGTATCGTGCAAGGGGTCAGCTGCTCCCGGTCCTTCAAAGGTGATCGCGACCACCTGTTGGTTGAATCGCTCGATCGTTTTTTGAATCGTTCCCGTGCCCATCACCGGTTTGGTGCGATCGGGACGCGGTTCGCCTGCCACCCAATGACCGCAGCATTTCTCGGCTTGGGCGATGACCTCATCGGGATCAACCGCGCCGGCCACCACCAGCACCATGTTGGCGGGCGTGTAGCGCGATCGGAAGTAATCGTTCATCTGGTCGCGGGTCAGCGCCTTGACCGTTCGGTCATAACCGAGCACCGGCCAAGCCAGGCTGTTGCCCTTGAACACCGACTCGACGATCAGGTCAAATGCCACGTGCTCGATGCGATCGTTGGACATGGCGATCTCTTCGAGGACGACGTTTTTCTCCATGTCGAACTCGTCGGGCGGGAGACTCGAATTCATCATGTCGGCTAGGATTTCGAGTTGCGTCGGAAAGTCCTCTGTCCGTGCCAACCCATGATAGAACGTACGGTCATGCGACGTGAAGGCGTTGGGATTTCCGCCGATGCGATCGAAGTCGATGTTGATCTCGGCGGCTGACCGGTTGGGCGTCCCCTTGAAACACATGTGTTCCAGAAAGTGCGACACGCCGGCAAGGTCGGGCGTCTCATCGCGTGCGCCGGTTTGCACCAAAAAGCCGGCGCCCACGGATTTCACGCCTTCCATGTGCTCGATGGCAATGTTGAGGCCGTTCGACAGTTTGCTGATGATGAATTTGTCGGGCATGGGTTCTGGTTCCGCTTGGTTGACTGTGGCATCGCGTCGGACTGGCGTATTGCGTTGGAATCGAGCTAACTTTCCAGCGATTTTGGCCCCAGCGTGACGACGCTGCGCGGGGCGTTGTGCACGTGCGATTCGCTGAAGCGCTTCACGTCGTCGATGGTGACTTTGCGCAATCGATCGAGTTTGTCTTCGCGGGAAATCGGTCGGCCAAAGTGCATGAGATCGTCGGCCAACTCGCCGCACAGCGCCCGCGTGACATCACCGCGAATATCGAAACGCACTTCGATGCCGGTTCGTGCCCGATCGACTTCTTCCTGGGTCAGATCAACACCGACGCGGGCGAGTTCCTTGAGCATCGTCTCGTATGTCTTGCTGCATCGCTCGGGGGTGGTCGACGCACCGAAATACAGCAATCCATCGCCGCGCGGATGCTCCTGCCAACCACCGACCCAGTACACCAATCCGAGTTTCTCGCGCACTTCGGTGAACAACCGGGCGCTCATGCCGCCCGAGAGAACACCCATCAGCAATCGCGCTGTGCTGTAATCTTTGTGTGACTTCGGCACCCCGCGAAGCGCAATGACAATGTGTTCCTGCTCGGTCTCTTTGTTGTGATGGGTGGTGACGGGATTGAATTCCACCGGAATTACATCGCGGTTGGCCGGCGTGTTGTCGCCGAAACCCGCGAACCGCGCTTCCATGATGTCCTGCACCTGCGACGGCGACATCGGACCAGCCACCGAGACCTGCATCTTTCCGGCGCTGTAGTTCGACTGCCAGAACGACATGAAATCGTCGCGGGTGATGCTCGCGAGGGTGTCGGATTCCCCGATCGTGTGCCGACCGAGGAGCGGGCCCATCGCCTGCTTGCCGATATGTTTGTCGGCCAACCCCTGGGCATCGTCTTCCAACGTCATGAGTTCCTGCCGGGCGAGTTCGATTGCGACGTCGCACGATTCCTGCGGAAAAGTCGGCGAACGCAAGAACTCGGCGTGCAATTCCATGTTGCGGGCGAAGTATTCCGGAAGACAAAGCGACGTGAAGCCGCTGGACTGCTTGCCGCACCAACTGTGGACGCCGGTTCCGATCTTGTCGAATTCGTCCTGCAATTCTCGACCGGTGTGGTTTTGCGTTCCTTTGTCAACCGTTTGCTCGACGAGATGGGCGAGGCCGAGTTTGTCGGCTGGTTCGTTGACGACGCCGGTGAGCACGCGGATTTCAGACGCCACCGCGCGACGAAGCGGCAACTCCAGGACCGCCAATTCGACGCCGCAAGAAAGTTGAATATGAACTGCCTCAGCCATGAATCCGCCCAAGGTTAGGAATCTGGAAAGTCATTTTTAAATCGACGAACCGCGTATGATCGGTCGTAGAAGCGATCGTGAAACGCAATCAATGCTCTTCGGGCTCGCCCAAGAGCGGCGCGAGTTCCTCGAGCTTTTCGTTCAACAATGCGGCATAGCGTGCTTCAACATTGAGTCGCAGGAGCGGTTCGGTGTTCGACTTTCGCACGTTGAACCACCAGTTCGGATATTGAACCGTCACGCCATCGAGGAAATCGACCCGACCGTCGGCGTACTTTTCCGCGAGCGCTGCGATGGCTTCGTCCTTGTCTTCGTTGTGGAAGTTTCGCTCCCCACTACTGCAAAATCGCCGAAGTGGTTCGATCAGTTCGCTCAGCGTCGCTCCGCTCTTGGAGATAACATTGATCACGTGGGCAAACGCCAACATGCCCGAATCGCAATAGTAGTTATCCTTGAAATAGAAGTGTCCGGACAGCTCGCCGCCGAACACGCCCTTGGTATCGCTCAACGATTTTTTCATGTAGGCGTGACCGACGCGTTCGCGACGCGGCACACCGCCGGCTTCTTTGATCTCTTCAGCCACCACGCGGCTGCTGCGAAGGTCGTAAACCACGGTCGCACCCGGTTCACGCTCGAGGAACGTTCTCGCGAGCAACGCTGTCAGCAAGTCGCAGCGAATGATATCGGCGTTTTCATCGATTACGATCAGGCGATCGGCGTCGCCGTCAAAGCACACGCCAAAGTCCGCCCGCTTGGTTTGAACGGCTTTTTGCAATTGCTCGAGGTTGGCATCGACCAGCGGGTTGGGTTCGTGGACGAATTCGCCGTTGTGCTCCATGTTGATGCAGTGCAGGTCGAGTCCCGGCACATCACCGAAAATAATCGGCACCCACTTGCCAGCCATCCCGTTGGACGCATCGACACAGACGCGCATTTTGCGCGGCGCATCGAGGAACCCGCGGACGAAGCGTTTGTAATCTTCGGAAAGGTCGCGCTCAAACAAATCGCCGATCTGCGAACCCGGATGCTTGACGGTGTTTTGCGCGATCCGGCAGATGTCCATCAAGCCGGTGTCAGCCCCGACCGGTACGCCCTTCAGTCCCGAAATTTTGAATCCGTTGTAGTGCGCCGGGTTGTGGCTGGCAGTGGTCTGAATACCGCCACACGCTTTGAGATGGTTGATCGCAAAGTAAATCTGCGACGTATCAATCATGCCGATGTCGACAACCGGTGAACCTGCCGCACGAATGCCTTCGATGAGCGCTTCGCTCAGACTCGGGCTGGACTTGCGCATGTCGCGGCCGACGACGATGGTCGTCGCCCCACCGACCGCCCGATCCATCCCGCGGATGGCCGTATTGAGAAACGAAGCCGCGGCGAATCCGATCCGCCAGGCCACGTCTTCGTTGAGCATGTCCGGGTAGGTCGCCCGAACGTCATAGGCTTTGAACACCTTTTCGATCATTTCCGATCTTTCCTCTGTGATACGCGAAGCCCGCGGTCTCATCGACTTTTGCGGTCCGCCTTTTTCGTCATCGTTGAATTGGCAACCGTGGCAGTAGGGATAGCTGGCCCGCCGGCGCCCGAAGCACACCGCGTCGGAGATGCGAAGCTCCGGCTGATTCGGGCAGTAGCGATAGTAGTCTTCAACGGGCTGCACGGTTCGATCGTCCCATCGACAGAAATCCACAGAAACCGACAAGGCCGAGCGACACCCGCCCGTGCCCAGCCTGAATCCTATTGGCTTGATCCAATGCTAACAAATCTATCGCCACCCCACTAGCGCCGGGTTCAATCGTGCCCGTGACGCTGGATCCGACGCGTCAATCGATCTGACCACATTCGACGATCTGAGACATCGGAATGTGTTGACGCCCCCGGCAAATCAGTGCTAACATCGCGGCTGGCCTGAATATGAGGTGATGGGAATAGCGTGATGCGGCGCGGCACCCGTGGTTTCCATCGTCTCGTGATGTACTCAAATTGCAGTTGCGTCTGCAAACGAGATTGTTCCCTCGCGTTAGACAAAGTGTAAACCCATTATGCATGCCTCTGTACTTCTGAAGGTCGCTTCACTGCTCGCGGTGACGGCGACAGGTCCGTCTGAACCCCTTCCAATGACACCGGTCGATGTCGATGAGGTTCGCCCAAGCGCCCAGGTTGCGACAACCACCGACGACAATTCACAGGGTTCGATTGTGCGCGCCTATCCCAATCATCCGATCGAGACGAGGCAAGGCATCATCGAAGATCCGCGATCGGTCGGCGTGGAGTATGGGCGCGATCTCGTTGGTTCTGACAAGACGATGACGGAGGCGAAGTTCGTCGAATATGTGCTGCATCATCTGCCCGATCCGATTGATGCACGACGAGAAGCCGCGCAGCGGTTGGCGGCTGAGAATGCCCCGATTCGACTTGGACCGCTGGAGCGTTTGATTGCGCGGATCGATTCCATCAGCCGTCCCGAGAAACTCTACCTCACGCTCGAAGATACAATCGAACGAACGCTCGCGAACAACTATTCGATTCGCGTCGCCAGCTACAATCCGGCGATCGAGCAGACCCGCGTGGTCGAAGCCGAAGCAATCTTCGACGCGGCGTTCTTTACGACGTTGACCAACAACAAAGTCGATCAGCCGACCGCCAACGCCCTTCAGGGCTCCAAGATTGAGCAATTCAGTCTGCAATCGGGAGTCCGGAAAATGCTGCCGAGCGGCATGCAGTTGCGCACGTATTACTCGGTTGATCGTTCCAGCAACAACTTCCAGTTCCAGACGCTTAATCCGCAGTGGATCTCGCGATTCATCGTTGAGATGAATCAGCCGCTGCTTCGCGGGTTCGGGTTGGATGCCAACCGGTCACAAATCCGCCTCAGCAAGATCGGTCGTCGAGTGGCAACGCAGCAGTATCGCCGCCAGATTCGCGACACCATACGGCAAGTTGAGGAGGCGTATTGGCGATTGGTGCAAGCCCGCCGGGCGCTGGTCGTTTCCGCCCGTCTGCTGGAAAGCTTCGAGCAGATTTTCAACAAGCTCGAAGCCCGCAAGGAATTCGACGTCTACACCATTCAGTTGGCCGACACGCAGGCACGCCTCGAATCATCGAAGGCCGATTTCATGATGGACACGGAGAAGGGCAAGGCCAGGAATACATGACCCAGAATGACCGTTGTCAGCGAAGGTTTCAGACCTACTGAAATAAACAGGACCAGCATTGAGGATGCTACGATAATGCCGGGAACGACCAAAGGCAGCATAACAAGCCCCTCTGACGCCGCCTTTGCCACAAATCGGTACCGGACATAAGCGCGCGCCGCCAAGAGCCCCAT
>JAUIEW010000268.1 GCA_030429365.1 Phycisphaerae bacterium
TCGCCAGCGCCGAAACGGGCGCGCATACCGCGAAAGGCTGCGACGGCCTGCTTAATTCGTTCATCGCCCTTGGTGAATTGATCGGGCGGAGTGGCGAAGATTTCCGCCAAGGTATCGGGGGTTGGCTCGGTGGTCATCGGTGGGCTCCATTGGGAAGGGGGTTAGAAGTTGGGCTTGGCCTCATCTGTTATGGCGGCAAGCTCGTCGGGGGTGAGGTCGGCTTGGCGGCGGAAATGTTTATCGACAAAGGTGGCAACGATCGAACGGATGACGGCGGAGGCGCCCTTCTTGGGGAACTCCTGCATGAGAATTTCGAAGTCGCCCTCGCGCAGGTGCAAGGTGTGTTTGCTGGTCGGGATGTCAGATTTCCTGGCCATCATCTTCTATCCTTTTGACTATCCACATTTCTTTGCCCTGATCTGTGAAGGTTAGAGATTGGAACTCGGGGTACTGACGGCGCACTGCGTACATTTTGGTGCGGTAAAGTTTCATCGCGTCGCCGTCGATGAAGGTGAGCTTGAGACCGTACTTGGCCTCAAGCGCACGGTGGAGGTAACCCGTCAGCTCGAGTTCATCCTCACGCTTCATCGCTGGCCTTCTCGATGGCAAGCTCGCGATCGTCCGTGACGGTGCACGTGAACTGCTGACCCGCGTCCATGTCACGGGCGAGCCAGGCAGCAACTTCTTTCGGGATGAAGCCCAACCAAACCCCGTCATTGTTGACGACGCGAATGGCGTTGGGGTCGTACTCGTTGTCGGGGTCGCGCTCCAGCTGAAGCTGATCGCCCGGCTGTGCTTCCGCCCAGGCAATTTTGGCGTCGATGTCGCGGAAGTGGTTGCCGCGCAGAGGGACGACAAAGCTGGATGCGCCCGGCTGTTGTGCGAGAGGAGTGTCGGTCATGTGCTCGGAACCTTTCAGGCTGAAATGATGTCGGTAACGGCGTTGACGACCTCAAGGGCTGCGTCAATTTCATGCTGTTCCGCCGTGAACTCGGCAATGCAGGCATCGCGAAACTCGATGTCGTAGTTGCGCACGACATGGACCTCGAACTTGCCGCCGGTCGAGGTGTCGATGTGGCCGGGGCGAAGGTTGCGGTCGGTCATGGCCTGAAAGGTCGTAGCATCGATGGCTGCGAACTCACGCCGACGCCAAATCCACTCAGCGATTGTCTTGGTGACCTTCTTGCCCTCCAACTCGATCGTGACAGAGGTTGCGAGATTGGTGCGGGAGATTGCTGTCAGCAGGGTGATGCATTCCTGCGTGAGGTCGCGACAGGACTGTGCCCAGTCTGCAATCTTCCGCTTAGGGTTTTCGTAGGCCGGAGTTTCGTGGGAAAGGTGGGCAGAGTTGTCGCGGATTTTTCTCTGCAGGTCGGCAATCTTTTCGCGATTTGCCTTGACCTTCTTCATCGCTTCGATTATCTTCACGGACTTGATCCTTACGTTGCTCGGGTTGCTCGGTGGTCACCTACAAGGGAAGCCTGGAAAGTTCTGTACTGAACAGGCAAAAATAACTTGTTCCAGGGTATTTCGCTCGCGGACTTACGTACTTACGACTGACGTACTTGCTTCGATTGAACCTTCCATCCTTAAGGCTTGAGCCTCATTTTCATCCTTGCGCTTGCGTCAGGAGTCGAACCTGAAACTGCACCAGAAACAGTGTTTCCATGATGGTAAGCCTCTATCGTTTGGCTTGTACGGCATGTCTTTACAGTTTTTATCTCCTTGCATTGACCGGACGCGGGAAGCGTTTCGCTCGACTTTCACGGGCTCATCAGCGGTCTTGGGAGAAGAGGCTGCCCCGAACCGTGTCAATGGAGTCAACCACGGTTCGGGGCATCGCCGCCCTGGGAGGGTTAGGCTGCGATTTCAACCTCAGCGTCAGAGATAGCGGCCATTTCCGCTTCCTTCCGCTTGCGCTCTTCCGCCTCTTCAGCGGCGCGCTTCTCCGCCAAAGCCTTGACCTTGGGCAGGTCCGCAATACGTGCGACTTCGGCGTCGTATTTGGCTTCGTTCTCGGCGCCGGCCTCTTTGTAGGCCTTGACCGTAACGCCCTTCTTGCCAAGGGCTTCCTTGACAAAATCGCGGGCAATCTTCTTCGCCCACTTCTCGACCGGGGAGAGGGTGGAACGCGATCCGCCGGCAGCGGCCTCGGTGAACTCGTATTCGCTCGCGTACTTGGCGAAAGCGGCGAGTGCATCGTCCTCGCTCAGCGCACCCTCGGCGCCTTCATCGATGGCTTTGAAAAGCTTGCGCGTGTTGTTCGCGATGTTCTCGGCAAGGGTTCGGTTGAGCACCTTCGCCTCGATCGGATTGATTGTGTGCCCCTCGGCGTAGGGTGCAGGGACGGTCAGCTCACGACCGAGCAGGTTGATGGATGTGGTAGGCGGGGTGGATTTGTTGGCCATTGGAATTGTGTCTCCTGTTGTTGGCGCGGTTCGGTTTCGATTGGTTACCGTGCCATTGTAGCGCGACTGGCGGTCGGTGTCAATGGGAAAATTGGAGGCAGGGCGGATATGGCACGAACCGGATGCGGGTGAACCATATCGTCCTCACTCCATACGCGCGGCTATTTGCCTTCGACGTCGGATTTTCTCCTGCGCACCTTGGTGAGGTGTGTACTTGGAACGACCTGCGACGCGCTTGCCGTTGAGGTTAATTCCAATTCTTGTGTTGCGTGTGCGGTAGCCTCCAATGAAATGGCGGCGGATACTGGCAAGTGCGGATACGATATGTTGCATGGAGGTTATCCTTTCTTGTACTCACGTTGTATTTGCTTGGTGGTGTATTCAGCTGTAAATTTTGCCATGTTCAATTCATTAGTTGCATGACCTGCGGCACGACTAAGCGCAGGAAGTCCTCGTTTCTCTGCAAGCCTTTCGAGATTGATCATGCAGCGCAAAGCCATTTCGATGCTGCCGATCGCGGCGAAGTACTCCCACCTCTTTCGGGCGTTGCCGTACCAGGAATGTTGGGTCATGTCAAGTGCCTTCTTTTCAAGAGATCAATGTACTCTTTAAGGCTGCTAATGCAAGCTGGTTCGAGTGCGATTTCATGCACAATTCTTTGTGCAACGTCCTGTTCGCGTTCGGTGAAGAGCCAAATTTGGTAGCCGTCAAAGCCGGCGTAGACTCCATCACCAAGATAGCTTTTCGGGAAGCTGTTGCAACCTCTTGCGGTCATGGCTTGTTCGATCATGTCAAATGCCTCCTTGTTCGAATAGCAGGTACAACCCTGCGATGATCATGATGCCGCCGAGGACGGCGAGTAGGCCGGATGATTCGGGGGAGAACCAGGCGAAGATGCCCAATACCAGAAGGGTGTAGGCGGTGAGGGTGCGCTTCACGGCTTTGTTCTCGCCCTGGTGGTAATGATGAGGGGGAAGCCCAACAGCTTGAACTCGAAGGGGAGATCGAACTCGGTGCGTGAACGAGTGCCGAACACCTCCTTTTGTAGGGCGCGGATCAAGGCTTGGGCGTCCTCCGCACTGGCGAAGTTGATGGTGATGGTACGGTCGCCGAGGGTCGTGGTAGATATGTCTTGGCTGACACGGGTGAGGTTTTCGATGAAGTTGCGCATGGTCAGTCCTCCGCAAAGGTGCTGTCGGTGAGGGGTTGGAAGCCCTCACTGGTGATGTAGGTCAGTACGTTTTGCGCTCGCGTTTGCATCACGTAGAGGAGGTTCGCGTCTTGATTGTCCTCGCGTTCGCTGTCGATGCGGAGCAACTGCCGGTCGAGGATGAACACGTTGGGGAACTCGAGCCCTTTCGCCTTGTGCCCAGTCATCATCTTGATCGGCCCGGTCGCGTTCATCACATACTCGGCATAGTCGCAGGCGGCTTTGAGTGTGTCGGCCTTGGAAAGGAAGATCTCGATGCACAGGCAAAAGTCGCGGGCCTTGCCTTTCGCGTGCTCGCGTGCCTTGGCGATCTTCTTCAACTTGAAGGCTTCAAACGCGGCGGCAAGATCGTCACCGGACAGGGTGTCGGGTCCGAGTTGGCGCATCGCCTTGAGCACGCCCTTGCCAATGTCGTTGCCGATGATTTCAGGGTAACGGTCCTCGATCAAAAGTTTGATCGCCATCGAGTATATGGGCGCGTTGTTGCGACAGATGATGACTGCATCGTCGGGCAAATCCTCCACCGACCAATGCTTTTTGTGCACGATCAAGCCCTCCTTCGCCCACTCAGGTGAACGCATGTGCGGGGCTCGCCACAAGGCTTCGCGACAGACTGCGCGGGGGCAACGGAAACTCGTTGACAGTGTCAACTCGCGCATGGAAAAGGTTTGTTGCAGCCGCGACATACTGTCGGTGTAGGCACCGCGAAAACCGTAGATGGCCTGGTTGCTGTCGCCCACGGCGATCAACCTGCGCGAACGCACGAGCTTTTGCAGGAAGCGGTGGTTGATGCCGGACAGGTCCTGCGCCTCGTCGATCAGGGTCAATGGATAGCTCGGGAACGGTGCGGTAAAAAGGGTGGGCATGTAGATTTGATCGTCAAAGTCGATGGTGCCCGCGAACGCCTGCACGATTGCTGCATTCATGCAGGCGATGTAAATGTCCTGTTCGAAGGCTTGAGGTGGTTCGTCCAGCCCGGCAAAGAAGTCCGCGTCACACACAAGTGTGTGGCCCTTGCGCGGACAGCTGTCGGGTATCCAGCCGCAAGTCTTGGCGTGGGCGAGGACCTGGAGGTAGTCGGAAAAGTTCTCCCTGATCGCATCTTGGGCGGACGCGTAGCGCTGTTTGGCGACCTCATCCTTGAGGATCTGGAACATCTTGCGCTTTTCCAACTGGAGGCGCAAGCCGAGGGCGTTGGCCCACACGCGATGGCCGAGGGAGTTCATCGTCATCGAGGTGCATTGGGATGGTAGACGGTCGGCCATCTCGAGGGCGATCTTCTTGTTGAAGGCCAGGCACAGAGTGCTGATCACTCGCATCCGTGGGTGGGATGCGAGAAGAACGAGGGTGGAGGTCTTGGCGGCACCGGCCAGGGCGGAAACTAGAAGGTTGTCCTTGGTCTGGACGGCCGCCTCAACGATGGCGAGTTGTTCCTCGGTTGGGGTGAAGTCAGTCATCCTTCTTACCTCCGCTTGCCTGCGCTACCTCTTTGAGCGTGTCATTGTCGAGAGCGAGCAGTTGTGCTGCGCGGTTGACGTACTGCCAACGGGTGAGGGATGTATCGATGGCGGAGGCGATGTGTTCGTAGAGGTCGGGCTCGCTCAGGCGTAGCATGGCATAAGAGAGGGCCTCCATGTGGAGGGAGCGTCTGAGTGTGGTGAGGTCTTCCGCCCCCATCACCTGGTTAATGAAGCGGGGGCGGCCGACCAGCTCGGTGGCGAGGAAGAGAGCGGCCATGCTCTCGATTGCGTCGGCGGCCTCTTCGGCAAGGCTGTCACCCACCGCACGGAGGCGGGTGCAGAGGGTGAGGGGGTTCACCTTGTTATCAAGGTGTTGGGTGAAAGGTGTGGTCATGGCTGACCTCCATAGGTGGTTGCGAGGTGGTAGCGTTCACTCTCCACCAGTTTGCACTCGGTGATGAGGAAGTCCTCGCGGAGAAGGTTGTGCTTGCTGCAATGGCGCGTGAGGGCGTGGGAAGCGGAACGCCAAGAGGGGAAAACTCTTGGCGCTCCGTTGCGATCGCGAATGGGCTCGGAGCAAGCAACGTGGACGAGGGTGAAGGTTGTGAGGGTTTGCATCACTCTTTTATCTCATGAACAAAAACGATTGTACAACCGGTTAGTTCGGCAGCAAAGTCGTCATGAAAATCAAGACGGTCAACTGAGAAGGGCACTAACTCACTATCCTGTGTTTTACAAAATTCTGTTATAGCTCGCCGGATTTCTGTTTCGTTTAAGGTTAGCTGCACGACTCTTTGCATGTAGGTCTGTCGTATTGCCATTGTATTTACACCTTTCAAAAAGGGATGTCGTCGTCGGCGATAGGTACGTCCGATGGCGGCTGATGCTCAATCGTCCGGTTGGGGTCGAGGTCGCGGATCGCGTCGAGGGCGAACAGCATCTTGCGGTAGGCCTCGTCGATGGCGGAGGTAAGGTCGGGGTTGCGAACAGAGACTTCGAACTTGCTTTCGCTGTTTGATATCGTGACCTTGACGTCCCAGCCCTCTTTCGCACCGTAGGTGCCGAAGAAGGTGGGGGAATAGATGTTGACGACTGCGCCGCGAGCGTTGAGCTGTTCGAGCTGGGAAAGGGAGTTGGTCATGGCATTACTGTCCTGTGTTGTCGGGATTGCGGAGGCGGGAAGCTTCGTCGCGAGCCGCATTGGCATCGGCCGCGTTACGAGCGAGGGCGTTGAGG
>JAUIEW010000269.1 GCA_030429365.1 Phycisphaerae bacterium
GCTGGTCTTTCAATTCGACAAGAGTGCATACGGTTCGCAAACCAGCGGCATCGGACTGCTTCCAAGGCGCGAGGCTGACTGGGAGTTGAAAGACGGCGGCGACCGGATGTGGCACAACAACGATGGCCTCGATGTTTACATCGTTCAAGACGACAACACCGTCTATTCCAAACGTCCCGACCTTCGCCCGAAGATTCGACGCGCAACGCTCGACGCGAACGAATTGGTGACTGTACGCTTCACGCGAAATGTTCAATCAGGTGATTGGCCAGCAGAGCGATTTTCGTTCTCAAATCCCACCGGTGAAATGATCAAAGCAGCGTCAGCGAAGTGGTCTTGCGATTCAGACTTCTGTGATTGGCTCTTGATCACTCCGTCCAGGGCGCTGTCGCTTGCAGGTGGACCATATCGATTGCATTTGGATGGCGACGCAGGCCAACCCATTGATGTTGGCAGAATCCAAAAAAATTCCAAAGCGTTCTTTGATCCGAAGCATCCGTTGGGAAACGAGTATCTATCAATTCAAAGCATGTTTTCTGTGTTCGCACCGACGGCGACTTCTGCCTGGTTGGTCATCGCTGACGATCTTGCGGGACCGGCCGGTGTTGTTGAATACCAGATGCAGGATCGCGGTCATGGAATCTGGGCATTCGCCATCGACGGCGACATCAAAGGCAAGTACTACGCGTTCAAATTTGACGGCTGGGGTCTCGACCGGAATCGGGAAGTCACCGATCCGTATGCGCGTTGCACGCAGGGTCGAAACACGCGCACGCTCATTACCGATCTGTACAATTTTGAACCGTCAGCCGCACCCTATGGGGCCGATCCCGATGCTCTCGCTGATAAACACCTCGCAGGAAACGCAATCATCTACGAATTGCACGTTCGCGATTTCACGATCGATCCCCATGGCGACATCTTGATGAGCGGCAAGTACGCCGGGTTGAGCGAGTCGGGTCGGCGACTCATTGATGACCAATCGATTGCAACCGGTTTGGATCATCTCGTCGAACTCGGCGTCACGCACGTTCAGATCATGCCCATTCAGGATTTCGACAATGACGAATTCGACGACGCATACAACTGGGGTTACATGCCGGTGCACTTCAATTCGCCCGATGGCGTCTATGCGTCCGATCCGATGGGCGATGCGAAGATACGCGAAGTGCGACAGATGGTCGAGGCGCTGCATGCGCGCGGCATGCGTGTGATACTCGACGTGGTCTACAACCACACGTCATCGAGGGCGTCATTTGATCAGGTCGCGCCGCGTTACTACTACCGCGTTGACAACAACGGGCACTATTCAAACGGGTCGGGCTGTGGGAATGAATTCGACAGCGACGCCCCCATGGGGCAGCGATTCATCGTTGACTCGTGCAAGTTCTGGACGGAGTACTACAGGTTTGATGGCTTTCGGTTTGACCTGATGGGCCTCATCGATTTGGAAACCATGCGCAGAGTCAAAACCGAAGTCGAAAGCATCAACCCAGCCGGGCTCGTCTACGGCGAACCGTGGACCGGCGGCGCGACGACACTGGACCCGGTCACCGACAAACACCGCGTGGCTGGCACCGGGATCGGAGCGTTCAACGATCACTTCCGCGATGCGATCAAAGGCGACCGCGATGGAGGCGGGCCGGGATTCATCCAAACCGGCGATCGCATTGACGGTGTGATCAAAGGGTTGGCGGGTTCGATCGATGACTGGACGAAGAACCCATCCGACTCCATCAACTACTTCGCTGCCCACGACAACCTGACGGCATGGGACAAGGTTCTGCAGAGCACGCCGAACGCGACCGATGCCGAACGGCGACCCATGATGCGGTTTGCGGCGCTGATTCTCTTCACGTCACAGGGGCACGTCTTCATGCACAGCGGCCAAGAAATGTGCCGGACCAAACAAGGCCATCACAACAGCTATAATCAACCCGATTCGATCAACATGATCGACTGGCGGCGCAAGAAGGAATACGCGGATGTGTTTGAATACAACCGCGGGATGATCGCGCTTCGGAAAGCCCATTCCGTGTTTCAATTTAAGACTGCCGACGAGGTTCGTAAGCGCATTCGGATTTCGAAATCGCCAACCGATCGTTGCATTGTTTATCGCATTGATGGTCGCGGGCTCGAAGGCGAGACGGCGCACGATGTGATGGTGCTGTTTAACGGCGAGTCGAAGCAGACGGAATTCAAATTGCCGCCGGGCGAATGGGCGGTGCATGCCGATGCCGACCGCGCTTCGGTGGAGCCATTGCGAACGGTCAGAAACAACGCCACCCTGCCAGCGCATTCAGGAATGCTGCTGACAAGGTGATTTTGTATGGCGGGCTGTGCCCACCACAGATCGGTTGCCAACGACATGGTGGGCACGGCCCACCCTACGTCGGCGCAATGGTTTGTCTGTTACTGACCGGGGCCGAGAACGCGCGGGCCGACATACGCCCAATCGTCCGCATCGACATTTGAATCGTTATCCAAATCGGCATCGATCGTGCAATCCGGACCGCCACCCACGCACCGCTGGAAAAGGGCCATGTCGAACAAGTCGCTGGTCCCGTCGAGGTTCAGATCCTCGGGCGACCATTGAAAGACCGTAACGCTCATCTTCGGAACGGTAATAAACGCTGAATTGGCGTAGCCATCCTTTATGATGTCTGTCGTTGTGATCATGCCGCTGTTGCCAAGTCCGGTTCCACCGTACACGCTGGCCTGACTGTTGAACACCTCGCGCCACACACCCGCTTGCGGGAAGCCGATGTGATAGTTGAATTTGTCGGAGTTGTTCAACCCGATGACCACCAGCAAGACATCGCCATTCACGTTCCATCGATGCATGCCCAGGATGTCGTCGCTGTCGTTGAGGTGGTTGATTTGGTAGCCAGCCGTGCTGCGAAGCGCCGGGTGCGACGTCCGCATTGCGATCATGTCCTTAAACGCCTGCAGGTAGTTGCCGTATGTACTCGGCTTGTTCCAGTCGAGGCGTGCTTCAGGCTCACTTGGGGCATCAGACCCGAAGTCCGTGTCCTCCAGGAATTCGGCCCCCATCAGGAATGCCGGCGTGCCTGGAGAAAATAGGTTAATGCCGTGGCCGATGAGCGTGCGGCCCCGAGCGTACTGATCGTTGTGTGGAAACGATGGATCAATTGTCTTGACGATTCGCTGACCACCGCTTTCGCTCCATGCTTCGTCGTGCAGTTCGAAGTATCGAATGAGTTTGCCGATGTCCTGCGACACGCCGTCGACGCTGCTGGTGATGTAGTGGTTGCCCGAATCGTTGAGCAGGCCAAGCATCGTCGAACGCAGTTCGGACATGTTTGCATTGGATGACGCTGCGCCGAAGATGGCATTCCGGACCGCGTACTTGTGGCGATCGTGATACTGGGCGTCGAAACCGGCGCCACCGTTGGCGATGGGCCGCGTGTGATACGTGTTGTCGGGAAGCTGCTCGGCATAGACGAACTTGTCGGCGCGACGTTTGCTCAGTGCGTCGTTGAGTTCCTGCATTTGCGCCCAGCCGGAACCCTGCCCGTTCGGCGGATGCATGTAGTCGGTCCCGTCGACACGGAAGCCATCAAGGTGATATTCCTCAAACCATTGTAGCGCCGCATCGACAAAATATGAACGTACTTCCGATCGATCGAAGTCCGGCTGCGATCCCCACGGGGTTTCAAATGGGGGTGAGTCAAAATAGATCTGCGACCCGGTGTAATTCCAAAGGTAATTGTCTGACGCCGAAATGTGGTTCGGGACGTAGTCCATCGTCACGGCGATGCCGGCTTGGTGGAGTTGGTCGACCATGTACTTCAAATCGTCGGGATCGCCGTACACGGATTCCGGCGCGCCAGCCGTGATGGGGTTGTAACCACCCGACCAGTCCCAGGGGAACTCCGTCACCGGGTTGAGTTGGACGACGTTGATGCCCAATTCGGAAAGGTGATCCAGATGCAGATCGACGACATCGCGGTAGGTACCGGGCCGATTGACGCCGCCATCGTTGCGTCCCGAGAACGTGCCCACGTGCAACTGGTAGATCACCATCTCTTCGATCGGCGGTGGAGCGAAGTCGTCGTCACCCCAGGCGTATGTGCCCGGATCGCGAACGACCGAATTGTAAGATGCGCCGGGATTGAACTGGCGCCCACGGGCGTCGGGTTTCCAGTTGGAACCGTCGAAAATGAATTTGTATTCGTCGCCTTCGTCAACGTTGGCGACCTTACGCGTGAAGTACTCGCCGAGTCCGGGGATTTTGGCCATCGGGTCAGCCGAACTGCTCCACCCGTTGAACTCGCCAGCTACCTTGGCAGTGGTCGTGCCCAAACCCCAGAGGCGAAAGACCGCCCCACCGTCTGACGTCAATGTCGCGCCGAGTGGTGCGTGGTAAAGCAGCACGAAGTTGATGCCCCAACCGTTTGCCGGCGGTGTGCTGGACATGCCGTTGGGGCCCAGATAATCGACATCGGTTCCATCAGTGATTTCAAAGTAGTACTCGAATCCGCCTGTTGGCGATGTTGCGGGAATCGTCGCGGTCCAGACGTCGTGCACGCCGCGATCACCCGTGTAACTGGCATCGATCCAATTCGATCCGCCGTCGATGGTGACGCGCACGCCCGTGACGTCGAAGTCAAATGTCTGCACCTTGACGTCGAACGACTCGCCGTTGATCGGGCAGATCGGATCGCGATCGTGAAACGCGAGGTGCGAAATACCATCCCACTCAACCGTGTTGTCGTGTGTGGCGGCCGGCGCCATCAAGGCGACCGCAAGAAATAATGAAAGGCTCATGTCGAATTCGTCTTTACCAAGTTAGTTGATCGTGTCACTCCGGCGAATGGTCTTCTGCAAAGATGCGCTACAACCGTTGAGCGCACTTTGTTAAGGTATCGCCCCGAATCGTTATCGTTGCCCGGAGTTAGTCGTTCGTGATCGCCAACCCTTGCACGGCGAAGCTAAGCCGTTTAGCGATTGGCACCCCTGCGGTATTATAGTCAGAGAATCATAAGGAATGGAACCGAAAACGGCACATCCAAAGTGATTCAATGCACCGAGAGCACGAAACAGTTTCAACATTTAGGTGGTTATGGGGCGATTTGTTTGAGTTTTGCGTTTGAGGCTTTCACTCGCTTTCTCGAAAGGATGTTTGGTCATGTTCGAACGACGCTTCCAGTTTGTGTCTGCCTTGTTGCTGTCGAGTCTGTGTTTGGGTGATTCAGCATGGGGCGCTGTAACGGTTGTTGATTTGGGCGGGGATCAGTTTATGGCGAAGTTCACGTTTGAAGCGCCGGCTGATGCGAAACAGGTCTTCGTTGCGGGCACGTTTAACCAGTGGAATCCAACATCTTTGCCAATGAAAGGTCCCGACGCGAATGGAAAGTTCTCTTTAGACGTTCCGTTGGCACGGGGGTACTACGAATACAAATTCGTTATCGATGGTAAGAACTGGACGACCGATCCGGATAATTCCGTACAAACTGGCCCGAACGAAAACGCCGTGCTCCTGGCCGGGATCAATCCCAACGCGGATCATGATGCGAGCGGCAAGTCCCTTCCCTTCAAGATGCCAGGCCAACTGGGCCATCCGCAGACAATTCACGACCTGATCAATCGCTGTGAGCAAGCCCACGCATCCGGCGCCAGCGCAGAAATCGACACATGGCTTCGCGCCCACCCCATGCCATACTTCACCAAGGAGACTGTGTCTTTTGTGGTTCCTTCATCAAAAGCAATAGCCATCAGGCTGGCGATCATTGCGCCGGGCGGACGGTTTGGTTATGAGCTCGAATCGATAACCAATATCCAGTCCGTCGGAGGTGACTCGCTGTATGGCATTACGCTCGACCGAAATCAGTTGCCAGCCAACTCGGCTTATTTTTTGGAGGTGGTTGAACGAATGCACACTCGGCGAATGGTCGACCCCAACGTATGGAGCGTCACCAGTCGTGACGGCCGTCCCGTGGGGCGGATCATCGAACCTTCGGCGACAACCGGTCGCATTAAGTTGATTGGAGATCTTGCCGATCCGACGGGCAAAATTCGCCAGCGCGATGTCTACGTCTATCTTCCCCCAGGCTACAACGCTGACAGCAACGAGCGGTACCCAGTTGTTTACCTGCATGACGGTCAGAACTGTTGGGACGATCCCAACGAACCATTTGGGCACGGCGGCTGGTCGATCAACTTGATCGCGGATGAGTTGATCGGTAACGGAACGCTCAAACCGTTTATCGCAGTGGGAATCGCCAACACACAGGATAGGCTAAGCGACTACGGTCCCGGTGCT
>JAUIEW010000270.1 GCA_030429365.1 Phycisphaerae bacterium
CGGCAAGCTCATTCGCAGTCTGGACCAGATAAAAGGCGGCGATCGGATTGTGACGGAACTGATTGATGGATCGATCGATTCGCGGGTTCTCGACAAGGATCAACCGGAATTATTTGAATGAGGGGCGTTTGCGGCGAGCCCTTTGGATATCAGTCAGCGGGTTTGTTGACGGCGCCCCAAGAATCGGGAACATAGCACCCATGGGCAAGAAGAAACTTTCATTCGAAGAAGCCGTCGCCAAGCTGACCATCATCGCCGACGAAATTGAAAACGGCGAGATTGGTCTGGAAGAATCCATCACCAAGTACGAAGAGGGGATGAAACTGCTGAGTCAGTGCCAAGACATTCTCACTTCAGCAGAGCAGCGAATCATCAAGCTGCGTCCCGATTCGGCTGACAAACGCCCGGGCAAGGGCGGTTAAGCGCATCCAAGCAAATTCCAATTCCCCCTCAGCAACCAGACTCCCTCGCCAATCAGAAAACCCCTATTTTCATTGGGCTATCGTCGTCTCACCGGCGTATTCATGCCGGCAGCCCCGAGGCGGCAGACTGGTTTGTCGAGAATTCCGGCGTCTTGTCGTTGAACTGCGAAATGTCTGGCGGTTGCCAACTTGGGTCGGCATCCTCGAACAGTTTTGCGCCGTCGATCAACAACATGAGTCCGGAGTCATCGTTATCGGTTTTTGCGATCGCTTTGAACAACCCGGACTGCTCCACGCGTTCAGGGAGTGGTGATATTTTCTCGTCGGGAATCCGAGCGACGGAGTTCACAGAATCGACTTGAATGCCGAGTTGTCGTCCCTCCCATTCCATGATGATGATCAGTGGTTTCCGAAGTTCCTCCAGAAGGACTTCGATCTGGTTCGTGATGACGATCAGGTTCTGGAGTTGGGCTGCACCGGTCTCGTCGAGAAGCGCGCGGGCCATATCCAATTTCTTATCTCGAACGAGGTCAGTGACTTTGGCAGCGATTGAGTGGATGGCCTCGTGCGCAGGCCCCAGTTGTTCAAAGAGTCGAAGCAGCGTGAAGTTTGAATTGGTCAGCGTTTGCAGTGACGATTTGTCGCCCATCAGTGCGTCGTACCATTTCCGAAATGTGCAAGATTGCAAACCGCAAGCCAACGATGGATCGCCCCCTTCGTGAATGGCGGAACTGAGCTTGTGGAACCAATCGGCATGATCGGTCTTGTGTTGCACAAGGATTTCGGTGACCTCGGCAGTTTCCTTGGCCAGTGACGGTAGGTTGATCATCGTCCGCAGGTCGCGAATCGCGATCACCGATCCTCGGGTGCAGATCGCGCCGACGATGTCGTCTGGTGTCTGGGGTATTGACCGGATCTTGTGATCGGCGGTTTTTGTCAATTCGCGGACAGAATCGACGTGCAAGGCGTACTTCTGCTCTGCCAGTGTGAATACCAGCCATTGGTCCAGTGTCGTATCACTTTGCGGCATAAGGATCCTCCAATCTGAACCCAAGCCGCTCCACGGGAGCAGGGGGTTCAAGGTGAGTATCCAATTCGGGGGGGAATGGGGCCATCGATCCGGCGTTGGGGGTTAAGTGAGAATACACCCGATCAATCTGACCAAACACCGCGGGCTGTTGCCCATGTTTCCCGCCTTGCGAGGACGGGGTCATGCCCCTTAGAGACTCGATTTCGCCCGGTGCACCCCGTTCATCCAGACTGGAACGGATGGGCAATATGTGGGCCCAAGGGGGTTATCCCCAGCCCACATGTGGTATAAATTTGTAGATTTTCCGCGTTTTCAGGTCTAATAAGTAAAGGTCCCTTTCGGCAGGTGCCGATATAAACCATGACAAGGAAGTCAGGCAGGGCGTGATTCACGGACGAATCGTCAGGACCCGTTGCACCTTGTTTGCTGGCCGTCAGCAAACCGATTTCAGTCCGGAGCTCGTGCTGTGAGTTATCGAGCCTGGTCATGCGATCGCCCGAAAACCTTGTTCTGTTGCGACCGAAAGTGGGGCCATGAACGACATCAACCAGTTTCAAATCACGAACGCATCGTCGATTTTCAAAGCCGACCAGGTGATCAAGCCAGCCGAGCTTTTGAAAGCCGATTCGATTGATGCCAAGGCACACGAAGGGGCGCAACTGGCCAAAGAGTCTGTACAGGTTGAGCCTGCCTCAGACCGCCTTGAGGTATCGGCTGCAGGTGCGGCATTGGCAGAAGCCAGCGCGCAGGAGTCAGCCGCCCGAGAAGCTTCGATTCGAATTGAGAAGGTCGCCAAGATCAGAAGTGACATTCAAAATGGCATCTACGACATCGAAGGGCGTTTGGCGTACATCGTCGACGACCTGATCGATGACATCACCAAGACGTAACCAACCGCTGAAATCTGCCGATTTGTATTCGCAGCAATATTCGACCGCGCCGAACGCGGAATCGACGGTGCCGGTGTCTGTATCACGCAGATGCCGGCACTTTTCGTGCGCGGCGATCGGGCCGAAATGAACGGCCTTCTTCGAGGGGAATGTCAGGTAGGGTGGGCCGTGCCCACCGCGATGTTCGGCGATCCAACGGCGGTGGGCACAGCCCACCCTACAACGAATTTCTCAGCAATTCGATGGCTTTCGTCAGTTGTTCGTCGTTTTCAGTTGGCGAGTGGTTCCCAATGTTGACGTCAGGCAGAATGCCCCATTGCGTGTGGTCCTTTTCATAAAGCGCGCGATGCACCACGCGCCCCTTGGGCAACTGGTAATACGCTGACGTCAATCGGACCGCTCCGCCGCCCTCCAATTTGCGCACGTATTGCACGCTCCCTTTGCCAAACGACTGCTCACCGACAACGGTTGCACGACCAAGGTCCTGCAACGAACCCGCGACGATCTCGGCTGCGCTGGCGCTGTAGTGGTTGACCAAGACCACCAGCGGGATGCTTAAATCAGTGGCGTCGTCGGTGGCTGCGTACCGCGTGAGCGCGCCCTGCTGCGCCTGAATCGTCAGGATTGGTAAATCGGATTTCCCGACAAAGCGATCGACGAGTTGAATCGCCTGTGTGACCAAGCCGCCCGGGTTGTTTCGCAGGTCGAGAACAATCGCCTTGGCGCCATCACGCTCGCACTGTTCCAGCGCAGTGTTGAATTGATCCATCATCGATTCGCCAAAGTCGGCGATCTTGATGTGGGCGATAGGGCTATCCTCTGCAACCAGCCAGTGCCAGCCATTGTCACCACGCGTATGGCCACGCACGGAATCGCTCTTGAATGGAACGCGCTCCACATCGAAGTGCTTCGGTTCGTCACTGTCGACGCGTTCGACCACAAGTGCGACATGACTTTTCGGCGCACCGGCCAACCGTGCGTGAATCGCGAATACGGTGAGATCGCCAGCGGCTTCTCCATCAACGGATACAAGCCGATCGCCCGCCAACAAGCCGGCTTGCTCGGCTGGACTGCCCGGTAAAGGTGTCAAAATCGTTTGATTGTCGGAGGTGACCGCAACCTCGACGCCGATGCCCACAAGCTTGCCGGCCAACTGATCCTCGTACGTCTGCATTTGATTGACGGTCAGATAAGCGCTGTATGGATCGAGGGCGCTCATCAATCCACGCATCGCGCCGTCGGTCAATTGTTGCGGGTCAACATCGTTGACGTAGTGGTTTTCGATGAGCGTGTTGGCTTCGAGCAGCGGGCGATATCGTTCGACGAGCGTCTGATGCCATGCGGCCCGTGGGGCGAGCGCGCAAAACATGCCGGCAATCAAGCCGAGCGTCAAAAGCCAAACGGCGTGGCGAATCTGCATGGGGACCATTCCGAATAGAATACCGGGTGTCATCGTTCAAACGGTGACGCAGCCTAACTGCATCGACGCGCGGTCGCAACGAAACATCGCCTGAGTGTTGGAACAGGGGGTGCGTTGGAACAGCGCGGGTGTTGGACTAGATACTAGATGGGGGGGTTACTCTTCGATCGAGAATGAGAAGACTTCGGGCGCAGCGATCTGCAGGTAGTCACTAACGCCCATGATGATGGAATCGGTAAGGCTGCCGGCATTGAACGCGATCCGCTCGTTGGCAACGATAGATTCATCCACGCAAAGATCGAACGGAAGAATGGGTCGACCAAACGGCGGCACGCAACCCGGCACCAAGCCCGTCAGATCTTTCAATTCGTCGGCACTGGCGAAACGCACGCGACGACAACCGAAGTGCTTCTTGATCGCCGCTGATCGAAACTTGTTGGCCGCACTGAGCACGAACAGGCGAAACGTATCGTCGGTCTTGACCAAGAGCGCCTTACCCCCAATTCGCAATTCTTCGCCCCGCACCCGAGCGGAGTCTTCCGACGTAAGCGTGATCTCGTGATGCACCAGCCGATAATCGATGGCCGCGTCGTCGAGAAGCTTGCGTATGCCTGCGAGTGTGCTTTGTTGGGAATCGCTCATGGGGCCTGCAGTTATTGTACGAATTCGAGCGGCTCCACTACAATAGCAGCTTCCAGAGAGTGAATCGATGTGCTGTGATGTGCCACTGCTCTGTGAGCAGTGCGAAAGTTCGACAGCGACTTGGCGCTTACACTGCTCACAGAGCAGTGGCACGGTGCGAACGCTTTCATGTTTGCGGTATGAGGCAAGATGGCCAAAGAACACAAGAGCAAATGGTATGCAGCCGGTCTCGCGTTTCAGTGCCAGCAGAGTGGCAACTGCTGCAGCGGTGAGCCCGGTCATGTCTGGGTGACAAAGAAGGAAATCGCCAACATCGCCGAGTATCTCGGGATCGAGGGCGAGTGGTTGCCCAAGAAATACCTGCGGCGCGTCGGGTTTCGCTACAGCCTCACCGAGCATGCCGATGGCGACTGCGTGTTTCTGGAGCGGTCCGAGGAGGGCTGTGCGAGTTGCCGCATCCACAAGGTCAAACCGACGCAGTGTCGAACCTGGCCCTTCTGGAGCAGCAACCTCAAATCGCCCGAGCACTGGAACGAAGCCGCACAGGGTTGCCCCGGCATCAATCGCGGGCCGACGCACACGCTCGTGCAGATCGACGAAATCCGCTTGATGAAAGCGCCGTCATGATCTCTGCCGACCTGCCCATCGACGACATCCGACGGTGCAGTCGCGATGCGGCATTCATGTCCGAGGTGGCTGCTTTTCTGAAATCGCTCGATCAGTCGGTCGCGTCGCACACGCCGGTTTGCACGAATCGCGGCGCGTGCTGCAAGTTTGAGTCGTACGGTCACGATCTGTTCGTCACGTCGGTCGAGCTGGCGTACTTCGTCGGGCTGACGGAAGGTGAACTGATCGCGCCGGTGGACCGAAGTTTCTGCCCGTACCAGCAAGGCGGTGCGTGCGTCACCCGCGTCCAGAGGCCGGTGGGTTGCCGCGTCTATTTTTGCGAGGAGCGATCGCAGCATTGGCAGGGCGATCTGACCGAATCGGCGCTGGGCGAACTGGCGAAGATTGGAGACAAATTCAAGCTTCAATATGCGTACCTGGAGTGGACGACGGCGCTGCGAAAGTTGGCGGGCCGGGTGGTGGACGGGCCCATCGCCGCACCGAATGGCGGGCCTGTGACTCTTTCGATTGACAGCCTTCCGAAGCGTTCGTAACATCGGGCTCTATTGAACTTAGAACTAGCTCGCCAGCTGGGTTTTCAGTTGCCAGAACCGCTGTCCGTTGGCGAATCGGGAGGTCATCGATGAACACGATGAATAAGCGCTGGACAGGTTTGACGTTGGGGGTTGCTCTCCTCCTTATGACGAGCGCCACGGGTTGCTTCCAGTTCGCGACCGAAAAGGCTTATTGGGATTACACCGGAAACCGCGCGATATTCCAGGTGACCAACTCCAGCCAAACGGCGGCGGACCGCATGCACACGCATCGTCGCGTGATTCAGCAGGACGCTCGATCGCTGATCGATGACATCGACTTCATCCTTCTTCGCGAGCGCCCAAGCCGCCTTTCACGTTGGCACAATCGCTAGGTGTTGGCTGGTTGCCTTCGCCGAGTGTCATGATGTGGCATTGGCGTGCGAGTTGAATCAATTTAGACCTTACCGCCTTCGGGAATTGTCTCGAAGGCTTTTTTGTGTCCGGAGTTTCGCTGCGGCGTCAGCGCGCGGCGAAGGCCGTGCGCATACTCTCGATGGCCGCCGCCATCGGCAGCGCGCGGCGAACGTCATTGGGACCTAGCAGTAACAAGATCTCAGCACTCTATCGCACTGAGCCGGGCCGTCACAACGCTTTCAAGATTGTGAAGCGGCGTAAAGTCAACGACTTCCGCCGCCCCGCGACGCCCGGCGCTTGCAGCGGCGC
>JAUIEW010000271.1 GCA_030429365.1 Phycisphaerae bacterium
GTCTCGAAATTGTACGTCGTCCAAAACGAATATCGAATCGTTGCAACTTCAGACCTTGGGATCACGAGCATGCGGCCCTCGTTGTGATTCATTGGCCAATCGGGGTGCCGAGTGATGGTGGACGGCAGTGATGCGACTTTTATGACCTGGAGTTTGTTGAAATCAGGAACAAGGACCTCTACCAGAGATCCTGCAAGTCCCCACGTCCCCAATCCGCCAGACCCGAGGTTCAAGAACATCGCTTCACGAGATGCAATCTGCATCCCCATGTATGGTCGAGCGCGAAACCCCCGGCCGATGGTGACCTTGAACCCAACCATCATGTACTTTCGCATTTCAAATCCCAGGCGCAACGAGTTGATAGAAGTTGCGAAGAATCGAAACCTGCGTCCCTTCCGTCATCACGCCTGAACCGGACGTCGGCGTGGATTTAGAATGTCAAGATCATCAAGGTTCCAGAATTCGCTGAGGCCAATTCTCTCGTACAAGCTGAGTTCGGATTCGTATAGCGGATACATCCCTTTCAGAAAGACCGTGCGATCGGAGAGGTCAATCTGGTCTTCCTCTTCCTCAAGAAATGGCGACCCGTATACGAGGTATGCGTTCATTTCACTCTCATCCGAAATCGGATCGTCTACCTTGAAGATGTCGCCAAAAGAAAATGGGCGCTCGTTGAAGAACGCTGAGGCAAAGTAGGCGGCTGCCAATCCCCAACTTCGGTCCTGCGTCTCCAGCGAGACCATCAGTTCAACGCCGCCATATTTCCAGTCGGGATGGTTCGAATTTGAAAGGCCGAACGTAATGGCAGTCATCAGATCGGGCTCCGGCCAATCGTCAAAGTAAAAAACGAAGACCTTCGGTTTGCCCTCGCTTTGAATGTGCTTCGTTTCGCTGATCGCGCCGAAACGGGCTTCTAGTTCTTCAAGCCATTCGCTGGCAATGTTCTTCAAGTCGAAACTCCGTGCGTGATTGCAGACGTTGTTGCACTCCAACAGAGTAGGTCGGGCCATCGACCCGACATTGACTTCTACGCACCGACGGACGTTATCAGATCGCGTCCTCCATTCGCCAGAATGGCTTGACGATATTCCATCGTGCGCATGTCTGGACAGGCGAGAACGCACCGGCAAAACTCTGCGGGTGGTGCGTACCCGTGGGCGTTGATGTAGTGACAGATTAGCTCCGGACACACGTAGAGGAATCCGTCGCCGGGAACAAACAGATTGAGGGTCCCTTGCGCTTCTGGCGTAAAACAACACAAGTTGCACGCATGCACGCCAACCGTCACGATCGGCGACCAGGGATCTTTGATCAATTTCTGCAAGCGCTTGAATACTTCCGATTCAATCGTGTCTCGATGAAAGGGCTGACCGCACTCAAGCCACCCGACTGCGCGAAGACTTGCCGAGTGTTCGTGGCCGAAGTAGTCACATGGAGCAAGGTCCGCGTACCAACTCATCAACAAATCCCCGGGAATGAAACGCACAAGCTTTTCGTCGGGTCGATGACCCGATCTACGTCACTCGCAGTCTTGACGGGCTCGCGGTGTGCGTCAAGCGGACATCATTGTTTCAATCGAATACGGGCGCATCGAAGGCCAGTCTACTCGGTTTGATCTCCACGTTGATCTTGGGGTTGTAGGTTTTGGTTGTCTCCAGTTGATACGCTTCGCTCTCGTCCGTTTTGGGTTTATCGATCGTCGAGTCGATCCGGTGAATCAGAAACGTCTCCTTACTGACCCACAACGTGATTGGATGCGGAAAAGCCGTTTTGCGGATTCCGGCCACCCGATAGCACGGCACGCCGTTTTCCTCTGCATCTTCCAGCCGCTCAAGTCCCGTCTGCGCCGTGATCTTATTGCCGCCTACAACGTCGTGCATCAACAATGTGGGAACATCGTGGGCGGACCCACTCGACACACCAGTCGCACCTGCAATTGCCCCTCCAAGATCGCGCTCCTTTTCGACTTCCGGTCTAACATGCCACCAGGTTCTAACATCGTCGCCATTCGCCCAGATGATATACCGTTCATGTTTCACGCCTTTGGAGTCTGGCGGTGCTGAATTGAATTCGAATCGGTATCGGTCCGGTCGCACGAACGCCGTGCTGAACGTTTTCTCGATCACGAGATCGCGTTCTTCCTTTTTCTTGTGAACGGTCCTGACCAATCCCGTATCCATGTAGGAATTGCAGGTTGCATAGGTACTCTCAACCTTCGTGATGATTTCCTGGGCGGTGAACTCATCGGTATTGTTATAGTTCGCAGGAGTATCGGCTTTTTGTTCAACGTCTCCTTGAACAACAACAGCGAAGACCAAGACAACCATTGCAGCGATCAACGTGCGGTGTTTCATATCCTTGTCCTCTCTTGACGTTTTGGTGAAAGCCATCGCGTCCGATAGAAGGAGTGTGTTGGACGCACAACGACGCATAAGAAACATGTTAACTTAACCGTTTCGGACACTCGGTTTAGCTGGAATTCGGCTCCGTGCCCCTAGCCTTTGGTGTCGAAATTTGTGCTTGTGGTCATGAAGGATAGATGCTTGCCCACAGTCCGGCCTATGAAAGCTTATATGCTCGCTGGATGCAAAGGTTGCGTGTAATTCTGCTGGCACTCAGCAACACGCTGCCCTGCCGGTTGGAGCATCACGGCATGTCTCTACTGTCCTGTATCACCGCTCTTTTCGACTAGAAGGCGACTAAAATGGTCGAGCACCTCCAGCAGAATTTCGTCGGGGCACGTTGGATCGGCGACGAAAAACCAGTATTCGCCGAACTGGTCGTTGATTGAGAATTCGTGCTCACGATAAGCAAAGTCGATCCACGCTTGGGTGACGTGGTCGGTTACAAAGTCCGTCAGTTTCGCACCGGTCAATTTCTCGACGTGATCTCTGACCTCGTACCAGAGTACGTCTTGCCACAGTTCTCCAAACTGTCGGGAGCCGTCATTTGCGATGTGATTAAGCAGTCGGTTCATTGACTTCGACTTGGGAACACTGTTGGTTGGCAGAGCGTCGCCTTAGTTGAAACGGGACCGAGACCATAAGTGACACCCCGACGAGAATCATCCAGGCAATCAGAAACGGTACATATTCGCCATCCCAAAACTCTTCCCAGAAATGCGGGTTGCCATGTGCGTGACTCCAACGTGCGTTTTGGTTGACGATGGAAATACTGATTGCAGTCGCAACCAAGATGCCAAACGCAATCGGCCAATGCACCGATATCAGGCACACGACAAGAGTCCCCGCGATCACCAAGATGATCGCCACCAGCCATCCGGCATACAGGGCCCCGAGCGTTACCGGGCCTGCCCAAACTACAAATGACAGAGCAATAGCCAACGCAATGGCGTTGCGAATCCATATCGCATGCCTCTGCTGTTTCGTCGTCCTCCCAATTTTCTCTAACGGGTCGCGATCGACCGCGTATGAGATTAGGATCGTTCCGAGAAATCCCGACACACCGAAGAAGAGAGGAACCCAGATTGAATCAATCGATCCACCGCGAACAAGCGTCAGGAGAATTGCAGTAAGGCAGCCGATTGCAATGGCTCGTCCCATAGCTTGCTTTCTCGCGATTCCAGTCCTTTACAGATGCGATGAATCGCACCCTACGTCGCTTCGTCGCTTCGTCACTTCGTCACTCCTCCCCCTCACCCCTCAAGCAGCGCAACCACCCTTTCATATCCGCGTTTGGCCGCCCAGTCCTTCGCCGTTTGACCCTTTGCATCCTTTGCGGTTTTGTCGGCGCCTTTTTCGAGGAGCAGTTTGACCGCATCGATGTTGTCGATCGACGCAGCGACGATCAGCGGCGACATACCGTTGTTGGCTTGGGCGTTGACCGCTGCCCCTTGTTTGATTAAGTATTCCACCAACTCAAGCGACTTCGCCCCGCCCACGACCGCGTGGCTGAGCAATGGTATCCCGTGTGGGCCGCGGGTTTTGTGTATCTCGGGCAACGCTTCAAACGCGGCATGAACCACGCCCGACATGCCCAGCATCGTCGCGACGAACAAATCCATGCGCGCCCCATGATCCAGCAGAAGCTTTGCGATCTTCTCCCCGCCGGTATGGGCGGCGGCTCCCAGTCCGGTTTCGTAATCGCCACCGCCCCAATCCCAGCAGCAGTTGACGAGTTGCGGGTGGTCTTTGACCATCGCTCGAACTGTGTCGAATTCGAAATGCGACTTGCCCACGAACGCGCCGACCAGATCGTCATCGATCGCCGGTGGTTTATCGTCGTCGGCCCAAGTTCGTTGCGTAAAGATAAGGGAAGGAATTGCCGCTCCGGCGGTCATGACAAAAGCGCGTCGGTCCATTGCGAGGCTCCAATTGCGATGGTCAGTTGCCGCCCGGCGATCGCTATCATAATCGAATTGCCTGCAAATGGTGAAACGCGCTCCAGTCCATTTGGGCTTGCAGCAAGCTTTGTGCGGGATGAAACTCGAAACGCCTCACGCACCGTTTGAATTGACTGTGTCGCAGACGATTGGCGATACTCCGGCTAAACTCCCCGTTTTCTGCCATACGGTCTTTCTATCCAGCAAGCCGTCGCCATCTGTATCACTGTACGTCATGTCGGGCGGCGTACTGGTGAGGGTGTCTCCGACGGGATAGCGCTCGACACTGTACGTACGCTTCAAGTGATCCGCATGAATCCAGGAACGCTGGGCAGTGTCATTGATGTCGGCTGACACCAGGTTCTCATACGATGTCGAATCGAATTCGAATCGTCCGACGATTTTGCCGTTCACGACTGCAAACAGCGAATTCGGATCCACTTCATCCAATTGCGATTCGCGGCTCCACCGAACGAAGCCCATGTCGCCGCCGACCCGGACGAATTCTTCGGTCAAGTCGCCTTTGATTTGGGACCTGTTGCCATTGGCCCCTGCCCAGACCAAGAGGTTGAAGCACGTGCCGATGAGCACGACCAGAACAGCAATGATGACCGGCTGCCGGATTCGATCGGCTTGGTTTGAATTGTCGTTCATCACAAAGTGCCTCCGTTTCCGGCTGCCGAGGAAGGGTGCGGGATACGAACGTCAGATGCCTCTAACAGGTGCGGTAAACCGCACCCTACGTCGCTCATGCCCGTATATCGAACTCAGCGTCACTTGTCTTCGGGTGCGTCGAAGGCCAGATCTTTGGACTTGACGTCGATATTGATCTGCGGAGTGTACGTCGTTGTTGTGCTTGCATTGAACGCAGGGCTTTCGGCTGTTGCCGCTTTCGACAGTGAATCGTCAATACGGTGGATCAAGAACGTTTTCTGGCTGATCCACAATGTCCTTGGTTGAGAGTCGTTGGCCAGTGGATTCCCCTTCACCCGAAAGCACAGCACGCCGTTCTCCTCCGCGTCTTCCAGCCGCTCCAAGCCCCGCAGCGCCGTCTCGCGCGCACCACCGATTAGCTTGGGCATCAGCAACACCGGCACACCGTGAGCCGAGCCGCCCGAAACACCGGTCGCCTTCGCAATGGCCATGGACAACGTTTCGTTTGAATTCACACCGGGCTGCACGTCCCACCACGTTTTGACGTCATCACCGTGAGCCCAAATGATAAAGCGCGTCTCTCTTGCCAGCGGAATGTAAGACGGATTTGACGTAAACTCATAGCGGAATCGGTCGGGCCGCACGAACGCCGTCTTGAATGGTTTCTCATCAACAAAGCCGACGCTGTTTCCGGTAAAGACGGTCTTGACCATACCGGTATCTACGTAAGATCGACACGTGGCATAGGTCTCGTCAACCTTGGCAAGAATGTCCTTGGCAGTGAGCTTGGATGTCGGCGCGCTCGTAGACGCCTTCCCGGCTTGCGGCGAGTCCTCCGCGCGATCGCAGGCCAGCAGCCCGAGAAACGCAACCGCAAGAAGTACTTTGCAGTGATTCATGATGAACCATCCCGTACAAGTGATAATTTTCGTAGGGTGCGGCTCGCCGCACCGGATGTCAAACTTGAACTCATAGCAGGTGCGGTAAACCGCACCCTACAGTTCATAGTGCCCCGCCGTCAGGCCAGTTTTTCCAGTGAGTATTTGGAGGCAAGGTAAGTTCGAACTTTTTCAACTCGCCGGTGGCGAGGACTCTGGCCAACTGAACGAAAGACTCGTTTCCGCTGGGTCGCTCGGAGTCACTGGCGACATCCGGGTGATGCCATTCCTCCAATTGAAGGATCTGTTCGACATCCTCGGGAAGCATAAGTCTCCGCTCATCCGGGGTG
>JAUIEW010000272.1 GCA_030429365.1 Phycisphaerae bacterium
ATCTCATGTTTACGGCACGCCCGACAAGGTGAAAAGGCAGAAGACATATTTGGACGCCCTGAACCAAATCCAAGAAATCACAACCACCTTTGGCAAATACGAAATAGCGCCAACCAAGTGCCCGAAGTGTCATAAGAAATATCGCAGTCCAAACGAGAAACAAACAGACGTAAACATCGCCGTCCAAATGATGGCCGACGCATTTTCGGACAAGTTTGATACGGCAATGCTTATTTCGGGAGACAGTGACATTTCACCTGCCGTGCGAACTATTCTAAGCATTTACCCCAACAAATCGGTTGTATGCGCGTTTCCACCAAATCGCGTATCAAACGTTCTTCGAAGTGATTCAAGCGGATCGTTTATCATTGGAAGAAAGAAGTTGGCAGATTGTCAGTTGCCAAACGAGATGACAACCGCCGACGGCGTGAAACTAAGCAGGCCCGCTAGTTGGGCGTGATCAATCGAATTACTCAAAGTGAACCACTGCCGTGCTGACGCCAGTGCCCTGATGCTCGAATCGCATTGAGTTGTTGAATCGATTTTGCAAGCCGTGTGCGCTGGGGGCTTATGAGCGCTAGACCAATTGCGCGGTTGGGATCAGAGGGTGTTGAGATGTCCCTGATCGCCTTCGATTTCCACGCGAACAATTTCGTCGGTCGGCATGCGCATCTTCTCGAACCACGCTTGAACAGTTGCCTCGTCGACAGCATCAACGACGCAGAAAATACGACCTTCGGTTAGATTCATGAAACTGCGATATCCCCGTACGTTTGTGGCTTCCTGCGCGGCGTCTGCGAACATGGTCATGATGTGATCTTTCATGACACCCGCTGGCAAGCGGTGGGAACAAATGAACCTGGCCATCATCGTCTCCTTCGCTACGGGCGAATCGATTGTTGTCACCTTACGAACTGCGTCTCAATGCTACCCCAAGGCGAACGGGGACGGAAATTCATGGCTCCCACGCCATGAAGATGTGCAATTCTTATCCGTTGGCATACGTTCCGGAGGTGTCGGAGCGGCGCGTCGGCGCCTTGGGGATTCGTAGAATCCTCGGCGTGAACACTTTCATCTCGGCTGCAAATATCTGAGAAGGATGGACGCAAGGTGAGTGAATGGCCGCGACACATTCGAAGCGGTCGCGTTCGATAACAAGAAGAAATTGGTCGGCATGACTGCATTTTTGACGACATCCCATGATCAAGAAATCGATCGCCGCCATATTCCAGAAACAAAACGGAAGTGAAGCGGAAGCAGGATGGCGCGTTACGCGTTCACCGTGATGACAGTGCGAGCAACATCTTAACGAACGTCCGGAATTGGATTCATTCGACTCAAAGAGTTGTTGGGGTTCGGTGCGTCGTTCCTTTATGATGTCGTACAGCGTCATTGATTGTTGCCTCGGCATCGTCGCGTGTTTCACGAAGTTCATCGCGTTCGGATGCCAGATAACTGGTGTGTGTGGTTACTCAAGGAAGTGAAAATGCCAACCAATTTTGGACGGGGAAATGCGGTGCTGCGCGCGCTGTGCGCAGTGGGTGGTTGTCTTTTGTCAGTCTCAAGTGCATCGGCACAAGTTGAGTGGCGGTCGGGCACTGCTCCAAGGTCTGGATTGGACAAGGCGTCGGTCATCGACAGATTGGCAACGGACGGATTGCGCGCAGAGTCGGTCCGGCAGGTCATTCAATTCGACAAGCCGGTTACGCCCAGGCAACGTGCAGCACTCGAAGATGCCGGCGTGACGTTGCAAGGTTATCTGGGGGCGGACGCCTACTTTGCCGTGACGCGCGCAGGCGCGATGGACAAGGAAGCGTTGGCCTCGATTGATTCACTGATTGACGCTCAACCGATCCAGCTGGCGTGGAAATTGCACCCCATATTTGCACAGGGTAGGTCGCCGGAGTGGGCCGTCGTCAATGCACCCGTAGGCCACAATGCGCCGAACGAGAAATGGATCGGGGCGTATGCTGTTTTCCATGATGATGTTGATGCCGATGCGGCAATCGCGATCTGCAAGCGGAAGGGCGTGGTCGTTCGCGATCGTCTGGAATCCGTCAATGCACTGGTGATTGAACTTCCCCTTGCATCTGTTCCTCTGCTGGCGGCTGAGGATGGTGTGATGTTCATCGAACCGGCGCTGCCGCCGTTCACGATGAACAACGACAGCAATCGCCTGCTCACCGAGGCGAGCATCGTGCAGAGTGCCCCGTACAATCTCGACGGTTCAGGCGTGACCGTTCTCGTATATGACGGCGGGACGGCCCGTTCGACGCACCAGGATTTCTCAGGCCGGCTGAGCGTGCACGATGCATCGGGTCTTCATTATCACCCAACGCACGTCGCCGGGACGATCGGTGGCGATGGCAGCGCGAGCGGCGGGACGTACACGGGAATGGCTCCTGGCACGACGCTTCTGTCCTATGGTTTTGAGTACGACGGTTCGGGTATTTTCTTGTACAGCAATCCGGGCGATATCGAGGCGGACTACACGGAAGCGATCAACGTTCACGGTGCGGATATCTCCAACAATTCAATTGGCACGAATGTGTCACAGAACGGATTCGATTGCGCCATCACCGGCGACTACGGCGTGACCTCGGCGTTGATCGACAGTATCGTGCGCGGGAGTCTTGGAAGTCCTTTCAGAATCATCTGGGCGAATGGAAACGAACGCGGTTCGTTCAATTGCGGCACCTCATACGCGTCAACCGCGCCGCCTGCTGGCGCCAAGAACCACATCACCGTCGGTGCGCTCAATTCAAACAACGACACCATCACCTCGTTTACCAGTTGGGGTCCGGTCGATGATGGCCGACTCAAGCCAGACATTTCAGCGCCCGGCTGCCAGAGCAATGGCGACGGCGGCGTCACTTCGACGTGGGATACGGGCGACACCGATTATGGCACCATTTGCGGAACGAGTATGGCTGCACCGACCGTCACAGGGCTCGCGGCCCTCATGATGGAGGACTATGCCGTTCAGTTCCCAGCCCAACCGATGTTCCGCAACTCGACGCTCAAGGGGCTACTCGCGCATTCCGCCGTCGACAATGGAAACGTTGGACCGGATTACCAGTTTGGCTATGGATCGGTTCGGGTTCAGCAGGCGATTGATTTGATGAGAAGTGCTAAGTTTCTTGAGAACACCGTGTCACAAGGAGCGTCATTTACACGGCAGGTTGTCGTGACCGCAGGTGATCCTGAACTGAAGGTGACGCTGGCATGGGATGACGTCGCCGGTACGCCAAACGTAAATCCGGCATTGGTCAATGACCTGGACCTGCGCGTGACCAGTCCAAGCGCGGTACGACACTACCCGTGGACGCTGAATCCCGGCAGCCCGGGCAACCCAGCCGTGCAGACCCAAGAAGACCACGTCAACAACATTGAACAGGTTTTGGTAAGCAATCCCGAAGCCGGAACGTGGACGGTTGAGGTGTTTGGATTCGACGTGCCACAAGGACCGCAGCCATTCTCACTCGTTGGAGACGGTACGCTTTCCAACGGTGTGAGCATCGGTTTCCCCAGCGGATTACCGGAGGCGTTGTCCCCCGGCGTTCCAGAGATCGTCGATGTCGAGATCGTGGCATTCGGAGAGACAATCGTCCCCGGCAGCCCAACCCTGTTCTATCGATATGGAGGTGGGGCGTTCTCGTCGACGAGCCTGGCACATATTTCGGGCGATTTGTATCAGGGTACCTTGCCGGCCCCGGCGTGCGGCAACTCGCCCGAGTTTTACTTCAGCGCTGAAGGTTCGTTGTCGGGCATTGTCGTAAGCCCAACCGGTGCGCCTGGATCTGTTCACACAGCGGTTGTCGGTTCGAACACCGTCGTGTTCGCGGATGACTTTGAAACGGATCAAGGTTGGACGGCTACAAACCTGGGTGCGTCGACAGGTGAATGGGAGCGGGGCGTTCCGGTGAATGATTCGGGTTGGGACTATGATCCGGTGTCCGATTCGGATGGCAGCGGTCAATGCTACCTGACAATGAATTCGTTCGGCAACACAGACATTGACGGTGGGTCGGTGCGGCTCACGTCACCGGTCATCGACATGTCAGGCGGCGACATCACGATCAGCTACGACTATTACCTGTACCTGACTGTCGCTGACGGCGTGGACATGCTCTTGGTTGAGATCAACAACAATGGCGGCAGCGGGGCATGGACTGAGATCGCTCGCCATGATACGGACGGTGGAACGTCCTGGCGGCCGCACACCATTACACAAGGCGATTTGGATACGGCCGGCGTGACATTGACGGCGAACATGGTCCTGCGATTCACCGCCAACGATACCGGTACGGCGAGCATCAATGAAAGCGGACTCGACGCATTCGAAGTGACTGCCTTCACATGCACCGCCGGTGCCACCTGCAGCGACGGCATCCAGAACCAGGGCGAAGATCGCATCGATTGCGGTGGACCCTGTGCGGCTTGCCAGTGCACGTCGGACCCGGCATGTGACAACGGCCAATTCTGCGACGGCGTTGAGACGTGCGACGCATTCGGCGTTTGCCAAAGCGGAACCGCGGTGAATTGCGACGATGGAGTGAGTTGCACGGATGACTCGTGCAACGAAGGCACCGACTCGTGTGACAATGTCACCAACAACGCCAACTGCGATAACGGCCAATTCTGCGATGGCGCTGAGACATGCGATGCCGTCTTGGACTGTCAGGCAGGAGCGCCCGTCGACTGCGACGACGGAGTCGGCTGCACGGACGATTCGTGCAACGAAGGTACGGATTCGTGCGACAACGTGGCCAACGACGCCAATTGCGACAACGGGCAATTCTGCGATGGTGCTGAAACGTGCAACGCAGTGCTGGATTGCCAGGCAGGAACACCTGTCGACTGTGACGACAGCGTCGGTTGCACGGATGACTCGTGTAACGAGGCCACCGACTCGTGTGACAACGTGGTCAATGATGGCAATTGCGACAACGGTTTGTTCTGCGATGGCGCTGAATCGTGCGATGCCGCCCTGGACTGCCAACCGGGCGCAGACCCGTGCATTGGGCAAATGTGCGACGAGGGTAGCGATGCATGCGTGGACTGCCTTGGCGACGGCGATTGTGACGACGGCGCATTCTGCAATGGCGCCGAAACATGTGTGGCCGGTGTATGTGTCGCGGGCACGCCGGTCGACTGTGATGACAGCGTGGGCTGCACCGATGATTCGTGCAACGAAGCCACTGATTCGTGCGATAACGTGGCCAACGACGCCAATTGCGATAACAGCCTCTACTGTGACGGCGTCGAGACATGCGATGCGCTGCTCGACTGTCAGGCCGGTACTCCGATCGATTGTGATGATGGCGTCGGTTGCACAGATGACTCATGCAACGAAGGCACTGAATCGTGCGACAATATCGTCAACGACGGCAATTGTGACAACGGTTTGTTCTGCGACGGTGTTGAAACATGCGATGCGTCGCTCGATTGCCAAACTGGTACGCCCGTGGACTGCGATGACGGCGTGGGCTGTACAGATGATTCATGCAACGAAGGTACAGATTCTTGCGACAACGTGACCAACGATGCCAATTGCGACAACAATCTCTACTGCGACGGCGTCGAGACGTGTGACGAATTGCTTGACTGTCAGCCGGGCACTTCAATCGACTGTGACGATGGCGTCGGCTGTACGGACGACACTTGCAATGAGAATACCGATTCGTGCGACAACATCGCCAACGATTCAAATTGTGACAACGGTTTGTTCTGCGACGGTGCGGAGAGTTGTGATGCGATTTTCGATTGCCAGTCCGGCACGGATCCGTGTCCAGGCCAATCGTGTGATGAAGGTGGCGATGTGTGCGTCGATTGTCTCGGTGACGGCGACTGTGACGACGGCGCATTTTGCAATGGAGCCGAAACTTGCGTCGCCGGGGCATGTATCGCAGGCACGCCGGTTGACTGTAATGATGGCGTCGGGTGCACGGACGATTCCTGCAACGAAGGAACGGACTCATGCGATAACCTGACCAATGACGCGAATTGCGAAAACGGTCTGCACTGCGACGGAATCGAAACGTGCGATGAACTGCTCGATTGCCAAGCAGGAACGCCGGTTGACTGCGATGACTCCATTGGCTGGAAAGGGCGTTCCGGTAGAAGTTAGCCTAATCCGCCCATCTGTATTGGTGATGTATTGTACAACCGCTACACCTCCAAATGATAAAGTATTATTTGAAAAAGTGAGTGAGCCGCT
>JAUIEW010000012.1 GCA_030429365.1 Phycisphaerae bacterium
TCCTCGACGTCTTTCTCGGGGACCACGTGTACGGTCTGGTGGAGTGGAGAGGGGACCGTGGAGAGGCCCCGACTGCGGGCTTCTGGGAGGCCCGGGTCGAGCAGGCATACCTCAGCGTCGCCACCTCGTCGGGGGCACTGCAGTTCCAGGCGGGCATCTTCCCGAATCCCTTCGGGGCGTACGCACAACGTCACCTCACTGTGGTCGATCCCTTTCTCCGACCCCCGCTCCCGTACGATTACCGGACCGTGGTTTCGAGGCGATGGTCGCCCGCGAGCGCCGACTGGTTCGTGCGCTGGAGGGACAACCCGTCGGAGTGGCGTCGAGACGGTGCTCCACCGATCTGGGGCGTTCCCTACCAGTGGGGCGGCATGGTGACGGGGGAGGTCGGCATCTTTCGACTCCGCGTGGCGGGGATGAACAGCGCTCCGTCCAGTGAACCCGTCGACTGGTACGAGTTCGACGTCGTCGAAGAACCATCGTGGGTTGCCCGGATCGAGGCCGTACTGACTCCAGAGTTGACGCTGGGGGGGTCCTGGGACGTGGGCCCGTATGCGCGAACGTCGATCCCGAATGGACCCGACGCTCCACCGGCCGGCACGACCTACGATCAGAGGCTGTGGGGTGCCGATGCGGCGTTCGCGAGGGGACGGTTCATGGTGCGCGGTGAGTGTAACAAAAAACGCACCCTCAAGGGGTGCGCTTGGATGAATCAAAGAACGGCCGTCGTTGGCTTGGTTTGCTTAAGATCCTGCCTGGGCAGCATTTAGCTTGCGGGCCAGCCGTGATTTCTTGCGGGCGGCGGTATTCTTATGCATGGTGCTGGTGCTCGAGGCCTGGTCCAGAATCTTGGTGACTTTGCGGTATTCGCTTTCCGCGGTGGCAAGGTCGTGAGCGCGAAGGGCGTCTTCAAACTTGCGGATCTGGGTCTTAATCTCCGACTTGCGTGAGACGTTTTGGGCGCGTCGCACGGCATTTTGCCGGATTCTTTTCTTTGCTGATGCTGAGTTGGCCACGTCAGTGTTCTCCAGTACAAAAAATCGAAGCGGGCTTCGTTCACCCGCCGCTACAGCAAGGCTCGCAGGCAGAATTCGAGCCGAAAAACAGCAAAATGCCTGTGAAATTCAGGCATCAAGCTCATGCCAGTCCTTCAATTCGGCTGCGAACGTCGCGGTAATTATAATCGACCTGTAATAACTTTCCATAGGTCTGCTTGGCGTCAGCGGTGTCTTTATTGTCTTCCTGGGATCGGCCAAGCCAGTAGTTCAATTCCTTGGCCATATCGTCGTCTGTGAGCTCATAATCGGCGATTGCGTCGGCCAGGATGCTGGCGGCTTGGGAAAACAGGCCCTTCTGGAAGAAGCAGCGTCCCAGATAAAGGGCGCACGAATGACGCACTTTTGGGTCGGAACGGGCCTGCTGGAGCAGCGGGATGGCTTCGTCGAACTTGCTGACCTGGAAGAGTCGGCGGGCATATTCGTATTTAAGCCGCAGATCCGTCGGGTATTTGGCGACCCGCTCTTTGTACGCCCCAACCTCAAACGCGAGTCGGCGCTTCATGTTGGCTTTATAGGCCTCTTCGTCGCCGGATTTCTTGGCTTTTCGGGCGTTTCGGCCCATCTGGCGGATAGCAATGTCGTCGGCGCGAAGCTTGAAGCGGTAGTTGTTGGTCTCTTTGTATTTCTCGACGAGGAGTTTGACGGCCTCGGCTTCGCGGGCGTCGTTCTCGTCCTTAACGAGCAGATTGACGTAGGCGATGACCTTGGCCTCCACCTCGGGGTTGGCTTCCATTTCCTCTTTGGCGTGCTGGACGAGTTCGGCTTGTCGCTCTTCGGACTGGACGATGCGGTCCTGGTCGTGAAGGCGGGCTTGGCTCCCTGAGTCTTGAACGCTGTCTTTGAAGGAGTCAGCCGTCTGGTAATTCCCGCGGAGGATGGTCAGCTTGGTCGAGAGGTTTCGAATCACGTTGCCCAGATCGCGGTTCTTGGGCTCGGCGGCTTGTTGGGCGGCGAGCGCTTCCAGGGCGATTTCAAAGGCGGTCAATGCCTCGGTCATTTCCTTGCGGGCTTGGCATCGATCGCCAACTTCCTCGCAATAGTCTTTGAGTGTCGTGTATTTCTTGGGTTTCTTCTTTTTGTCGTTCCCGATGTTTTCAAGAACGATTGGGGCGATCCAAAGTGCGGCTTTGTCGCAGTGGGCTTTGTTGGCGTTTTTCAGCAACCCCTCGGCGTATTCTGAGTTTTGCGGATCGTGGGCGAGCAGCCATGCCGCGTTGACCATGCCTTTGACGGGGTCCTTGGTCGACATCGAATACTTCATCGAGTCGCGCATGCCGGGCTTCTTACCGCCAGTCTGCCAGCGGGCGACGCCGCAACCGCGAAGCGGCTTGAGGCCTTCTTCGACGGCTTCAGGATTTATGGCCAGCCCTTCGACAAAAGACTTGATTGCGTAATCGTAATTTCGTTGGTCGACCAGTTTTCGCGCCTGCTCAAACCAGCGGTTTGCCGACTTGCGCTTGGCATCGGTGACTTCGTACCGGGCAATTGCCGGATCAACCGGATCGCTATTGGGGGAATCGGGAAGGTCAGCCGTCATGTTCTGAATTATACTCTTAGTAGGTGGCGACTCTCCACCGCTCGATGCTGCAAATATTGACGCAGCGGGAACTGGCGAGTAGAGTCGAAATTGCTATTAATTCTTGTAAGAGCGGTTGTTACGAAACGCAACCGGTGGATGCTAGCGAGTTGCACGACCGTGTCAACCTGCACCGCCTCGGAGGCAGGTCTCTGTCTGGGTGAAGCGGCTCTCTGGAAGGTTCAAGACGTGTTAGATCAGATCGACATAGAGTCGCTCGTTATCGTGAAGTATCCGGCTCCGATTCTCCGCAAGAAGTGCGAGCCCATCACGACATTCGATGCATCGCTGGGGCAATTGGTTTGCAAGATGTGCGAATTGATGCACGCCCAGAACGGCGTGGGGTTGGCCGGTCCGCAGGTTGGGCTGCCGCTTCGGATTTTCGTTTGGAATCCGACAGGTGCACCCGATGGCGACCGGGTCTCGATCAATCCCGCCCTCAAAGATCTGCAGGGGCAAGTCGAAGCCGAGGAAGGGTGCCTTTCGATTCCGGACGTTCATGTTCGGGTGAAGCGGGCGTCGACCGCGAAGCTCGTGGCGTTTGACGCATCGGGCGCGCAGTATGAGATCGTCGGCGAGGATTTGATGGCCCGCATCTGGCAGCACGAGAACGATCATCTCAACGGGCAGTTGATCCTCGATTATCAATCGCCTGGTGAAGAGATCGCCCACCGAAGAGCTCTCAAAGAGTTGACGGCAGAGTACAAGAAGTCCCACCCCAAAAAGAAAGCCTCACCCTCCCGCGGGCGGAGACGATAAGCCGTGCGCATTGTCTTGATGGCATCCGGGGATTTTGCGATTCCGACCATGCGATCGTTGCTTGATCACGGGCACGAAATCCCGTTGGTGGTGACGCAACCGGACCGCGGTAGTGGGCGGGGCCGCAAAACCCAATCAACCCCAACCAAAACCAAGGCGATCGAACTGGGGCTGGAAGTACTGGCGACGCCAAATATCAATGATCCGGCAATTGTCGAGCGCATCCGCGAGTTGCGTGCCGATGTGGGGCTTGCGATTGCGTTCGGGCAGAAGATTGGGGCGGAAGTCCGCGAGGTTTTTGCCCATGATTGCATCAATCTGCATGCGTCACTGCTTCCTGATTATCGTGGAGCCGCACCGTTTCAATGGTGCGTGATCAATGGGGACCAGGAGACGGGCGTGACGACGTTTCGCCTCGTGGACCGAATGGACGCGGGGCCCATCTACGTGCAGCGGCGGACGATGCTGCGGGCGCAGGAGCGGGCGTGCGAGTTGCATGATCGATTGGCTGCGATCGGGGTAGACGCCGTGCATGCCACACTCGACATCTTTGCGTCAGATCCTGGTTTTCAGCCAGTGCCACAAGATGACACTCTGGCGACGCGAGCGCCGAAGATTTCCAAGGAAGACGGCCATGTGCGCTTTGATCAGCCGGCAACGACGCTGGTCAACAAGATCAACGGTTTGTGGGATTGGCCGGGGGCGCGGTGCCAGTTTGTCTCGAAAACCACGGGCAAATCCGAAATCGTGATGCTGGCGCTGGCTCGTTTGGGGGCTGACGAGAAACCGGGCGACGGACCGGGAACCGTGGACTTTCGCCGACAGGTCGCGGCGGCTGACCGGTATGTGGAGATTTTGGAAGTCAAACCGTCGGGCGGCAGACTCATGTCGTTTGAAGATTACGTGAATGGGCGCCGGATTCAGCCGGGGGACTTATTCACGCCCATCGACTAACGCAATCACCATTCCAGCCGCGGTCGTATGGCTCGAAACACACTGGGTGGCAAGCACCCAGTGGCACACTTGATGCGGCCGAGCGCGGGCAGCTTACCGATCGAGCAGGTCATTCATGGTTGGCGGCTTGGAGAGGTACTCGACATCGCCAGCGGAATCGAACTTGACCATGAACTGCATTTCAGTCGTGAATTTGTAGAGAAACTCGAAACCTTCTGGAAGCGAATCGTTGCCAATTCGATCTTCGAGGTTCTTGGCGTCGAACGGCATGAACGGGCCTGGCTTGGATATCTCGATTTCGTTGCCACCGATGTTTTTCTTTTGGATGACATAGAAGCGGCACTCGCCGGGTTTTGAGACGGCGACAACTTTTTGCCAGGACATGCCGGGTTTGATCGCTGCTTTTGCGTCGCGCCCCTGTTGAGCCGGGTCGAATGATAGCAAGCCACCGTAGTGCATTGCTCCGTATCCGATTCCAACGACCAATACCAAGCCAATCAGGAATTTCATGGTTCGATCCTTAAACGAAGAGTAGTCAATTGCCGGCCTATCATTTCGCCACTCTGCTGCTGGTAGGGTGCCCTTATTCGTACTTGTATCAAACCACGCAAGCCCAATCAAACCAATTGCGCGAGGACTACGCTAAGTTCAGCAGTAGTTCCGGCAATTTGGCAAGAGAGGTGATTTCATGGGCGGGATGTCCGCCGGATGGGGCGGGGTTGGCGCGATGTATGCCATCTGGACGATCGATATGGATTGAAGTCCAGCCGAGTGCGTTGGGGGCGACGAAATCTTTCGCGAGGTTGTCGGCGATGTATGTGCAGGCCTCGTGACTTACTTGGAGTTTGTCGGCGATCAACTCGAATGCCCGATGATGCGGTTTCCAGAATTCGCGGCCCAAAGCGTCGGTCAAGACGACTTCATCGACTTTGGAATCGACCTGCAGTGACGCCACCTTATTCTGCTGTGCGACCAGAAAACCATCCGAGATGATGCCCAACTTGTAGTCGGGGCGCAGCGCTTTCAAAACGGCGGCTGCCTCCGGATACAACTCGATGGTTGGCGGGTGATTGCGGAACGTCTCGACCATTTTCATGATCGTATTTTCCGCGTCATGGTGGCCAACTTCTTCGAGCATGACGTTGAAGACGCGGGCGCGATTGGGCGAATCGAACAGTTCGCACATCCGCCGGAAGGCTTTGTCGGCGTCGCCAAGGATGTCGGCGTGGGCTTGGGCGACGGCGCGGTAGCCGCTGAATGTGTAGGTCTTTTCAGCGTAGAGCGTGTCGTCGAGATCGAAGATGACAGCGTGGATGGGTCGCATCGATTGCCTTACGGTCATGCCTTGCGTTCGGTGGAACGGGACTTTCTAGGTGAGGCTTCGGTTAGTAGCGACTTCATGCTGCCATCGACAAAGAGTGACTCGTCGTAGCGGAGCATCGCGATGTTGTCTTCGTATTGATCGGGATGGATCTTCATGGGCTTGCCCAACAGTTCGGTCATCAACCACCTGGGAAAGTCCGCTCCTGCATGGATGGAAAGCGGTGCGCCGCCGCCGAATCGCGGATTGATTTCGATGACGCTGATTCGTCCCGTGCGCGTGGCCATGCATTGGACGGTGATGACGCCTTTGAAGCCCGGGATCGCTTCGGCGACTGAGCGGCCGACCTCGATGATGTGGGGGTCTTTGACGATGAGGCCTTTGCTAACTTCGCCGGTGCGGACTTCGAGCCGCCGCCTGGGTACGACGCAGCGCGGTACGCCGTCGAAACCGGTATAGACGTCCATCGTGTGCTCGATGCCTTCGACGTATTCTTGCACGACGCAATCGGGTTGACGCTTGATGAAGACCCGCAGTTCATCGGTGTCGTGGATCTTGAATAAGCCTTGGCCGGCGCTTCCGGAACGTGGTTTGAGAAAATACGGGAATCGATGGCGCTTGCGGGCGAGGATCTGTTCGGGGCTCCACGTCTCGGGCGTGTCGATATTGGCTTCGCGCAGCGTTTCGTAGGTTAGTAGTTTGTCTGCACAGGCTTTGATGGCCGACTGTTTGGAGATGACCACCGTGCAACCGAGTTTGGCGAAGCGCGATGCCGACCTGCTCAGTGCCAAGAGGTCTGAGTCGATCAGTGGAATGATGGCATCGATCTTGTGTTTCTCGACGAGCGAAACAAGTGCCGAGATATGGTTGCGTTGCCCGATGCGCGGAATCAGGTGGGCGACGTCGGCATTGTGGATCGCAGGCGCGGTGTAGTTGATGTCGGCTCCGTGTATTTCAAGTTTGATGCGGAGCTTACGGGCCGCCCGTCGAAATGCGTCCAGCAACTCGATGCGCCGTCCCACGCACGTGAAGAGGATTCGCAAGTCTGGCGCAGCAGCATTGGTCTTGCGTCGGGCGCCGGACTTGGGATTGGCCTTCTTCGTGCGTTTCATGGATTGCCTATGGGAAACTTCGGTGACTCCCGCTGAATCGTTGAGGCGTTTGGCATGGCACTATACCCTGTTGTGCCTGCCGACTCCACTGGGGCGTGGGGTGGTTATGGGATGTCGCTTGGTACAGAAGAAAAATGGCGAACAACGTGAACGATTCGACGGGTTTATCGGCCGACATCATCGCGATGGGGACGGAACTGACGACCGGCGCGAGCATTGACACCAACAGTGCCTGGTTGTCGTCGCGGCTGGTGGAGTTGGGTGTATCAACCCGGCGGCACGTGACGATCGCGGATGACCTGCCTGCGATTGTGCGCGAGGTTCGCGAGTCGGCGCAGTCTGCGCGGATTGTGGTGATGACGGGCGGTTTGGGTCCGACGGCTGACGACATGACCCGCGAGGCGCTGGCGATGGCGGCTGACGAGGCGCTGGTGTTTGACGAAGAATCGTTCAAGGCGATCGCGGTGTTCTATGCGTCGCTGGGGCGACAGATGCCCGAGACGAATCGGCGGCAGGCGATGCGGCCCGCTAGCGCCGAAGTGCTGGCGAATGAGTGGGGGACGGCGCCCGGCGTGCGGATTCGCATCGGGGCGGCGGACATGTTTTCGCTGCCGGGTGTGCCGCGCGAGATGAAGGCGATGTTTGCGGCGTATGTGGCGCCGGCAGTTGCGGCGATGGCAGGGCGGGGGCATGTGTCGGTTCGGGTGCTGCGGACGTTTGGGACGGGCGAGTCGAACCTGGCTGAGCAGATCAGCGACCTGATGGAAGTCGGGCGAAACCCTGCTGTGGGGACGACCGCCAGCGAAGGCGTGATCAGTGTGCGGGTGGTCGCCAACGGTGATTCGGAGGATGCCGCCCGGCGTCTTGCTCAGAACGATATCGACGAGGTGCGCGAGCGGTTGGGCGTGCTGGTGTATGGCGAGGATGACGATTCGCTGGCTTCGGTTGTGGGCAAGCGGTTAACGGAGTTGGGCAGGACGGTGTCGACGGCTGAGTCGTGCAGTGGTGGGTTGTTGGGGGCGATGCTTACGGATGTGCCGGGGAGCAGTGCGTATTACCTAGGTGGGTTTATTCCGTATAGCTATGAACAGAAAAATGAATCGCTCGGTATCCCGATGGCGCTGATCAAAGAGCACGGCGCGGTCAGCGAGCCCTGCGCGGAAGCGATGGCCGAGCGTTGCAGAAACTTGACGAAATCGGACTACGCCCTCGCGATCACCGGAATCGCCGGACCGGGTGGCGGTACCGAAGACAAGCCCGTGGGCTTGGTTTACATCGCATTGGCCAGCAGCGACGGTGTGAAGGTTAAAGAGTGTCGGTTCAGTGAGAGAATGAACCGCGAAGTCATCCGCGACAGGTCGGCCCGCACGGCGCTGAATGTGCTTCGGCGGAAGTTAGCCAGGCAAGCAATTTGAGTCCTCGAACGCTCTTAGGGGCGACTCGAATTGAATACGGCCCTTCTTGATGTGATAAGCTCCGCCTCTAAGGCGCGGCGTTGCACAACGGTTGAGTTTTCTGGCAGTACATGCAATTCGAGAATTATATTTTCCTGGCCTTGATCCCAAAACCACCTAGCAAGATGCTTATTGTCAGAATGCTCAAGATGCTTCATGACACGCCGCTTGAGATTGCCTGACTCGCCTACGTAGAGTGTTGTGTTGTTTGTGTAGAATACATAGACGCCTGGCGCGGTCGGTAACTCATTTGGGTTAGTTCTTGCAATCGGGCCTAAGGTGATTTGGTCACAATCTAGAATTTGCGAAACGATCTCTGGTCGGAGTTTTCTAGTCTTTCGCAAATTCAATGCAGCCCAGCGGTATTGGAGTGACGAGAATCCGGGAGCAATTTCATTTGCGTGGTTGTCGAACTCGTTTGCCAGATCAGGATCACAAAGGATGTCGTCGAGTTTGAGTTTGTACTCTTTCTCCATGTATCGGGCCGAAATCTCTGCTGCAAACCTAAAGTCATCAACCGGTCCGACTTGGGTTCGCCTCGTCGTGCGATAGTTGGAAAGTCCGCCAGCTTTTCGAAGATTCAGAAGTTTGTGGTTGATTTCTTGGACAGAGATCGCCAAGCCGTTCCTTCGGCACGACCTGATGAATTCCTCGTTGAGCTCGCGATCCGCAACAATTCGGTCTGGCGAATATCCACGGCCGCAGTCGCGAAGCGCTTGTTCAATTGCGTGAATCATGCGGCTCTTGGCGAGTTGTCAGAAGAATGCAAAGGCCTATGCAAGATCGGCTGCCGTTTTCTAATTGTCTCCGATTGATACCAGAACAACTCGGGTGATTTCGAGGCTGTCCGATTGAGCATGCTAATGGCCACAGGCGTGTCATTCGCGTATTTTTGCCAGACGGGGCTACTCAAGGCGTCGTTTGTTTGAACCCAATGAGTCACCCAGTCACGGAGATTGTTGCATAGGCCAACGAAAAGCTTTGATTCTCGGTCCCCATGAATCATGAATACGCGACCATCATTGGGAATGTTGCGTTCTTCGATCTTGGCAAGCGCGTACTTCCGAGACAATTTTATGGTTGTAGTCTTTGCGTTCAGTTGGCGTCCCCAGCGGTTTGAACGCCCTAATTCTTTTCGGGTGTGTAGACCCGCCCAGCGGTAATGGAAAGACTCGAATCCTGGGGCGAAACGCTTGGCGATTTCATCGAATTGAACGGCGTATTCAGGCGTGCAAAGTATTTCATCTAGCGATACTCCATACTTTTCACCGAGAATTCCCCACGCAATCTCGCTTGCAAATTTGCACAGCCAGAGAGTTCGCTTGTCCACTTGCGAGGTTCTCTTTGCATTCACTGGGCCCAATCGCCCAGATTTCCGAAGCTTTAGTAACTCTAGATTCCAATCTCTTGGGGCACCGCTTACACCCTGCTGTTCGCACGCATCGAGATAGGATGCATTTAGTTCAGGATCAGTAATAACCCGATCTGTTGAGTATCCACGCGCAGCTTTATTGTACGCACGAACAAGCGCAGCCAAGTGTTCACTTGGCTTTCTTCTCCCGATGCCAACAGTTGAATTCTTCTGCTTTGCGTGCCCGTTTTTCCTTGAGAATTGCTTCAAATGCCGGCGAACAATGTTTGCCTCTAGTCGCCGGCCATTGGCGGTGCTGGGGGCGCTGGACAGGGGGTCGGCTGGTCCGGTCAGTGGGTCGCCTTCCTTTGTGTTGGCCAGGCGTTTGCGGGCTTCTTTGGCGTAGTCTTTGGATAGTTCAAAGCCCATCCATTCCCTTTTGAGTTTCTTGGCTACCATCAGCGTGCTGCCGCTTCCGGTGAAGGGGTCGAGGACCGTTTCGCCTTCGTTGGATGAGACGCGGATGATGCGGCCCAGGAGTTGCTCGGGCATTTGGCAGCCGTGGAAGCCGGCTCGCTCTTTGAACGTGCCCGCGACCCTTGGGAAGTACCAGGTGTCGTCGGACGGTTGAAATCCTTCGGGCAAATCCTGCGGGCGAAGGACCCAGGTGTCGTCGGGGAGGCGGCCTTTGGCGTTGGCCCGCTTGTCGCCGTAGACGAGTTGCCGGGCCGAGGGCACGCGGATGTCGTCGGAATTAAACGTGAATTCCTGAGGGTCCATCGTGAAGTGAAACAAGTGCGTGTGCGAGCGCGTGAACTTGCGTTTGCAATTCACGCCGAACGTGTAGTACCAAATCACCCAACTGCGACAGTGGAAACCGACTTCGCGCGTCGCGATCGTTTTGAGCTCTGCCGCATAGTCGTCGCCGATCGCGAGCCAGAACGTGCCGTTTGGTTTCAACGCGCGGTGGACGCCCGCGATCCACTGTTTGCTCCAGTCGAGATAGGCTTGGTCGTCCTGCTTGTCGTTGTACTTGTCGTATTCGTAACCGATGTTGAAGGGCGGATCGGCGAAGATGAGGTCGATGCTGTCTTGTGGGAGTGCGGCGAGTCCTTTGACGCAGTCGCGGCAGGTGATGGCGTTGATGTATTTGCTGATGGACGGCATGTTCGACCTTTGGTTGCTTTTGGTTGAATCGATTCCCCCACCTTTGAAAAGGTGGGTCACCCTTTTGGTGATAGTGCTCTGGCGTTTTTTGGATTGTAGCAGGTTGGACTGACGGCGCGAATTTTGGTTTTGTGCGTTTGTCAGTTCCCCCCCCTGGAAGGGCGGGGCACCCCGCGTCTGCTCGTGATTTAGCCTGTGAGATTTTTTAGCGGCTTATGTCTACCGTGGTTACGCGGACGGCTTCTTCGAGCGTGGTCAAGCCGCGGCGGACTTTGGCGAGGGCGTCGTCGCGGAGCATGACCGCGCCGTGTTTGACGGCGTAGGCATACATCTCTTCGGTTGATGCTTTGTTCATCACCATTTCGGATAGGCCCGGATCGAACGGGACGTATTCGTAGACGCCGAGGCGGTCGTAGTAACCGCTGCGGCCACACCGTGCGCACCCGGTGCCGCGGAAGAGTTTGACGTTTTCGCGTTCGAGGGGGATGCCCATCATCTGTCGTTCGGCGCGGTTGGCGTCGAACGAGCTGTGGCAATGCTCGCAGATGCGACGAACGAGGCGTTGGGCCATCACGCCGATGATGGCGCTGGAGACGAGGTACGGTTCGCAGTCCATGTCGAGCAAACGCGTCAGCGCGCCGACGGCTGAGTTGGTGTGGAGCGTGGCGAAGACGAGGTGTCCGGTAAGCGAGGCTTCGAGCGCGAGGTGGGCGGTCTCTTCGTCGCGAATTTCGCCGACCATGATGACGTCGGGGTCGTGTCGGACGATGCTGCGCAGGGCGGCTGCGAAGGTGACGCCGTAAGCCGAATCGACCTGCACCTGGTTGACGCCGGGAATGTGGTATTCGACGGGGTCTTCGATGGTGATGATGTGTCGATCGACCGCGTTGATTTGCGCTAGGGCGGCGTAGAGTGTCGTGCTCTTACCGCTTCCAGTTGGCCCGGTGATCAGGATGATGCCATGCGGGCGGCGGATGAGGCGCTCGAATGCCTGGCGCGTTTCGAGTTCCATGCCGAGGTGTTCGAGGTTGACGGCCGACCGATCCATCGCGAGCAGACGGAGGGTGACGCGTTCGCCGTTCACGGTTGGTATGACGGCTGTTCGGATGTCGATGGTCTGCTCGAAGCTCAAGTGGGCGAAGCGTCCGTCGAGCGGTTTGCGGTGCTCGGTGATGTCGAGGTTGGCGAGCACCTTGATGCGCGAGACGAGGGCGGCAGTCGCTTCGAGTGGATAGGCCCGCGCTTCGATCATGCGGCCGTCAATGCGGTAACGCACGCGAAGGCGATCGTCTTCCGGTTCGATGTGGATGTCGCTGGCGCGGCGGTCGACGGCTTCATCGATCATGCTGTCGAGTTGCTCGGCCATGTTCAATCCAGCGGCAGATACCGGCGATGCGGATTGCTTCGTGGGCACAGAATGGGCGATGCGGGCGCCTTTTTGGCGAGCGTGTCCGTAGGCTTCGTCCTGCACCTGAACGATTTGATACGCCGGGCTGACCACGAGTTGGGTTGGCCTGTCGAAACGGGCTGCGAGCATGTGGTGGATGCTGGAATCGCCCGGGTCGGCGACGGCTGCGACCAATCCGCCCGCGACTTCACCGAAGATCACGCAGCGATGCAAGCGCGAGTCGTTTTCGGGCAGCGCGAGAAGCCAGCCGGTCGAAGGCTTTCGGCGACTGAGGTCGAGAAAGCGGATGCCATAGTGTTCCGCGAAAATTTGCGCCACTTCCGAATCGCTGATGATGTCGCGCTGGACGAGGATGTTGACAACTGGTTGGCCGGTGAGCTCGGATTCGATCTTGATGCTCCGCAGCTGCGCCGGGTTCATCTCGTTGCGTTCGAACAAACGGTTGAGAATCTTGCCTTGGGCGGCGATGGGAGCGCTCATCGTTGCGGGTTACATCCTTGGGTTTCGTTGGCCAATGTTTGCGACATGATCTATCCGTGTCCGACCACGTTGATGGTTGTGTCATCCTCTGGTGACTGCCCGGCAAGGTGTGTTTGCAGCGCTTCACTTACTTGTTTACCGACATGATCTGGAGGACCGTACGATGTGGCTTCCAGGAGCAAGTCATGGATGCGCCTTTCGCCGAAGGGTTCGCCAGCATTGTTGGTGGCATCGGTGGTGCCGTCGGTGAATGACACCAGTCTGAATTGTCCGGGCAATTCGATCGATGTTGTTTCGTACAGATAGGTCACGTCGATTCCCAAGAGGAGCGACGGTTGATCGAGTGTGACAAGGCGGCCTGGACCCACCATGAGGACGGGCGGGGGCATGCCGGCATTGATGTAGCTGAGCTTGCCGGCAGAGAGGTCGCAAACAACCGCAAGGCTCGCGACGAGTTGTCGGCCCGTGGTTCGCGCGATTCGCTCGTTGAGCATGTTAAAGACCGGCGCCAATTCCAGGTGTTCCGGGTAGACGCGGGCTGCCGCCTCCAGAGCGGTGCGAATGCTGATGGCCTGGGCGAGTCCGCACGAGCCTTGTCCGCCGGCATCGACGAGAACGAGAATGCAGGAGTGATCATCGATGCGGATGACGTCGCAAAAATCACCACAGCGAGAGATTCCGCCCTGGGTCTTCTGGAATACATCGAACGTCTCGTTGACGGCCGGCTCACTTTGAAGGGCTTCGTGGGCGCGTTTGATTGAAGAGACCCACGCAAGTTCCTGTTGGCCGATGGTGTCATTGAGGCGTTTGGAGGTTGCAGCCATCGCAGATCCAACAATCGCGCCGGCGGCTAACAGGTATTGGACAGCCGTCGGTTTGAACACCTGGCTACCGACGGGCCGATCAGCATAGATCACGCCGATGGGCGTGCCGCGAAAAGTCAGCGGTGCGATGATGGCGGATGCCGCGTAGCCGGCTTTTGGGTCGATGCGCTTGGGCGATTGTGGGTAGCAGCCAGCCACTTTTTGCAAGATGGGTGCGAGGGCGAAGGTCTGGCTGACGGGCATGCGCGACCCGGCGACTTCACGTTCCAATCCGCGATGGGCGATAGGGCGCAGGGCTTGTTTTTCTTCACCGCGCACCGCGATGAATCCGCGCTCGGCTTGCAACTCGACGATGATTTTCGAGAGGCATGACTCCGCGATGTCTTCTGCGCGCGAGGTGAGACCGAAATCGCTCGACAGGCTTGAGAGTTTTTCGATCTGCTCAAGGTTGAGCGTCATCGGCGATTTGATCTTGACCCAGTCGCAGTCGGCCGGGTCGCGCGAGTCGGGCGTCAGGAAATCGGGATCAAGCGGATGCCGGTGAAGCCCCGGTTCGAGGTATTCGAGCACATGGTCGCCGACGCGAATCACGTCGCCGGGGATGAGCAGCGACTCGGTGATCTGCTGTCCGTTGACGTAGGTCTTGTTGCGGCTGCCCAGGTCTCGAACGCGGTAGCGCCCTTCGGCTTCTCGTTCGAAGCGTGTGTGTTCGCGCGAGATCATATCGTCGACGAAGGTGATGTCGCACGAATTGACGCGTCCGATGATTGTCGGGTGGGCTCCAAGCAAGAAAGTCTTAAGTGACCCGGAGTCGTCCAGGTAGCGAAGTTCGGGCATGGTGGCGAAGCCTCGTTGAATGGTTGCTCACTGGGTGCGCAGTTTCAAGAAACTGGAGCTAATACTCATACTTTAAATCGGACTTTCAAACAAGTGATGGGCCAAAATGGTAGTGAATCAGCGTTGAACCGCTTTGCCCTTGCGACCGATTTGGAAGTGCACGGGGAACAAGCGCTGGAACTCCCAATCTTCCCTGGCGACATCGAGCATGGTTCTTATTTTTCGCTTGGCGATACCTTCGAATCGGACGGTGCCATCGACGATGATCGTGATGGGCTTGTCCAGGTCGACGAGGTCGTCGTTGAGCAGCACTTCAATCTGGCCACTGAGGTGTGTCTCGATGTTGATGGTTTGCCCATCGATTGTTCCGCCGATGTAACCGAGCTTTTCTTTGAGCATGGCGGCCATCGCTTCGGCGACGGTTTCGCCGTTGGCGGGTGATACGATCAGTTGTTGCGAAGTCCAGGGCTTGCCGGAGAACTTCGTTTGTCGCAGCCAACCATCGCGGGCTTGTGGGGTGTGGCGGAATCGGTGGGAGACGGTCTTGGGTAGTGGAGCGCGTTTCTGCGAGAGGGTTTCCTTGAGTGCGTCTTTGGGCGGGATGACGCCACCGTGACCGACATCAGGTAGTTCGATCATGGTGATGGGTAGTTTGAGTTTTTCGGCTTGTTGCTTGATGTAGCGGTTCCAAACGGCGATGCCGGCTGGCGCGTTGGTGGCCGGATCTTCGGATTGATCGTTGGCGCCATAGACTGCAAGAACGGGCGTGCTGTGTATGTTGGGCAGCAACACGTCGAGGCATTCCGCTCCCATTTGAATGGCGCAAGTGCCAGCCAGTGGCACTGCGGCGGCGATTGAATCTTTGTGGAGGGTGGCCATCAAGAATGAAGCATGCCCGCCTAGTGAATAGCCCATCACGTAAATGCGGTCGGTGTCTATGTGGACGAGGTGTTTGAGTTGATTGATAAGGTGTAGCGGCTCTTCGGATTCGGTTGCTGACGATCCCAGCCACATGCCGTTGTAGTCGGTCGGCGCTGCGATGATGAATTCCTTGGCTTGTTCACCGAGCAGGGCAAGTGATGCGCGGATGAACTGCTTGCCGTCGCCGCCTTGACCATGATATGCGATGAGCAGCGGGTACGCAGTCTTGGCGTCGTACCCTTCGGGGACATGAAGTTCGACTTCGAGTGTCTTAGCCGCTTGCTTTCGGCCCGTGGGGATCGCGATCTTTCGCGTTGAAATGCCGGCTTCCATGTCCTGCCAAAGTTGGACTTTGGTGATGGCGGCCGCGACTTCCGCGATTGGATCGTCGGCAAGTTTGCGAAGGGCGTGGCTGCGTTCTGATTTCTGTTCGGACATCATGTACGAGTTGACGTATCCGATGCGCTGCTCGGTTTCGTCGGGCACGTAAGGGGTGGCTGGCTCGGTTGGATCGAGTCCGGTTGCGAGCAGGGTAGCGGAAGCGATCGCGAGAATGAGGTGAAGCATCGGGGGCTCCTTGTGGCCGATGAGGGGCAGGCGATTTTGTAGGGCGATTCGGGTGTGAATCGGCTCCTTGTGATCATTATACGCCGGATTGGCGTTGGGCGATGCACCGGGTTGGGCTGGGTGTTTCGGGGCGATTTCTCGCGGATTCGACGGTCGGGGGCGGAATTTCTATAATCGAAAGATCGATTGGGTTGCTCCTGTCTGCGCCGGGGGCGGACTCGATCGTGTAATTCAATTCTTAAGCTTTGGATGGACAGTCATGCACAAGAGCGGTGGGTTGTCAGCCACACACGAGATGTATTTGAAGATTATCTATCAGCTTCGCGCGTCGGGCGATCCCGCGCGGGTTGGGCAGATGGCCAAGGGGTTGGGCGTGCATCCGTCGACCGTGTCGGCTGTCGTGCGCACGCTGGATCGGATGGAACTGGTGACGCACGATCGCTACGGCGTGGTGAAGTTGACGGATGTCGGAGCGAAGCTCGCGGAGTGCGTGGTGCGGCGCTTTGAGGTGCTGCGCGAGTTTTTTATCAACGTGCTGGGGCTTGACGAAGAGACGGCTGAAGTCGAAGCGTGCGAAACCGAACACGTTTTAAGCCCCGACACGGTTGGCCGACTCGAGCACATCACCAAGCAGTTGAGCGATGCCGGATTCACCCCACCATCCAACTTCACACCGCCGCTCAGCGCCCTGTGCCACGACTGCATGGAAGCAGGCACTTGCCAAGCTGCTGACGCCGTGCCGCTGAATAAGTAGAGCAACTCAACAGTCGCAGGCTTCAATTGATTTGCGAGCTTACGCGGCGAGATGAATGAGTCCAGCGATGCCGAAGCGCACTAATTTCAAGAAGTACAACAAGAAGCTTTGTGTTGACGACGGTGAAGGCGGTTGGAAGCTCAGGGTCTATCATCGCTCGGCCAACCGAAAGACATGCGATCGACTCTTGATCAAGTGCGGTGACTGCCATGAGAAGATTCAAGTTTACTACGACGACACATACGGGATAGAAATCGAGGGCGTTAATGCATCGATCGCAGAATGGCGACGGGTGTTGTTGCCGATTCTGTATCCCAAGGGCGATGGGCCTTCGTTCGACTAACTCGCCGGAACAAAGCGAACTGAATGTGAATTAGCCAGATCTGCAGGAGGTGATACTGTGTCTTCCAAGGGGCTAGCCGGATTGATGCTGATTGCGGCCATGGGGTTGAACGCGGGCTGTCATGACGGCGTCAGCGTAGAGCAATCCTGGAAACTGCGAATCACTTATTCGGAAAGCGGAGAGACCGTCGGCGTGGTGCGCGTTTTTGACGTCAGCTCTGAGAGCACTCGCAGCAAGGCTGAGCGAGGCGAATCTGTTGAGAATATTGTTGGTATTTCATTCATGACCAACTCCAATGGTGTCGTCGAAATCCGCGATGGCTCTCTGGTTGTGTGCTTTCGAGAGCCTTCTCTGGTTGGCACGGCCTGCAGCGACGTTGTTCCCCCTGACCTTCATACAGGTGAAAGAAAGAGTGTCTTGATTGACGACGGTTCTGCGTCGGAACTCTTGGATTTTGACTTGATCGTGGGTGGCAAGTCCGAGGGCGATGTATTTGGGGTCGAAGTGGTCTCAATTTCTCCACCCGAATTGCGCTGATTATTTTCATCGTCGAATATGGTTAACCACGAAAAAAGCGGATCATCCCGATTGGGGTGATCCGCTTCTGCTTTTTTGACTTGTGTGGCCGTGTCGAATTACGAGCGGCGACGGAGGGCGACTACTGCGCCGAGGCCCAGGAGCAGGGCTGATGCCGGTTCCGGGGCAAGGACGGCCTCAAACACTGAGTTGACGTCGCACGCGTAGTGGAACGGGAGCAGGATCGGGTTTTCGGGATCGATGGTTGAGGGATCGAGCATGAAGCTGTCGTCTTCCCACACCATTGAGGCGGTGCCGTCGATGACGTCGTCGCGAAGGCTGTTAACCGTGAGCGTTCCGAACGAGGTGCTCGGCAGCAACACCGACTGACCCGGGAAGCCGAACATGCTCAGGTCGTTGGTGAAGGTGATCTCGTAGGTGTCGGTGGTCTCAAAATCATACGTGCCATCGCCGTTGTCGGTGAGGCGGCCCGGCTCGGAACCGGGGATGATGCTGACGGTGATGGGGCCGGTTTCGACATCTGCCCCGGTGCTGTTGGGTAGTGAGATGGAACCGATCTGCTGCGAGTAGTTGGTGAACTTTGCGGTTTCGTTGTCGAAGTCGATTTCCATGCCGAACGTGGTGTTCGAGATTTCGGAATCGCGGACACCACCGTTGCCGAAGAAGTCGAGGGCAAAGGTGCTCTCGGGGGCGCTTTGCGATTGATCCTGCACGGCGCTGAGGATGTACGGCGCGGCGGACGCGGTTGACGCGGCGAACATGCCGACACATGCGGCGACTGCAAAGATTGATCGTGTGCGTTTCATATTTCCTGTTCTCCTTCAGCCCGGAAAAGTTCTCTCCACCTCGCGGCGATTACGATCGTCCGCTGGACGTGGTTGTGACCGGCAACAAGTGACCAAGAATTGGCGGGCTTGTCAACGTTTGCCGGCCCCTCGTGGGTCGAAGTATGCGCACAACGCGCCCCTGATACAATCGCATTACATTTATCGCGTACAACATTTGACAATTCGGCTGATTCCTTAGCCGAAAAAGCGGGTTTGGGGGGCGGTTGAGAAGTCGCGTGCGTTCGCATTTTGTGTGCGGATCACTACGATTGTGAGCATTCCGTCGTCACAATTGCGAGTGCGCCCATCGATATGCATGCCGACATCACCAACGACATGAGAATGGATCGGCGCGAGCTTCTCGCCCACCAGCGGCGAAAGTTGGCCCAGCTGTTTGCGGCGATACGCGGCGATGACGGTGGGCACATTGGATCAACATTCTATCGCAACAAGTTTGACGGCATCGCGTTCGATCCGGCGCGCGATGATTTGGGCGGGCTCCCACTTACCACCCGCGCCGAGTTGCAAAGCGATCAGCAAACCCATCCGCCGTATGGCACCATTCTGACTTGCGACATCGATACGTACGTGCGATTTCACCAGACATCGAGTACATCCGGCGCGCCGCTGCGCTGGCCCGATACGCGGGCGAATTGGGATTGGTGGATTCGATGTTGGCAGTTTGTGCTTGAGGGTGCAGGCGTCACGTCAAAGGATCGCGTGGTCTTTCCGTTTTCGTTTGGACCGTTCGTGGGATTCTGGTCGGCATTTGATGCTGCTTGTGAGCGCGGTTGTTTGTGTATGCCAGCCGGCGGGATGTCGAGCGCTGCGCGTTTGAAATACATCGCCGATAATCACGCGACGGTTGTGTGTTGCACACCGACGTATGCGTTGCGGTTGGCTGAAGTTGCAGCGGAAGAAGGCGTTGATTTGGCGGCGCTTCCAGTGCGGGCGCTGATCGTGGCTGGTGAGCCGGGCGGGAGTATACCAGCCACGCGCGATCGGATTGAGTCGGCATGGGGCGCGCGCGTGTTCGATCATGTCGGCATGACGGAAATCGGCGCGTGGGGATTTCAAACTGAAGGCTACCGCGACGGTGTGTATGTCATCGAAAGCGAATTCATCGCCGAGGTCATCGATCCGAAAACGCTAGCGCCCGTTGATGAAGGTGAGCTGGGCGAGTTGGTGCTGACGAACCTTGGGCGGTTGGGCAGTCCGTTGATACGATACCGCACGGGTGATCTTGTCCGGCTGACAACTGAGCCCGGTCCGGATGGCATTGGTTTCGCCCGCGTCATCGGTGGTGTGGTGGGCCGATCAGATGACATGATGGTTGTTCGCGGTAACAATGTGTTTCCGTCGGCGATCGAAGATGTGTTGCGCCGATTTGAAGAAGTTGCCGAGTATCGCATCACCTTGCTGGATAACGGGCCACTCAATGATCTGCTGGTCGAAGTCGAACTTGATACTGCTGCCGGGAGTGCGTCAGGCGGTTTATGTGAACGCATGTCCGATGCCCTTCGCCTTCGCCTGAACTTCGCGCCGAAGGTCGCAACCGTGGCGGCTAACAGCTTGCCGCGCAGCGAGATGAAATCCCGCCGCGTTGCCCGTCAATGATGGCGGGGCGCTTGTGTAACAGAATTGTCATGCGGGCGGTGTCGTTCGCCCCATTCTGATATTTGTTAGAATGCCGTCCCGCTTATATACACGTATGGATTCAACTGTCCGCCAAGTGAAGGAAACCAACACGTGAAATGTTCATTTATCTCTGCAGCCACACTGAGTCTTCTGCTTTGTGCATTACCGTCGCAGGCCAACGATTGGCCATATTGGCGCGGGCCTGAGCAGAACGGATTCTCTCGCGAGAAAGCGCCGGTCACTTCCTGGACGATTGACGGGGAGAACATGGCTTGGAAGTCCGACGTCGGCGGTCGCTCGACGCCGGTCATCATGAATGGGCGGTTGTATGAAATCGCTCCTGTCGGTGAAGGCGAGTCGAGGCAGGAGCGAGTGGTCTGCCTCGACGCCAACACCGGCAAGACCCTCTGGGAGCATCGCTTCAACGTGTTCCACACCGACATCGTCGAGAACCGCGTCGGTTGGACGGCTGTCGTCGGCGATCCGGAAACGGGCAACGTTTATGCCCACGGTACCGGTGGTGAGATGTTCTGCTTTTCCAAGGATGGCGAGCTTCTTTGGAAGCGTTCGATGACCGAAGAGTTCGGGCGCATCAGTGGATATGGTGGCCGACTGCACACACCGATCATCGATGAAGATCGCGTGATCGTCAGCTTCCTCAATTCGAGTTGGGGGCCGATGGCCAAGCCGACCCATCGTTGGTTGGCGCTGGATAAGAACACCGGGGACGTGATCTGGTGGTCGGCTCCGGGCGGCAAGCCGCTGGATACGACGTACGCGGTGCCGGCTGTTGCGGTGATCGGCGGCAAGCGGATGCTGATCGCAGCCGCAGCTGACGGCTGGGTCTATGGCATGCTTGCCCGCACGGGCGAGAAGGTGTGGTCGTACAAGCTGAGCAAGCGCGGGTTGAACACGTCGATTGTGGTCGAAGGGAACTATGCCTACGTGTCGCATAGTGAAGAAAACTATACGACGACGAAGATGGGCGCGGTGCTTTGTATCGACGCGGGCAAGACGGGCGACATCACGGAAGACGGAGCCGTCTGGCGTCACGATGGATTGACGGTTGGATACGCTTCGCCGGCGCTCGCCAACGGACGTTTGTATGTCGTCAACAATGCCGCGACGATGATCTGCTTTGACGCCAAGACGGGTAAGAAGTTCTGGGAATATGACATGGGACGCGTCGGCAAGAGTTCGCCGACAGTGACGGCTGATGGTGTGATCTACTACGGCGAACAGACCGGCATGTTCCATATTCTCAAGGACGAAGGCGACAAGTGCGTGTCGCTGGATATGGATACGTTTGAACGCGACGACAACCTGGTGGATGAAATTTACGGTTCGCCGGTGGTGGCCAATGGCCGCGTGTATTTCATGACACGATATGGCACTTACTGTTTGGGCTCTGGCGAAGGGGGCGCGGTCCCACATCGTGTAACCATTTCGAGCGGCCCTGGGGATGGATTGGCCGGACGTACGGGGTTTCGAGTCGTGCCGGCTGAATTAACTGTCGCGCCGGGTGAATCTGTGCAACTGAGGGTTCAGCAGTTTAGGCTCGATGGATTTGGCGAATCTTCGACGCCGGTCGACCCTGGCGACTCCTCTGCAATTGAGTGGGTCGTAAAAGGCGGCCATGGAAGAGTGTCAGAGGACGGCACTTTCACAGCGAAGGCCAGCGGGTTTGGAGCCGGCATTGTTGAAGCGAATATCAAGGTTGGCGACACGCAGTACGCTATCACGCCTGCCCGCGTTCGCGTTTCGCCGAAGCTGCCCTACGCGGTTGACTTTGAAGACATGCCGGCTGGTTCGGTGCCGCCGGGTTGGATTGGCGTCTCGAAGAAGACCGACATTGTCGAGATGGATGGCGGGCGGGTGCTGCGGAAGATCGCGGACAAGAAGTTCCCGTCGCCGCCGTTTATGCGACTTCGTTCGTACGTGGGGCCACCGATTGAGGGCGGCTACACCGTGCAGTGCGACCTGATGGGGCGGGCGAAGAAGAAGCGATTTAAACCTGATATGGGTTTGATCAACTCGCGCTACCGCATGATCGCGATGGGTATGGGCGGGGTTCTGCGGGTCGAGTCGTGGTCGCCATTGCCGCGTATTCGTCATGATGTGAAGTTCAAATACGATCCTGAAAAATGGTACACGATGAAGTTTGAGGTGCGGCTGGACGGCGACAAGGCCCACCTGCGCGGCAAGATTTGGCCGCGCGATGAGTCGGAACCGGCTGAGTGGCTTCTCGATGTGGTGGACTCGTGTCCCAACACCGAAGGCAGCCCGGGCATCTATGCATATTCAACGAACACGACCTCCAAGAGCGACGGTCCTGAAAACTATTACGACAATTTCAAGGTGACCAACAATGAATAATCGAATGGCGCGTTCGTATCGCGCGATGGCGGCAGCCGCTTTGTTCGGATGTGTGGCGACGGCGGTGAATGCAGAACCGTTGGCCAAAGCCAAAAAGGGCGATTGGCCGATGTGGGGCGGATCGATCGACCGCAACATGGTCTCGGGCGAGACGGGCATCGCAGCCGAGTGGGACCTCAAGAGCAAGAAGAACATCAAGTGGGCGGTCGAACTGGGTTCGCAGACGTATGGCAACCCGGTCATCGTCAACGGAAAGGTGCTCGCGGGTACGAACAACAACGGTCATCTCCGCCCGGGTATCGAGGGCGACAAGGGTGTGATCGTCTGCGTTGATGAAAAGACCGGCAAGCTTCTTTGGCAGATGACGCACGACAAGTTGCCTACCGGCCGCGTCAACGATTGGCCCGAGCAGGGCATTTGTTCGACGCCGTACGTCGAAGGCAATCGCCTGTGGTATGTCAGCAACCGGTGCGAGTTGGTTTGCGCGGATTTGGAAGGGTTCCTTGACGGCGAGAACGACGGGCCCTTCAAGGATGAAAAGTATCACGACAAACACGACGGCGACATCATCTGGAAGTACGACATGATCGAGGAGTTGGGCGTGTTTCCGCACAACCTAGCGACGTCGTCACCGGTTGGTTACGGCGATTTGATCTTTATCAATACGTCGAACGGTGTGGACGAAGGGCACCTCGACCTGCCAGTGGCTGACGCGCCGGATTTCATTGCGGTGAACAAGAACACGGGTGAACTCGTTTGGGAGAACAACGATCCGGCTGACAAAGTGCTGCACGGCAGCTGGTCATCGCCGGCGGTCGGAATGGTCGCGGGCAAGCCGCAGGTGGTATTTGCGGGTGGTGACGGTTACGCATATTCATTCGAGCCCAAGACCGGAAAGCTGCTTTGGAAGTTCAATTTGAATCCCAAGGATTCGACATGGGAATTGGGTGGCCGGGGTACGAAAAACAACATCATCGCCACGCCGGTGATTCACGATGACAAGGTCTACCTGTGTGTCGGGCAGGATCCGGAGCATGGCGAGGGACCGGGGCACTTGTACGCGATCGACGCGACAAAGACCGGCGACATCACCGAGAGCGGTCGCATCTGGCACGTGGGTGACGAGAAGTTCAACCGTTCCATGTCGACGGTCGCGATTGCGGACGGCTTGCTTTACATCTCGGATTTGAGCGGGTTTTTGTATTGCCTCGACCTCAAGACCGGCAAGGAACACTGGAAGTACGACACCTATGCTGCGATCTGGGGTTCGCCGTACGTCGTCGATGGTAAGGTTTATCTTGGCGATGAAGATGGCGAAGTCGTCGTGCTCAAGCATGGTCCGAAGTTGCAGGAGATCGCGACCAACGACATGTTGAACTCGGTGTACACGTCGCCGGTGGCGGCCAACGGTACGCTGTTTGTGACGAATCGCCGGATGATGGTGGCGATTGAGTTGCCGAAAGGCGGCGAGAAGAAGCCAGCCGCTGACGCGGAGGGCAAGCCGAAATCGGACGGGTAAATCCGTTGTAGGGTGGGCCATGCCCACCGTCGTTTGAAGTTGATGAATTGGTGGGCACGGCCCACCCTACGGGTAGATGTTTATGAATAGTGTTTCTGGTGCATCGATAGACGAACGGGCGACGGCAGCGAAAGCAGCGCTCGACAAGCACACGTGCGAGATTGTCGCGTGGCATTTTGATCCGGCGACGGGTACGCCGTTCTGGCTCGACTATGCGTCGAAGCTGAATTGGGACCCGCGCAAGGAAATCAAATGCTACAACGATCTCGACAAGTTCGATTTCTTCGAAGACGAATGGCTCCGCCAGGGCAAAGTGCGCAGTTGGGTGCCCAAAGCTTACGCCAACGATCCGATCTACACGTTCGAGACGGGCGGCAGCACCGGTGTGCCCAAGTCGCGCATCAACATCAAAGACTTTCGCATCGACTACGAACTGTTCAGCGACACGCTGAGCGACAAGACGTTCCCGCGCGGCGGCGATTGGTTGATGTTGGGTCCGTCGGGACCGCGCCGGTTGCGGTTGGCGGTCGAACATCTTTGTCAGCATCGCGGTGGAATTTGCTTCTGCGTGGACATGGACCCTCGTTGGGTGGTGAAGCTCATCAAGTCGTCGCGCTTGCGGGAAATGCATGAATACAAGGACCATGTGGTCAATCAGGGGCTGACGCTCTTGCGGGCGCATAAAAACATTCAGTGTTTGTTCACGACGCCGAAGTTGCTCGAAGCGTTGTGCGAGCGGGTGTCGCTGGTTGATTACGGCATCAAGGGTGTGTTCTGCGGCGGGACGCAGTTGACCGCGCAGTTTCATCGATTCGCCCGCGCGGAGTTGCTCGAGGGTAAGATCGATTTCGTGCCAACCTATGGCAACACGTTGATGGGGTTGGCGTGTCACAAGCCATTCGACCCAGCCGACAACTACAGTGTGATCTATCACCCGCCTTCACCGCGGGCGATGATTGAAGTCGTCGATCCGGATAGCCCGCGCAAAGTCGTCGGTTATGGGGAGGTTGGCCGGGCGCGGCTGACGACGTTGACCAAGGAGTTTTTCATGCCGCGCTTCCTCGAGCGCGACGAAGGTATCCGTACGAAACCGTGCGAGGCGTATCCGTGGGATGGCATCGCCGATGTGCGGCCTTTCAGCGGTTTTGCGACGCCGATCGTCGAAGGAGTCTATTGATGATCGAGATACCCATCCTTCGCTTCGGCAAGCCTTACGAAAGTATCGAAACGGTGACGCTCGTGCATCACGCCACGGGCGAGCCTTTCGCCAAGGTGCACCAAGCCAACAGCGGTATGGTGCGGCGCGACATGGTGCGGATGGCTGACGATGCGCTGGAGAAGTTTTCGACGGCTGACCTGATCGCGATGGCGCGAAAAGCCGGCAAGTTGTTTATGTCGGCTACGCTTCCTCTGGGAAAATCGCAGCAATCGTTTGACGAATACATCGCGCAGCTGTCATGCACCACGGGCATGCCGATCACGTATTGTCGCGACAATGCCGGAAAAATCGCTAGCGTGCTGGAGAAAATGGATCAGGTGCTGGCCGGTTTGACGCGCGGGCTTGATTTGAAAGTGCTCGACGATGGTTACAGCGATGCGTCGGGGCACATGCTGAGTTTCTATCGCGCGGGACGCGTGTTTGGGGCGGTGCTTCCGAGCAATTCGCCCGGTGTACATTCGCTTTGGGCGCCGGCAATGGTGCTTAAGGCACCGATCGTATTGAAGCCGGGGCGCGAAGAACCGTGGACGCCGTATCGCATGATCGAAGCGTTTGCCGCCGCGGGCTTCCCGCGCGAGGCGATGGGTTTCTATCCGACCGATCACGGCGGCGCCGGCGAACTTCTGCGGACGGCTGACCGGGCGATGCTGTTTGGCGGCGGAGCGACGGTGCGGCCTTATGAAAACGATCCGCGCATCGAACTACACGGTCCCGGTTATTCAAAAGTCATTCTCGGCGACGATGTTGCAGACGATTGGGCGAAGTATGTTGAGGTGATGGCCACCTCGATCGATCGCAACGGCGGACGTTCCTGCATCAATGCGTCGGCGATCTGGACGCCCAGGCATGGACGGGCGATTGCAGACGCCGTGGGTAAGGAACTCGCAAAGCACAAGGCGCTGCCGGCGGATGATCCGAATGCGACGTTGGCGGCTTTTGCGAACCCAGCCGTCGCCGAGCAGATCAACAACGTGATCGAGCATGCACTGACGGAAGACGGCGCGGAAGATGTTTGCGCGACGCATCGGGGTACGCCGCGATTGGCGCACATCGGGCGCTGTGCGTACCTTCAGCCGTCAGTCGTCTGGTGCGAATCGCGTGAGCATCCGTTGGCCAACCGCGAGTTTCTGTTCCCGTATGCGTCGGTTGTCGAATGTCCGGCTGGGGAAATCGCGGATGCGATCGGTCCGACGTTGGTGGCGACGGTGATCACGCGCGACGAATCGTTCGCTCATTCCATGATGAATCATCCCAATGTCGATCGATTGAATGTGGGTGTGATCCCAACGTGGCGGATCAGTTGGGATCAGCCGCACGAGGGCAATCTGTTTGAATTGCTCTATCGTCAGCGGTCGTTTCAGTTCGAGCCAGCCGCCTAACCGGCGCGCTTATTCCGGGTCGCAATCATGACCGAGTCGCAGATCAATGGGGCGCAGTTGCCGAATGCGGAATTGCTGGCGCAGTCGCCCGTGCGCGTGGTGGCTGGCGCGGGTTCGCTGTCGCAGTTGGGCGAGTTGGTGAAGGAACTCGGCGCTTCGCGCGTGCTGCTGGTGACCGATCCGGGGATTGAGAAGGCGGGGCACGCCACACGGGCGGCAGAGAGTCTTAAGAGTTGCGGCATCGAGATTGTTCTGTTCGATGGTGTTCACGAGAATCCGACGACGGAGCATGTTGCGGCTGGGCTGAAGCTGGCGGACGGTCAGTCGATCGATGTGATCGTTGGCGTGGGCGGCGGCAGTACGATGGACTGCGCGAAAGGAATTAACCTACTTTTAACAAATGGTGGTGCGATTCACGACTTTCACGGCGAAGGCAAAGCCACCAAGCCGATGCTGCCCATGATTGTCGCACCGACGACGGCCGGTACGGGTAGTGAGGCGCAGTCGTTTGCGTTGATCAGCGATCCGGTGACGCACGTGAAGATGGCCTGCGGTGATCGGCGCGATCCGCGCGAGGGTGGATTGCGACCACATGTAGCGATTTTGGATCACGAGCTGACGCGAAGTCAGCCGTCGAGTGTGGCCGCTGCGTCGGCGATCGATGCGATTTCGCACGCGGTGGAGACGGCTGCGACCAAGGTGCGGACGAAACTGTCGCAACAGTTTTCATGCGAGGCGTGGAAGCTTTTGGATCGATCGATTGAAGTAGCGCTGGCCAACCCGGGAAATGATGACGCGCGTCGCGATATGCTGTGGGGGGCGCATTTGGCCGGGGCTGCGATCGAGCAGTCGATGCTTGGAGCCGCCCATGCGTGCGCGAATCCGCTCACCGCGAAGTATGGCATCGTTCACGGGATGGCCGTCGGGATCATGCTGCCCCATGTTGTACGCTTCAATTCGCAGGCGCAAGCGGATGTGTATGGCTCGCTCGGATTGGACGCGGAATCACTCGCAAATCGGATTACCCATTTCCTCAAAGTCGCAAATATGCCCGATGGGTTGTCGGCTCTTGGAGTTGGACGGGCAGATGTCGACGCGTTGGCCGACCTGGCTGCCACGCAGTGGACAGGAAAATTCAACCCCGTCGCGGTCGATGCCGAAGAATTCAGGAACATTTACAAGTCGGCGTTGAATTCGGCACATTAATTGTCAATTCACGGAATCGCCCATTTGCAGATTGGCGATTTTCATTTCGAGCGGGTGTCGCGATCGGCTTCTTCGAGTTGACACTCCATCCGGCGTTGGGCGACAATGGCGTATAGGTGAAATGCGGTCGCGGTCGCTAGTTGGGATCGACTTCCGCAGGGTCTTGGGAATCCAGCGCAATCGCAGCGTCATGCGAATTGCGCAACAACTCTAATCGAGATGGGCAATCTCATGCATAGGTTCGCTGCTGGTTTCGGAGCAATGCGCGGTTTTCTTGTGGTGGCGATTTGTTTTGCATTCCTGACCGGGTGCAAGCCGGCGCAGGAGTCGCCGGGTATCGATGTCCAACCCAAGGCAACGCTGAAACTGACAATCATCTCGCCTCACAGCAAGCGTATTCGAGAAACTTTTGCGGAAGCGTTTTCCCAATGGTACGACCAGAAGTTTAAACAGAGCGTGTCAGTTGATTGGGTCGTGCGCGGAACCCCGCAATGCGTGAGGTACATCGACGATTTGTTCGAAGGGCGCGACTCAGGGGGCACGATGAGCAAGCCCGACCTGATGTTCGGCGGTGGTCTTGAAGATCATCGTGGGCTTGCGGCCCGCAACCGTTGCTTCAAACTCGAGTTGGGTGATGCGCTTGAAGGGGTGCCAGCCGACATTCACGGTTTGCCCGTTCGTGACGACGAGAATCGATGGGTTGCGACCGGGTTGTCGAGTTTTGGCATTCTTTACAACGAAGCCGATTGCAATGCCCGCGGGATTGAGCCGCCGCAAACGTGGGCTGATCTTGCGGATCCGAGATTCAGCGGCTGGTTGGCGATCGCCGACCCTGCGAAGAGCGGTAGCAATCGGCAGTGCATGATGTTGATTTTGCAGCAGCAGGGTTGGGAACAGGGTTGGCGGACTTTGATTCAAATGCTGGCCAACGCACGCGTCCTGGAATCGGGCAGCAGCAAGGGGCAGGATCAAATCGCCTCGGGTGTGATGCTGGCTGGCTTTGCGGTGAACTTTGATGGCTTGCGCCGGGTTCAGGAGAATCCGGGTTCGCTTCAATACATCAACCCGCCTGGTGCGACAGCCATCACGCCCGACATCACTTCGGTGCTCAAGACTGCGGAGGATTCACGGCTGGCCCAGCAATTCGTGCAATTTTGTCTGTCTGATGAAGGTCAGGCGATCTGGAGCATGAAGGCGAAAGGCCGCGACGGTCTGGATCGCACGCTCTATCACTACCCGATCAAACCGAGTCTGTATGACTCGCACAAAGGTCAACTTGCGGTCGAGGACAATCCGTTTCAAAACGACTTTGGCATTCGCATCGATCAGGATGCGGCGGTCAAGCAGTCGGCTGCCCTTATTCCGATGACCAATGCGATCTGCGGCGAGAATCACATCGTGCTTCAACAGGCCTGGGCGACGATTCAAGATGGCGGCATGAATGAAGAGGCACTGGCCAAGCTCTGCGAACCGATCATGAGCGCAGACGAGGCGTACGCTGCGGCCAAGAAACTGCAAGGTGCTGACGATGATCAGGTCCGAGCATTGCGGCAGGAATGGTCAGACGCTTTTCGTGCGAAGATCGAGTTGGCTGTCCAGCTTGCAACCGGTTCTGAATAGGCGGCGCGATTTTGAACCTGGTTTTGTCAGGTTTGAGCGTTGCCTTTCAGCGAATTTGCTTTTCAGGTAATCGCCTAATCAAAGACGCGTCTAATCTGGGATTTGCAGCACTTCTGCCGTCGGCATTCGGTCGTGTTCGATGCGAGGCAGGCTGAAGTGTTTGTCCCACCAGATGGAATAAGCCTGCACGCTGGCGTTGATCTCGTCGAGCAATTCCGGGGAGTTGTAGTGCTCAATGGGGCGGGCTTGTAGGGTGAGCGTGACCTCAATTCGGCGGATGGTTTGCTGGGATTGATCTCTCCGGATAATTCCCAATACAAGTTTCCCGCCAGCACCCTGGTCCTGAATATATTCCGCGAAATCTTCGATGACATCGTTGATCGGTTTGTCGTCGACCGACACGATCAAATCTCTTGGCCGTAATCCTGCAGCTTGAGCGGCGTGCCCCGGTTCAACTCTGCTAATGATGATCGCGGTTTCGTCAGAAGCGATCGGTCGCCCGGTGTAGGCTTGATACTGAACGCCCATGAATCCTTTGCGCTTCAAAAGCGTATGCCAGAGATACTGTTTCTTGACAATGTCTTGAATTCGCAGGCGGACTTCGTAGTCGCGGTTGCTGTAGTAGTGGCGGGAAAGTGCGGTAAACGCGGCAGGTCCGATCGCTTCGATTTTCTTTGAAGCGGCTTCTCTGGTTTCAAAATCCGGCGAACCCAGATCCTTCAACAGCGGTTCGACCTGTTCGTCGGGCGCGTTTTCAAATCCCAGGTTGAGCTGGTCGTATTGGCTCTCTTCCGACCCGGATTGTCTGGATCCCGGCTGCGCCCAAGATACGGAGGCTGGCAGCAACACGAATGCGGTCAGCACGCCGAAGCGGATGCTCGGTGCTTGCCATGTTGCTCGGATCCGGCGGGTCATCGGCCCTTCTCGTCCCACGCTACACCTTTGTAGATGTCATACAGGTCGCTGTTCTCGTCAAACTCTTCGGTCTGCTCAAAGACATGCCCTGATGCATCGACGTAAACGAGCGCGGTGGTCTTGGTCGACTGTCTTCTGCGTCCCTTCTTCCAGTACTGTTTGTCAAAGATGATGTCGACAACCGTGGCGCCCGTGCTGAAGTCCACTTGATCGTCCTGTCCGCGATGGGTCTTGATGCGCGTGACGATGTCACCGATGGGCTCACCGACTGTCAGCGTAAATTGTTTTTGGATCCACTCGCCAGCCACCCACTTGAAAAGGTCGACCTTGCACTCATTCTTCTTTGCATTGCCGGAGCGAACAAAGAAGATCGTGTCGCGGTCGATTGTGACTGGTTCGGAAGGATCGGACCACTCGCCGACCAATTCGACTTTGGCCGCATCCTGTGGTTCGTTGAGAAGCGGCGGTGTTCCGCAGTATTGGTTGTAGATCCGCGGGCGCATTCGGTATTGATAGGTTCGGCCACTCTCAACGCTTCCGGGCGCGGCATCGTGCGCCCAGAGGACCTGCTTGCCGACGCGGGCCGAATGGGCTTCGGCGGCTTGCAGGGCGATTTCGATTTGTTTCTTCAGTTTCTCGATCTTGCGGGCGTCGCGTTTCTCGGCTTTCTTTTCAGCCTCTTCCATGAGCTTCTGGGCACGGGCGACATTTCCTGCGTCGAGTTGGACTTCGATCGCTTCAAGAAGTTCTTTGACGTCCAAGGTATTGTCGATGTCGTCGGCTTTGCATTCGGGATAACGGCAACTCGTGCTGTCGGACAGGTACTCGGCGTCCATCTCCGTCACGTCATACTCAAAGTTGCCACGCGGATAGCGCCACTCGTCGCCGTACTCGGTTGGGGGAAAGAGCGGCCGCATCAGCGCCAACTGGTTTTCAGGTTCGCCGATCAAGTCCTTGAACTGATTGACTTCGTCGCGATCTTCGGGGGAGACGTTAAAACCCTTGCCGTCTTCGACCTTATAGACATCGGGTTCGGGAACCGGGGGGAGTTTTTGGCCGACAACCGCGTCGATGGGCTCCCAATCTGAAAATGAACCATCCGCATTGACCGTGCGGCGCTCCAGATCGACTCCGGTGAACAGCGTTTTGACGCGATCGGGGTTGTATCCCGCATCGACCGCAAGCGCTTCCTGTTTCTGGCGATCAAAAACGGCAGAGACTGTGACCCAGTTGACATCCCGCAAGGATGCCGCGTCGCGCACGCGGCTGACTGATCCGCCGAGTTCGCCAGGCGGATTGACATACGTTCCGGTGCGTCCGGTCTGGGTGGTGGGCGGTGTGAGGGCGACAACCTTGATGAGGTCGTGGCGGTCCTGGGGCGACATGACACCTGAAACCGCCGGGACCTTTGGGGGGAACTCCAGCACGCGCGGAATTCGGGCGTTCACGCCGGCGGCGGCCAGTGGATCGACGAGTTCGGTGACAGCATTCATCGGGTCTTCAAAGGGCTCGGGTTCCACGTCGGCGTTTCTGAGCCGATCGCGAAGGGCGTCCGCTCTTTCGCGGGTGGCGTTATCGACCTGGGCCGGTCCGAGCCATTCACCATCGGATTCAATCTTGTTGGGTGAGACGACGCCGTATTGGGCGATCGCCAGCAACAAGACCGCGCCGGTGATTCCGAGTATTGCTTTGTCAATGTGCCGGACGATGGGCCCGACGGATTGCTTGGCCATTTTCTACATGCTCCGGATTGCTTGATGCGATGGGTCAGGCATCATCGGTCTTGGGTTTTTCGGGGCGCTTCTTTTTTAATTGTTCCAGGGTTTCAGTGGGCATGATCGGTAAATAGAACTCGGAGAAGAACTGCGTCTCCATGTCCAACGTGAGCTTCACCACTGGTTGGTCACCATAGATCTTGCCTTGCATTGACGGGTTCGGCTCGACCTCTTCATAGCTGACGTTGACGATGGTCAGAAAACGATCGCGGCACAGTTCTGACATGATCATCGGCATCATCGACGCATCGACGATGAGCACTGTCGACAACTGCATGACTTCGTAGAGTTCGTTCGACTTGTTGCCCGTAAAGACATCCGAGGCGCTGCCAGGGGGTTCAGCACGGTCTTTCGTACCCCGTGAACTGGAACTCGCTGTCCCTGAATCGGTGACGTAGTACTGCGTGGTCTGGATGGAAACAAGCTCTTTGATCGGGAGATTGCCGACCCACGGGCGTTCGCCGTCCTGTTCCAATTTAGACGCAGCCGCTTCGTTGATCTCGGCGATCCGGTCGATGATCAGGCGCTGCGTCCACACTTCCAATTGGGCGTGCCACATTTGCTGAGGTGATGGCGGTTTGCCGACATACATCGGCGCTCCCGGGCTGCGGTCCGAGACATCGCTCTGCTGGAATGAGTTTTCGGTGGCGTAGCAGTAGATCGACTGTGCCTTGGTGATCGAAGCCCGAACTTCAGGGCGATTGATCATCGCGTCTTCTTCGGTCTTGGATTCAATGTCGAGCTCCTCGCGTCGCTTCCTGTCTTCGTCGATGCGGTCGCGGGTTTGGGCGATATCGTCCGCGGTCGGAACGTCGCCGGCTTTCATGATGTTGAGCCAGCTGTTGACCTCTTTTTGGTACGCAAGCTTAAACGCGCTTCGTTCTGCGGGCTCGGTTTCATGGAAGGGGATGTCGATCAGGGGTGCGTAGTAGTTGATGTCGCGGACCTTGTCGCGAAGGGCTTTGTCTGCGTCCATGATCTTTTCGACGCGTTTCTTGGCCAGTTCGACGGCGTCCTTGTTGATGAGGTTGCTGGAATTCGCTGCTGTCTTGAGTTCATTTCGAACGCTTAGCGCAGCTTGCATGTCCTGGGTGATGCTGGACATGCTGCTGATCCCCAGATAGATCAGAACGATTCCCCCGATCGCGCCAGCGCCACAGATTATCTCAAACAGAAAGCGTTTGATGATTTCGATCACAGCTTTCACTTTGTTTCTCCAGAACCGTCTTCTGCCTTGAATCGTCTTGCGGTCAACATCCGGTGCGCCTTGCCCGATCTCCGGCCGGGTTGCGCGCGGTGATCGTTACTTTTGCTTCTCCTCCGGCAAGTCGGCCAGCACGACTTCGATCATGATGTAGAAGTGATAGTCGTCGTCGGCAATCTCGCCGGTGATCGGGTCCTTGGTTTTGGGGCCAGCTTGTGCTGGGGGCGGCGTGCCACCGCGTCCCCGTCCCTGCCGTCCTTTACCGCCACCGCCACCGGGCTGATGCTCCTGCGCCACCGTCAATCCGATTCGGTTGATGAAGAACCCCTGTCCCGGTATGCGTCCGGTCTTGCGCAGCGTGCGGACGAACTCGTTGTTGACGAAGAGACCCTTTTCCTTGGCTTGGGTTCCGCCGAGTTTCTGGTGCGGGGCGTACCCGCGCAATTCGACGATGAACCCCGGGCGCTTCTCGCCACCTTTTTTCTCGTAGATCTTGATGCTCTCTTCGGAGTAGTCGCCCTCGATGATGGTTGCGCTGTCAATATCCGGTTCATACTTGGAGGAGAACGACTGAATGAAGATCTCGTTGCGTTTGTCCCTGGACAGACCCGCCGTCTTAATCGCTTGCACATACTCGTCAGCGTCGGTGGTGGCTTGGATCTCGTCCGAGGGCGCAGGCAATGCCGCGTGAATCGCCGAAAGGACTTTGATCCAGACCGTTCGGTTGGCCAGCAGCTTCTCGATGGTCTCCGCTTTCTTGATCTCAGCTGAGCCCTGCGAATTGAGGCGCCCGTACTGACTCTTCAGCGAACTCGCCGCAGCGGAGATGAGTTTTCCGTATGGCCGCGGCGGTAAATCGGGCGGGTTTAAGATTGTGCCCCATGCGGAATCTTCTGTGACCGTTGGCGGTTGGCCCGAGTTGGCTTCGAGCGTTTTGCGGTCGGTCATTCCCCGGAACCAGACGACGCCAGCCGTCAGGAGCAAGCAAGCGGCTGCGGCTGCCAGGAATGGACGCTTCTTTTTCCACGCCGATGCCAACGCAATTTCGGGCGGGAGCAGGTTGCTCGTGACCTTGCCGAGGTTGAATCCCTGAAGCGCGAGCCCGTAGGCCACGCTGTAGTTGGACGCATCGCCCGCGCTGCCTTCGTTGCTTGGAATCCTGATCTTGGTGTAATTGTCGATCTTGATCAGGTCGAGTTGCAAATTCTGCTTGATGTACTTCTGCAACCCCGGCAGCTTGAACGCATTGCCCATGCCGTAAACTTTGCCGATGTCCACGTCGCGGTGGGTGGCTGTGTAGTAACCAACCGAACGCTGGAGTTCCTGCACGAGGTCGGCGAACACCGGTCGCATCGCCTGGAAAATCTGGCGGGCATACTTGCTGGTCGCCGCAGTTCGCTTGAGCGTCTCCGCTTTGGAGAACGAAAGTTTGAATGCCTTGACCAGCGCTTCAGTGAAGTTGTTTCCGCCGAGTTGGATCGAGCGCGTCCAAAGCGATGATTCCGTGCCGATGATCAGGTCCGTGCTTTCGGTGCCGATGTCGACGATGACCGTGGCTTTTTCGCCGACCAAGCCGTCAAAGTGCATGGCGTTAAAGGCAGCCAATGGAGCGGCTTGCACTGCGTGGGCTTCGATGCCCTGCGAATCGAAGTGCACCAGGTGGTCGCGGATGAGCTCGCGCTTGATCGCGAAGATGCCAACTTCGACATCGGGATTGCCTTCGGCTTCGAACACCTGATAGTCCCAGACGACTTCGTCCATGTCGAAGGGGATCTGCTGGTCGGCTTCGTAGCGGACGATGTCGGGGATCTTCTTTTTGTTTTCGACGGGCGGGAGTTTGCTGAACCGTGCGAGGGTTTGCGCCCCGGGCACGCCGATGACGATCTTGTCGTTGGTGATGTCGTTCTTGGCGAGGAACTTCTCCAGCGCAGACGACCACAGGGCGTCGGGATCGGCGTCTTGCTGCGACATGATCTTGGAATGTTCGATGTAGTCGGTGCTGACGACTTCCACGCCGTCACCCGCCGCCCGGAGGCGAACGGCTTTGAATGCTGATTTACCGACGTCGATTCCCCAAACCGTCTGCGGGCCTGCCATCGTTGCGACTCCTGTCGTCCGTCGTGATCGGTGCGGTTGAAGTGAGACTCAAGCCACCCGTTGTGCGCATCAGATCACGGTGCGGTTGCCATTCTTGCGGCGGTTCTGCTACATTTTCTCTGCAATGGGAGCTAAGTATCGGTTAACCACGCTGGGCTGTAAAGTCAATCAATACGAGACGGAGCAAGTGCGCGAACTGCTCGAGTCGTTTGGCATGACGCCAGCCGCCAAGGGTGAAGATGCCGATCTTGCCATCGTCAACACGTGTGCGGTGACATGCAGCGCGACTGCAAGAAGTCGGCAGGCACTTCGTCGATCGTCCAAAAAGGGTGCGACACCCACCATCGCCATCGGCTGCTATGCGTCAGCCGAACCCGACGCCATTCGCCAGATCCCCGGGGTGACGCAGGTCCTGGGGCACGAAACAGAAACTCTCAGTGCAATCCGTCAAGCCGTGGTTGATCGGTTTGGTGAACCCGAGGTCGTTTCGATTGATCGAGGGCGGGCAAGTCAGCCCACAGAGGTTGATGACGATTTCGAGCCGTTCGCGGAACCGCTTGTGCCGGTGGGGCTTCGCCTCAAATCCCGAATCGAGCAGGCTCCCCCCAGATCGACCGAAACGAGGCGAACCCAACCGGGAAAGCCATCTCCTACTAACAGCTATAGTATTGTGCGTGCGCTGCCCATAGTCAATGCAGAAGCCGATTTTTCGGGGTCAAATTCGGGGTCGGGGGTGGCTGACGTGTCTGAGCCGGTTCCCGATTTTCTGCCGGTTCGCGAGTTTTCGACCCGGACGCGGGCGTTTTTAAAGATTCAGGACGGGTGCGATGCGTCGTGTACCTATTGCATCATCCCGAAATTGCGGTCGCGGTTGAATTGGAAGCCGATCGACGTTGCGGTGCGGGAGGCTGAGGGGTTGGTGGCCGCTGGTCATCGCGAGATTGTTCTCACGGGGATTTTTCTGGGGGCGTACGGTCGCGAGACGGCGATCCGCAAGCGCTTTGTGCCCGGTCCGTCACCGTTGGCTGGCCTTGTTGATGCGCTGGCGAAGGTGGATGGGTTGGCGCGCTTGCGCCTTTCGAGCCTTGAGCCGGGCGATCTGGATGATGAGTTGTTGGGTGTCATCGCGCGACACTCCAATTGCGTGCCGCATTTTCACCTGCCGCTTCAGCATGCGAGCGATGCGATCCTGCGCCGCATGAATCGTCAGTATACGTCCGATGCGTTTGTGGACATGATCGATCGGGTCAACAAGGCGCTGGATAGGCCAGCGATCTCGACGGATATCATCGTTGGTTTTCCGGGTGAGACCGACGCGATGTTTGAAGAGACGATGGCGATGGCCGGCTATGCGAAGTTCTGCAAGATTCACGCCTTCCCCTTCAGCCCCAGACCCGGGACAGCCGCTGCCCGTTGGCCCAAAGACTTTGTGCACCAAGGCACGGTCAAAGAGCGGATGAACACGCTGGGAGAACTGGAGCAGCAGTTGGCCCACGACTACACCCGCCAGTTCGAAGGCGAAACGCTCCGCGTCATCGTGGAAAACGCCAAGAGCCCGGAAGGCAAAAGCAATTCAAATGAAACCCCAATCGCAGTAGGCCGCTGTGACCGATACTTCGAAGTGAACTTCGAAGCCCAAGAAAGCAAACCCGGCGACGTCGTGCAAGTAAGAATCGACCGGGTATCAGAACGCCGAGTCCACGGTTCGATCGCGTAGGGTCCGCTGTGCGGCTCCTAAATAAACTTCATGCGCCAAGTAAGAACACCGGTGCCGAATGAGTGTCCACAACACATTAACCGCAAGATTCGCATGCCCTCGGTGTGGCGAGACTGGGGCAATCGAGGTCGAGACCTATCTTGGTTTCGGGAATCTCATTGCTTATGAAATAGGAAGCCGCGTTCGCTGGGTGGAGGGTAATGTTGCGCCAAAGAATGGCGGAAGACCCACTGGTGGGAACATGGATGGCGAGGGTTATGCCGAGTGCCCACTCTGTGCAAAGGACTTTTGGGTGAAGATCGTGGTTCGGTCAGACGTGATTGAGAGGATTGAACCAGATACGGAAAGAATGCCATACATTTCGGATGAGCAGGCCAGATATGAATAAGGGAAGTTCTCGCAGGGTCGGCTGTGCGAAGCGATATCAATCGCAGGAATCATAAGCTGGCCCGCATAGCGGACCCTACTGGGCGCGATTGTTGGTTACTTCTTTTCATCTTGGCCGGCTTCTATGATTCTTTCTATTTCTTCTGCGGTCATGCCTCGCTCTACCATGGAGCGTTTTAGTTCGTTTTTGGATTTGGTTCTTTCGACCTGGGACCAGATGACGCCAATGATGACCGTCATGCCCGTAAGGCAACCCATGACGATGGCGATCTGCGGAAACTGAAACAGCGACGACCAGAACGACGTAGCCAGCATTTAGAACCCTCCAAGATTGTCAGCGCCGCGCGGCGGCCGGACAGCCCGACCACCCACCCACGACGCTCATCTTCATATTCGCAGCTTTGGGCAATTTATTTTAGCGCGGTTGTTTGTGCCACTGTTTGGCGTTTTTTTGCTTTATTCGTGCTCTCTTACGGTTGAGTCGTCTCGTGCTGCAGCTTTCTCAGGAAGGCCTGGGCGTGCGCATCGTTGGGGTCCAGTTGGGTGGCGCGCTCGGCTTCTTTGAGTGCATTGGTAAGGTCGCCCTTCATGTAGTAGGCGACGGCCAAGTTGTATTGGGCTTTGGTAAATGCCGGTTCGATTTCCATGGCGGCTTGCAGTTGCTCGATGGCCTCGTCGAACAGTTGGGCGTTCAGCAGCAGGAGGGCGAGTTGTTCGCGGGCCTGGGCCAACTGGGGGTTAAGTTCGATCGCTTTCCTCAGATGCTCGTCGGCGTTTGCGAATTGTCGCATTTCCAGCGCGAGCCCTCCAAGATAATAGTGGACCTGGGCATCGTTCGGCGCGTGTTCGAGGATGTGTTTGAAGTGCTCGATCGCTTCTCTTGTGCGGCCTGCATCGCAGAGGACTTGGCCGATCTCGCGTTCGGCATTGTGCAGCGAGTGGTCGAGTTCGACCGCGCGTTGCATGCTGGCGATGGCGTCGTCGTGTTGGCCGCGTTTGCGCAACACGCGACCAAGCTGAAGGTGAAACGCGGCGACTTGTGGGTTGGCTTCGACGGCGCTGCGGGCGGTTTGTTCGGCTGTCGCGACGTCGCCATTTAGCATGTGCAGCCAGGTCAACTTGTAGTCGGTGTCGGGGAATTTGATCAGTCCCCAGTTCGTTGCCTTGGCGAAATGCCGAATCGCTTCGTCGCGATGGCGGGCGACAACGGGGTTGAGATTTGCTTGTGGGTTGAACTGCGGTGACCAGGCGCGATCACCAACGCCGGTTCGATCGAAGTGCCAGGTTGCGGCATAGTGTTGATACTGGACGGCTGCGTTGTGCGCGGTGGCGACAAGGAGCAATCCGGCGCACGCGAGAAAACCCTTGCCTGCGAGGGTGGATTGGCCGGTGCGTTTGAGTATGAGGTTTTGAAACGAGACGTCGGCTCTTCGAAGCATGCGTACGAACTGCAACAGCACGAACGCGAACATGCACGAGATGCCGGCAGACATGAGGAATGGGAAGCGGCCATAAAGTCCCCACCACGCAAAGAGGAACAGGCCAAACCCGCCGACCAAAACGAGCTCTTCGATCCACGGTAGCATGGACGGTTTGTCGGTGTCAGCGTCGGGTTTACGCGGGGCGGCGCCGACGGCGATCGGTCCGAATCCGAAACTCAGTGCGGATGTCGGGCACGATGAGATGCAGTCGGCGCACTTCATGCACCCGGGGTCGACGACCATCCCGTATTTGCAGACTTCTTCCGCGACGCGCACGTTGGACCCGCACGCTTTCGTGCACTCGCCCGATTGCACGCATGAGTCGCTGACGCGGACGCGCAGGGGCGACGCTTTTTCAACGACGGCAAACACGCCGCCATACGGGCAGGCATAGGTGCAAAAGCCTTTGTTGCCGAGGAAGTAGACCACGCTGAATCCGGCGACGGTGAGCGTGAGGATCGCGAACACCCAGCCGGGGAACGTCTCCCAGAAGTGTTCGGTTGTGAATGCACCAGACAGTTGGGGGATGAAGTCGACGCGCCCGGGTTCAGCGATGGCTAAATACCAGCGGTAGATGACCGGCCATGCGAACATGTAGATCGCCATCCCGAGCGGGACGAGCATCAGCAGGCGCGAGCGCAGCGGTTTCGGCTGGATACCGATGCGTTTGAGCAGCCAGCCGCAGAGGTCCTGATAGGCGACGAAGTGGCACGCCCACCCGCAGACGAAGCGGCCAAAGATGAGCGTCAGCAGGATGGAGATTGAAAAGAAGATAAACCCGGCATTGATCGCGCCGGTCTTGAGCGTCTCCATGGATTCTGACGGCTCGACGGGTGTGATGGTGCGCCCGTACTTGAGCCAGTAGGCGATGTGCAGAAGCATGAGCACGTGCACGGTGATGAGCGACGTCATCCGCCACTTGCCCGCGCGGGTGACGGGTCGGCGTGGCGGCTGGGCGACGGTTAACGGGATGTTGGTGCGTTTGCTCATTGCTTAAATCAGTATATCGCCAGAAAAAAAGCGAGCCGCCACATTTCTGTGACGGCCCGCGGATTGGTGCAGATTTGTGTTCGTCTATGTTGAGGCAGACGACACGTTACGGGACGACCGTGCAGCCGCCGGCTTGCGAATCCGGGCCGGTCATTGCGGTCAATGCGGCGTAGTCGCTGCCGTCCACGTCGCCATCGCCATCGGTATCAAAGCAGGCGCAACCCGCCGGGAAGACCTGCGGTCCGCTGCCGATGTCGCCGGTGAAACACTGCTGCATCTTCATGTAGTCGGCGAGGTCGATGTCGCAGTCGCCGTCACCATCGCCCGACGTCGTCGAGCAGGTTTCGCAACCGGCGCCCGAGTTGGTGAGGTTGATGGTTCCTGAGCCCTGCTCGTTACCGCTCCAGCCACCGACACGCAGCAGGTAGCTTTGTCCGGCAACGACCGGTGCTTCGAGAAGTGACGTGAATCCGGAACATCCGGGGCCGTCATCGTTGCACGCGAGGAAGTTGCCGACGAGGTTGCCGCAATCGGTGCCTTCGTAGATGACGAGGTCACTGTCGTAGTTGACCGAGTTGCAGGTGCTGGCCGTCAGCGTACCGGTGCATTCGGCATCGTAGATGAACCAGATGTCGTTGACGGTGACACCGCCATCGCCATCGACCGCACAGGCTGCGTGCGACGGACCATCGGTTGTAGCGCCGACGGTTGAGAACGTGGTCGGGCCGTCCGCGATCGGTGAGGCGTTGATGCAATCGTCGGCGGTTTCGATGTCGCAGACCTCATTGCAGCCGTCGCCGGGCGTGGTGTTTCCGTCGTCGCATTCTTCGCCGGGGTCCTGGTTTCCGTCACCGCAGACGGGTGACAGGTCGACGGGGACGATCTTGTAAACGCTGCTGCCCGCGACGATGTACATTTCGCCGAGGCCATCTTCGCCAAATGCGACGATCGATGAGAGCGCGCCCAACTCGGATGTGCGGTTGGTCTGCTCGGTGACGGTTGTGCCGTCATACTTGATCGAGAAGATCCAGTTGCCACAGAAGTCGGCGTAG
>JAUIEW010000273.1 GCA_030429365.1 Phycisphaerae bacterium
GTACCGGTGCGTTTCCAGAGTGACTTATGCCAGCGAGAATCTGTTGGCGTATCTTTGATACCGAATGCCCAAGCCAGGACCTACGGCATGATCGAGTGCAGAGTCTTCGTCGGCGCGAACTTGTATCCTTCTGATTCTTTGCGGAGCTTTTCAGCTTCGTCGCGGGCCGCTTGTTCAGGATCTGGCTCGATGTGAATTCGCAGTTCATCGGCGCTGCCCGCCACGAAGTGCTTGGTCAAACCGTCTTGCTGCAAGACCCTCTGTTTGGTCTGTTCCCACAAGCGGTGTACCAGCAAGTCGGGCGACTCAAGGTATTCGTCTAAAACGGCAAGATACTGATCCACATCACCGTTGATCTGTTGAACAACCTGCGTGTAATAACCGCGGGCCAATCGAATCCGTTGACCAGCCATCCCCGAGGCTTCGTTCTCAAGAATCTCATCAATCTCAGCTTCAAGCGCCAATTGAGCAGATTCATCGCTTTCGCTGATCGCGGCGTCGAGACGATCGAGCAAACCGATATGCCGCGTACCTTCTTTGTCGACGTAGGTCGTCAATTCGCGCCAGGCGACGCCAGCCGTTGCGTTGAGAATTTTGATGCGTTCCTGCTGGGCTTCCTGTACCGACTTGTCCCGATCACTCTGCGCTTTTGCGACATTGTCGAATGCGGTCATGGTCGGGCCTGGAACCGACGAGTGCGGGATGTCAAGCGCAACAACCTCGACGCCCGTTCCCAACTGGTCCAACCTTTCGTTGACGATCGTTCTAACTTTGAAAGCCACTTCGGTGGTGGCTCCACGGGTCACGTCTTCCGCCGTGTAGTTGGCGACCATCGCAATCGATGCATCATCCAGCAAAGACGTAATCATTGCTTCGACTTCAGTTGTTGATTCGTCGCCAACATGGAGCACATATTGCTTGATGTCTTTGACGCGATACTTGACGTCCCATTGGATATGAACGATGCCGTTGTCAGCCGTTAGCAACAAACCGTCGAGGGCCGGATTGAGTGTGCCCATCGATCGCACCTTGCTCAATGGCTCGTTAATTTGATCTTCTTTAACCTTGGGCCATAGATTCAAGCTGCGGAATGCGTTGTTCTTCTTGGTCGCGAAAATCAGCGTTTCTTCAATCGGATACGGAAACGCAACCGACGCCCCCGATTCTTTCACGCGGTGCAATTTGCCGAATCGAAAGACAACCGCTTCAGAGTCCTCGTCAACAATGCGCACGCCGCTGAACGCGTACAACACCACGAGAATGACCATGACAAACTTGAGGATGTTGAAACTCGCCCGCATGGCATCTGCGAGAGACTGGTTAGCCGCATCAAGCGGTGCCTCTCCAGGCAAATCGCCAGCCGGCGGGTGATGATGATGGTGATGCGAGTGGGCCATGAATCCTGCCTTCTAATTGGTCGCCTCAAACAATGTCTTGTTCTTGATCACAAGTACGCAGTGATGCCGAAACTAGTTGGTCGCGGCGGCTGACGGTTTCTCAATGCGCGTGTCTTCGTTCCAAAGATTGAATGGCTGAATCTGCGTATCCAAAAATACTTCCGCCCGGTTCTGCAAGATCAATTCGATCGAACGCAACTGATCGAGGAAGATTCGCAGTTCCTCATGTGCTTTGAATTTCTTGTAGATTTCACCAACTTCGGCGAGCCCTTCGCTTTCGATGCGGGCGACTTTTCGCTCCACCATCGCCATAATCCGACCGCTTGCCGCCTGGGCAGCCGCCTTGATCCGCGTGCCTTCGGCGTCGCCCTCCGAGCGATACTTGTCGGCTTTGACCTCCTGCGTCTTCTTCATCGTGGTGAAGACCGCCTGCGTGACATTGGCCGGCAGCGCCAACTGCTTGATGCCGAACATGCAGATCTCAACGCCAAAGTCCTTTTGGGCGTCGGCTGCGATCGCGTCCATCATCTCTTTTTCGATCTCTTGAAGCTTGCGGTCAGAGGCTTTCGTGGAGACAAAGTCCGAGAAGTTGTGGTTACCGATCACCGCCTTCTTGAGGCTGCGAATGCGCGTCCGCAGCGCTTCCTCACCCGATTTGACCTCGTTGTAGCGCGTGTGGAACTTATAGGGATCGACGATGCGCCAGGTCGCGAACGTGGTCACGATGATCTGCTTGCTGTCGAGCGTCGGCGCTTCTTCGATGCGTCCCTCAAGCAGTCGCAAACGCGTGTCGTACTTGACGACGCTTTGGATCGGCCATGGCCACTTGAGGTTCAAACCGGCGAAGAAACTCTGGTCTTCCTCGTCGATGCGAATGGGCTTCTCGCTGGCATTGCCAAAGGTCTTCTTGATCGCCACTTCTGTTGACCGCACCTGAAACGTACACCAGTACATCAGGAGGATGGCCATCAGCAGGACGGCGGCGATGATCGATGGGGTGTTTTTCATCTTTTTGCTTCTCCGCGCAATCGAATCAATTTCGAACGCGTGATCCATATTCAGAAGTTAGTCGGTCTCTATATCAATGGTGCCGGTCTGCGGCTTATCGTAAATGACAATGACGTTCTTATTCGGGTCCGTCACAACCACGTACTTGCGAATACCTGCCAGCGATCGTTGCAGCATGTCCAGGTATTTGCGAACCTTGTAGAGTCGTGGTGCGGATTCATACGCCGCGATTTCCGCACTGAACACGGTCAGGTTTCGCTTGGCTTCGGTGACTTCGGCAAGGATCCGCGCCTGTATTTCGGCGATCCTGGAGGCGGCTTGTCCGCCAGCTGGTACGATTCCGCCCTCGGCGCCAACCGAGCCTATCAGCAGTTCGTCGACCCGGTCGATTGCGGCTTGCACCTGCTCGGGGGTGGAAGAGGCATCCTGCGAGACGCGATCCATTTCAAGGATTGCCCGATCAAGTCGAAGAGCACGATTGCGGCTTCCCGCGACGGTGGTGAGTATTTCCTCTGCCTGCCCGCGTGCTTCCTCGATGTGGGCATCTTTCTCCATCTCGGCTTTGACGACTTCCTGGAACGACTTGGCGACATCGTCGGTCGGGTGTGCTTCCTGAACACCGCAGAATAGGATTTCAACGCCAAGGTTCAAATCGTCAGCCCGCTGCTGCAGGATGCGATGGAGCGTCTCGTTGACCTCGGTGCGTCCCGGGCCAATGATCCGATCCACATCCACGCTGGCGGCATAGTCGGTCAGAACCTGGTACGCAATTGATTCGACCAGTCGCTCGGGTTCGTAGTACTCGTAAAGATAGTCGTGAAGTTCTTTCACGCGATATTGAATGTTGACCGAGACCATGAGCAGCCCGACCGCAACGGCTTTCCCCTCGCTGGACGGGTCTCCCTTGATCGCGTTCTTGTCTTCTTCATCAATATCGACGTTGGCATCGGAATCGAAATTGGTGATGTCGGGACTGGCCACCACGAGCATCATCTCTGCGTTGAACTCGTGCTTCTCGCCCCAGAGGATCGGTTTTTCCCTGACTTTGCCATCGATCTCTTCGATGTTCGAATCTTTATCGTGATCCACCGACGAACCGACAGTCAGAGTGCGCACCCGATTGACCCGCGCCCGATAGACCTTGTCGATCGGCCAAGGACATTTGAAATGCAAGCCGGGTGACAGCACGTCATCACCTTGTTGCAGTCGGTGTCCGAACCGCTCAATGACAGCCTGCTCGTCAGCATCGACGAAGACGATCGTCGACAAGGCGATCAACGCGAACACGCCAAATGCGAGCATCGGCGCCATCGCCCGTTGGAGCAATTCGTAGAACCAGGTCTTGCTGACTTCAAAACCAAACTGATAGTTGATGGCGTCCGCCAGCGACCGGGCGATACCGCCGGTTTCCGTGATCAAAGCGAGAAGCCGACTGTCAAAGGCAGGGCGACTTTCCTGGCCAACCGTCCTCGGGCGATAGAAGTCCAAGATGAAGTTGGCGACGAACTCAATACCCAAAACCAACAACGTGATGCGAATGATGTACGTGACGATGGCTTCCGGATTCGGCAGGTCGCGTCCTTGCAGGGCGATGGCAATCAAGACGAAAAGACACGCCATCGCGTTGCCAGCAAGGAAGCTCGCACCTGAACGGAGCATTCTCCAACCCGGCATCCGGGCCATCCCAGCCGTATATCTTGAGAACAAGAACGAGAGGAATCCGATACCACCGACAAACGCCATCGCCGGTCCGGAATATTGCGTTTCATTCCATTTACCGCTTAGCGGTGCACCAAATTCCCATCGCCATCCCCAGATCGCCGCACCGATATGATAAAGCGCGACGATGAGGGCTGTGGTCGGAACGATCCAACGCAGGATCCAAGCGAGTCGCTTTCGTTCGATGAGGTAGGCTTCGTCCTCGGTGTCGAAGATTGCACCGACACCTTCCTGAGACCGTGAGCGCTTGAGCTCTTCAGCTTCGAGGCGTTCCTTCGCGGTCCGGCGACGCTGGCTGTAGACGATGGAAATAACCGGCCAGATGATCACGCCGCCCAACATGAAACGTGACGTCGCGAGAATGACCTCGGACTTACAGACGCGCCCGACCACAAACATCACGATGAAGAACGTCGCCTGGAATATGAATCCGACGAGGGCGGTGAGTTGGGCACGCCGATCTTTTAGAACAGAAGAATCAGTCATGATGTCAGAATGCGTTTCTCGTTTTTTGACAGCGTTGGGAAAACGGTGCGTTTCTCAGGGCACCGCACACTCATTTCTACGGAAAACACGAAACGTCTGGACCGAAAACCAACGGGACAACGGACGGTCCATGGGGCTTAACCCGGGGTCTTCGGAGACGGCACATCCAGCGTAATCTTGGGTGCTCCCACAATCCCGACCGGGGCGGGGGAGCTTACCGCAATTGCACCGCATTGCCAAGGTCGCAAGCCATCTGGGGCGCGAACGCAATCACCTGTGCATAACCGACTTACGAAGTCCGGAGTCAATCGCAAATCACCCAAGCTCAGTCACCTTGCCCAATCGACGGATTGGCGACGACATTCTCTGAATTCGCGGATTCTGGCACGTCTCAAGTCAGGTGCGCATGAGATCAACAGCCCGCCAGGACAGCAGGTAGGAATCGATAAGGACTGCACGGGGCACATCGACGACGGTTCGTACACTACCCAAATCCCCGCGTTCGCACAATTCCCTCACTTGGGAAGGCCGCAAAGCAGTCAGGATTCGGGCTCTCTCTCATCCTACGCGAGTCAGCCCCGCCGGCCTGATGGCGCAACGCCACCGCGGTTGGTGAAGCTAGACGTGATACGATCACCCGTTCGATTCGGTTCGAAGATTTTCAGATATTCTTGATTGGTCGGCATCGATTTGCAGTTGCGACGTGGGGATTGTGCCCGAAGCGTCTGGACGTTGATCCCGTCGTTTCCTATGCTCTTTGGGCAACGCAGCCGAGGACCAACCGCCCATGACGAAAATGCTGGCCATCACAGTCACGACCTTCACCGAGACGGTGCGACAGCCGATTTTCGGCATCGTATTGCTTGCGACCCTGCTTTTGATGCCCCTCAACGTCGGGTTGGCGGCATTTACCCTCAAAGATGACAACAAGCTTCTCATGGAGTTGGGCCTTTCGACCCTGCTGCTCAGTGGTTTGTTTCTGGCGTCTTTCAGCGCGTCGTCGGTCCTGACCCGCGAGATTGAGAACAAGACCGTGCTGACCGTCGTGAGCAAACCGGTGAGTCGCCCCGTGTTCTTGTTGGGCAAATATCTGGGGTTGATCCTGGCGCTGGCGTTGGCCTACTACATCGGATTCCTTGGGTTCTTCATGTCGGTGCAGCACAAGGTTCTCGAAAGCAGCGCCGACGAGTGGCATTGGCCTGTGCTGATCTTCGGGCCGGGAATGCTGATGGCTGTGTTCGTCGTCGCCGGTATTTACAACTTCTTTCGAGACAAGCCATTCATCGGGACGGTATATAAACTCGGCACGCCGCTTCTGACGTTCGGTGCGTTGGCGACCTGCTTTCTCGGGCGGTCATGGGAAGTTGGCCCGTTCAATCTCGGCCCATTCGGTGTCGACATCTTCAAAGCCGCGTTTCTGGTGTTCTGCTCGGTCATGATCTTGACGGCTGTGGCCTTGGCGGCATCGACCCGGGTGGGGCAGGTGATGACACTTTCGATCTGCGTTTCCGTCTTGATGATGGGGCTCATCTCGGATTACTTGCTCA
>JAUIEW010000274.1 GCA_030429365.1 Phycisphaerae bacterium
GTGCGTCCAAGTCAGACGCTGTGAAATAGTAGTCCAAAACCCCGACCGAGTCACTTGGTCAAACAACATCTGCACCCAAATCGCGGTATGTGAAGATCGGCATTTCCCTTGCAGTGGCTTATTTGTGGCGTGCGCCCAATCGTTATGTAACGCGTCCGGTAATGGCGCCGACTGCAGTGAGAATGATTTCTTGTGATGCTGGGCGCAACACAGCAATTGGGAAAACAATATGGGGCGTCATGTCGGGAAAGTTAGGTGGATTGCGAAAGGGTAGTGCCCCGTGCGTTTGATCGCGGCGATATGAGCAAATACGCCGCAGAAATCCTGAAACGCATTGCCCGGTGGAGTTTCAACAACGATTGCGTTACTGCCGACGGGTTCTTCGGGCCAAACGGCTGACACCAAGGATTCCGATGAAACAGGTGCCCCATGCAGCGAAGATTGCGCTGATCAAGCCAGCAAGGTTTTTCGGACGTTTGCTGACGAAGTGCGCTTCGACCACGACTTTTTCAGGGAATTGCTGTTCGACTGGATTGTCCTCGATCTGTTTCAATTGAACTTTGACTCGATCGATCTGCTGTTGCACGAACTCGCGTTTTGCACTCGTCGTTTCCGATTCGAAGACGTGGTCCAGATAAACGTTTGTGTCGCTGTCGTCTTCCTGCATTTTCGACAACGTCTCGATCATCGTTCCCGCGATTTCGTCCGTCGCCTCCCGCAACATCTTCGCGCTCTTGGTCAATGATGCGATTTTTTCCTGCCGCTCCCCAAACACGCGCTGCCGTGCCTGCGTTTCCAGTTCCTCCTCGATTTCCTTCATGATCAACGTTGTGCGCTGCGAAAGTCCGCGCGAACCGCGAAGCGCTGCGTCCAACAGAAATTCGTTCGGATCTCGAAGGGTGTTGGCCGCCAGTGTGAAGCGGGCTTGTGAATCAACCAGGGTGCTGATCTCGCGGGTGAGGGTTGCAGTTTGAAAGTGCCCTTGAGCACTGTCGGAACCGGCTTCGCCAAACGCCCGCAACTGCTGCTTGAGCCTGTCCAGCAATCGGTTGGCTTGAAAGCCATAGTCAGCCGCTTTGGTCGCAATTCGTTCGTGGAAGTCGAGGACGTCGCGTTTCCTTGGGTCGATCGGCTGCTCAGATAGATTCTTGAAACCCTCGTTCCATTCGCGTGCGAACCCGCTTGCTAGTGTGTCGAGTTCTGCAGCCGTCTCGGAGATTCTCTCAAGGGCCAAACGCTTCTCGGTGGAGAATTTCGAGGTCTCCGCGCCTTGCGCACTTTCCTTGATTGTGGCGAGGGCCGCCAACACTTTGCCAAGTGGTTGTTGCGCTTGTGCGAACACCTTGCCCATGGCTCTCCGCACATCCTCAAGGTGGTTTTTGAGTTGCGTGAGATCACCGGTCAGGACGACGTGTTCGGCGTACGCTTTTTCGCGGTCAGCCGGGTCGATGATGGCGGTGGCGGGCGGGGGTGTCTTGATCAATTCGTCGAGCTGCCGCTGTGTTTCCTCCAGTTCCATGAGTTGGCCCGAATATCGCGCTCGCGATCGCTGCAGACGTTTCCAGTAGCGACGAAACGCGTCATTGATGGACCATTCACTTTCGTTTTCGAAGTCTGGGGCTGCAGCGCCGCCGTTCGGTTCGGACTGGAGCTTGCCCAGGACAGTCGAGAATTCCGTGATCTGATTCTTCAAGAAGCTTGTCTGACTTTCTTGACGCTCCTTCTCCTGCGCTTTGTACGCGTCATATTCACTTCGGAATCGGCGCTCCAGCCCGTCGATGAACGTCTGAATCTCACCTCGGTCGGTCGAGACAACTTCGATCCTCGCGTCTTCCGGAGCGTTGGTCATTCCGGGCGTCGGTTGCTTGGGCGTCTGCACGAGTTCGAGCGGGGGGCCTTCCTGTCGATTTTTGGCTTCTGACCAAGCGGCGGCTAGGAAGAGGCTGCGCGTCGCGGCGGTCACCCGGTCGCGGGCCTTCCGCTGAGGGGCGGTTGAACCCGGCGCTTCGCTAATGCGTAACGTCGCGCCGCCACCGTATTGAGGTGGATTCAAGTAGGCCGCCGCGGCCGCTGCCGCGATGGGGATCACAATCAGTGAAATCAAGCGCAGCTTTCCCGGTTTGGGTGGTGGAGCTGAGGGCGCAGAGTGAGGTGCGGGGGGCGATCCACTGTCAGAAGGGCGAGCAGGCCGCGGATCTTCGAAGCTCGCACGAACGCGCGATCCCGAGCCGTTGGGACGGGGATTCTCAGGCACGTGCCGGGCGCCCAAAGCTGGATTCTGTGCTTTTTTCACAGGACCTCATGTTGGCGTGGTGATTAAAATCAGCGGTGGTTTGGCAACACATGGTTGATTGAGCTCGGGTCAGCACAGTTTCACTGACAGTGTAACTGGACAGGGTCTCAACTACAATGGTCGGTTTAGTGGATACCCCTTAAATCAGCGGTTCGGCGTCTCAGATTTGAGGCGAAAATCAGGTCCGAACAAATGCCGACTCGATCTTAACTGAGGGGGCTGTCGGAAGCGGATTTTCCGGTTTGACAAGGTATAGTAGATGCCTATACTGGCGACGCTCCAAGGGAAGTCTGCGCGGTTGAAAATCGTTCGTAACCCTTGGAAACTATTGGACTTCCGTTTCGCGAGGTTGGTTTGAATCAGCCCGCCACAGGGGGCGTGTTTACGCTCTATGTGGTCGTGTCGCAATCGGGGGAGTGCCGTCGAGGGTCTGGTGGCGCTACCGATGTTGCAAGTTTCGTTGGCGGAAAGTCCAGGTTCCCTGCCGCTGCGATGGGTGATGCTTCATTTATGAGGTTGAAGCCCGTAGGGCAGTAGTGGTTCTGTGCTTCAATGTCGCTTTTGTGGCCGGCGATTCTGTTGCTCAGTGCTTCTGTAGCTCAGTGGTAGAGCGCGTCCTTGGTAAGGACGAGGTCATGGGTTCAAGTCCCATCAGAAGCTGTTTGTTCATTTTGGGCTTGAGGTTGTTTTTTCGTCTGAAACGTTTTGCATGGGTGGCGATGTCGTCAGGTGCTTCGGGTCGTTCGGTGCTTAAGTTCTCGAAGCTGGAATGGCCTCGGCTGATCTGCCCAATGCCAAGGATATAAACTGAAACCAAATTCGCGTTGAGCGAATTGATTTGGGCGGCATTGGAAAGTCGCCCTGTCACGCAGAACTGGAGGATCATCTACGATGGCCAAGGAGACTTTTGAACGGACTAAGCCGCACGTCAACGTGGGCACGATTGGGCACGTTGACCATGGCAAGACGACCCTGACCGCAGCGATTGCGACCGTGCAGTCGGCAAAGGGTCTATGCGAAGCCATCAGTTATGACGAGGTGGCGAAGGCATCGGAGTCGCAAGGCCGTCGTGACTCGTCAAAGATCATGACGATTGCCACGTCGCACGTGGAATACGAAACCGAAAGTCGTCACTACGCACACGTCGACTGCCCGGGCCACGCCGACTATGTCAAGAACATGATCACCGGCGCCGCCCAGATGGACGGCGCGATCCTGGTGGTGTCTGCCGCAGACGGTCCGATGCCCCAGACCCGCGAGCACATCCTGCTCGCCCGTCAGGTGAACGTTCCGTACTTGGTCGTGTTCCTCAACAAGATCGACCTTGTCGATGACGAAGAACTGCTCGACCTGGTCGAACTGGAAGTTCGTGAACTGCTCAGCAAGTACGACTTCCCGGGCGATGATGCACCGGTCATTCGCGGTTCGTCGCTGCCGGCGCTTGAGAATCCGACTGACCCGGAAAAGACCAAGTGCATCGCCGATCTGCTTGACGCGCTTGACTCGCACGTTCCGGAGCCGAAGCGCGAAGTCGATCAGGACTTCCTGATGTCGATCGAAGACGTCTTCAGCATCAAGGGGCGTGGTACGGTTGTGACCGGTCGTATCGACCGCGGTATCGTCAAGGTTGGTGAAGAAGTCGAAATCGTCGGTCTCACCGACAGTCGCAAGACCACCGTGACGGGTGTCGAGATGTTCCGCAAGATGCTCGATGAAGGCCGCGCCGGTGACAACGTCGGTTGTCTGCTTCGCGGTGTTGGCAAGGACGAGGTCGAGCGTGGGCAGGTTCTCGCCAAGCCCGGCACGATCACGCCGCACACCAAGTTTGAGTCTGAAGTTTACGTGTTGACCAAAGAGGAAGGTGGTCGTCACACGCCGTTCTTCTCGGGTTACCGTCCGCAGTTCTACTTCCGTACAACCGACGTGACCGGCTCGCTTGAGCTTCAGGGTGGTGCGGAGATGTGCATGCCCGGCGACAACATCACGATGATCGTTGAGCTTGGTAAGCCGATCGCCATGGAGCAAGGTCTTCGTTTCGCGGTTCGCGAAGGTGGCCGTACGGTGGGATCGGGCGTTGTTGCGAAGATCCTCGAGTAGGGTCTTCGGTATTGTTGATTGATTGACGGGGCCCCGAGTTGCTTGGGGCCCCTTAAAGCTTATTTGATCGTGCTCTGCTGGCTGTTGTTGGTCGGCTGGGCGCGAGTCAGTTGGAGGCGTCGGGACGTGGCAAAGAGTCAAAAACGAGAACATGTGTGGCTGCAGTGCACGGAAACGGGCGACTTGAATTACCGCACGTCTGTCAATGTGCAGGGTGGTGTGCCGAAGTTCACGTTGAAGAAGTACTCGCCGCGTTTGAGGCGACGTACGGTTCACAAGATCAAGCGGAAGTAGTGGGTCAGCGGGTCGGCTGAGTCGCCTGCCTTTTTGCGGGTCGAGCGGCACGGTTGGGCTTGGATGCCCTGCATGAGGGTGGCTGGATGCGCCCTGGCGCATCGCCGCTGCGGTAGAAGTCCCCGCCGAAGGAGCGTAGCTCAATTGGCAGAGCACCGGTTTCCAAAACCGGCGGTTGGGGGTTCGATTCCCTCCGCTCCTGATCAGTCTGATAAGTTGGTTTGATCGAATCGATGGGCCGCCTGTCGGGATGTTGATGGGTATCGGCTGAGCAAACTAGAGATGTCGGTGGCTGTTTTTGCCGGCTTGGTCTCAAGCTAAGAAGTCTGGAGTGTCTTTCAATGGCTGATGTTCCCAAGACGGGTAAGGGTCAGTCCTTTATCGATATCTATAAGAAGGGTCAGGGCTACTACACGAGGCTTGGCACGGCGATCGGCGCCGCCATCCTGGTTTTGGGCCTGGGCAACTTCATATACGAGAATCTCAACTTCGATCAGGACTGGGCGCCTGGACTTTGGATCAAGACGGGGGTTCCGGTCCTCGTCATTGTGCTGTTGTTGACGGTCGTCCACTGGCTCGTGAACGTGAAGCGTCCGAGTTGCGACTTCTTGATCGCCACCGACGGCGAGATGAAGAAGGTCAACTGGACGACCAAGAAAGAAATTATTGCGGCGACCAAAGTCGTCATTTTGGTGACGATTCTGACGGCGGCCGCGCTGTTTCTGGTGGATCGAATCTTCCAGTACTTCTTCGTCGCGATCGACGTATTGAAGCTTTGATGACAGGTGGTCGAAGGTCGGCGACTTTGGGCAACCGAGAGATCGTCAATGAGTGGCGATCTTGTTTCTGAGAGACTGAAAAGACGGTTTTGATGAGTACAAATAGTACTGACAGAACTGAAGATGCAGCCGACGCCATGGATACGGGCGCAAACGCTGCTGATGAAGCGTCAGTAAGCAGTGATGACGCGTCGGCTGGTCAGGCGGCAGGTGAAACCGCGCCTCAGGCCCCCAGGGAACCTCTGTGCAAGCCGGGGATGAACTGGTACGTGCTGCGGGTGGCGTCGAACAAGGAAGAATACGTACGCGACGCCCTGGAGCGCAAGGTCAAGATCGAAGGTTTGGATTCGATCGTCAGTCGGATTCTCGTGCCGACCATCAAAGAGCGACGCATGAAGGGTGGCGTCGCCAAGGTGCACAAGCGAAACCTCTATCCGGGGTACGTGTTCGTCGAAATGTCCTGCGAGGATGACGGCGCGATTCCGGAAGACGTCTGGTTCATGGTCAAGGAGACGACGGGCGTTGGCGATTTCATCGTCCTTGCAGTCTATCCAACCGTCAACGGCGTGCCGACGGGTGCGTTGCCGAACGATTTCATCACGAGCATCTCA
>JAUIEW010000013.1 GCA_030429365.1 Phycisphaerae bacterium
GTCTCGGATCGTTTGGGCCACAGCAAATTGTCACAATCAATGCCAGTTTCGCCCAATCGGTCTTCGCTTCGGATTTGGATGGCGATGGAGATCTGGATCTGCTTTCAGCATCTCTCAATGACAATAAGGTCGCATGGTACGAAAACCTGAACGGGATGGGAGATTTCGGTCCGCAACAAATCATTACAACCACTGCTGGCCGCGCGCTTCATGTTATCGCGGCAGATCTCGATGGGGATGGCGACTCGGATGTTGTTTCATCCGCATCCCAAGATAACACGGTCGCGTGGTATGAGAATTTCACGCTGGATGATTGCAACGACAATTCAATACCTGACGACTGCGACCTAGCAAATGAGACAAGTACGGATTGCAACGGCAACGACATTCCGGACGATTGCGAAACTGACTGCAATGAAAACGGCATGGCTGACGAATGTGAAATCGCTGTCGGAATGGGCACCGACTGCAATATGAATGAGATTCTTGATGATTGCGAACCGGACTGCAATACGAACGGCGTGCCTGATGATTGCGACATCAGCTTCGGCACAAGTGATGATTGCAGTGGCGACGGAGTCCCTGATACGTGTGAGGCAGACTGCGACACCAATGGAATACCCGACATCTGCGACATCGCCGTCGGCAACAGTTTGGATTGCAACAGCAACAACATTCCAGACGATTGCGAAATCGCAAACGGATCGGAGCTTGATTGTAATGGAAACGCCATTCCGGATGACTGCGAATTTCAGACGATGTTCTCTGATCGCAGCGCAATCGACACCTCATTTAACGGGGCATGGGACTTGATTGCCGCAGACTTGGATGGCGACAATGACCTTGACGTCATTGCATCATCTATCAATTCAGACGAAGTCACTTGGTACGAGAACACTGATGGGCTTGCGTCATTCGGTCCACGACAGGTCATCACGTCATTGGTCAATGGCCCGCGCTTTCTCGCTGTTGCAGACGTAGATGGAGACAATGATCTGGATGTACTTTCATCGTCGGAATACGACGGAAAGACGGCTTGGTATGAAAATACTGACGCCATGGGTACTTTTGGACCGCAACTGCGAATTGACTATACGTATGGAGGAGGAAGCATCTGGGCCGTGGACATCGACAGTGACGGGGACATTGATGTCTTGTCGCTGACAGGACCTTCTGGGGTGATCAGTTGGTACGAGAATACAGATGGTTTGGGCACGTTTGGATCCCGTATCATAATCAGTTTCCTTGTCGGTGGTTCCGGTCCTGCATATGCAGCTGATATTGACAACGATGGGGATTACGATGTCATTACTGTTTCAAGCAGCGGCAACGGTTCTGCGTGGTACGAGAATACGGATGGAAACGGCAACTTTGGATCTGAGCAGATCTTTCCTTTGTCAGAGCAGCCCTCTTCCATATCCGCCGCTGACCTAGACCTCGACGGCGATCTCGATGTCGTGCTATCGCACTCCACATTCGGCAACAGCTATGTGTCGTGGCACGAGAACGTTGACGGCGAAGGGAATTTTGGCCCACGACAAACGATCACGACCGACATCGATCTCGTTATGTCAGTATTCACAGCTGACCTGGACGGTGACGGCGACGTTGACGTCCTCTCCGCGTCTTATAACGACGACAAAATCGCGTGGTACGAGAATGTGAACGGCCAGGGTACCTTCGGACCTCAGCAGATCATTAGTGACATTGCCGACAGCACAAGGCGCGTCTTCGCTGGCGATCTTGACGGAGATGGTGATGTGGATGTGCTCTCCTCTGCATATGCGGGCGATCGAATCGACTGGTACGAGAATAGCGCGTTGAATGATTGCAACGTGAATCGCGTGTTGGATGAGTGTGACATAAACCGTTTCTGGAGCAGCGACTGCAACAACAACAATGTCCCTGACGACTGCGAGCCGAACGGAGAAGATGGCTATCTCGGAGATTTGATCGTATGCCTTGCAGGTCCAAACAGTGGGCAAGGGCCGGGTTGCACGTGCTTCGATTTCGACGAGGACGGCGACAATGACTTGGTCGACTTCGCAGTGCTTCAGACGTTGTACAATCAGTAGGGCTGAATCGCGAAACAGTTGACGCGAGGGGTTAGCGTTGCTGACAGAATGGTGTCACGATGAAGTCCATCATTGACGACATCGCCGAGTGGGCTGATCTGTCGCACGGATCGTAGCTCAACAAGTGCGTTCGAGACGCACCCTACCGGTCATTCCCGCGCAGACGGGAACCCAGGACTGGGCGCGACGACTTTGCTGATCTTCCCCACCTCATTTGGGCGCCTTGAACTTCCGTCGGGCCGTTTTGTTTGACTGCAGGTGACGCATTCTTCTGGATTCCCGACTTCTCGGGAATGACGAAGAGCGACGAGAATCGGATTCGTCGATGTGCCCAGGGCGCACGTTCATTTTGCTCTTTTCTTGCCGCAGACTCTGCTCGCCGGTTTTGTTGATTCTTCTGCGCGGAGTTGCCCCTTGGCTTTTTCGCGTATATGGTGCAAATTCGTTGTCGGCGGGGCCGCGCCTTCTTGACAGGTACTCTTCGCCCGGGGGTATAGGTTATGACACAGCGTAAAACAATCCTGGTTCCGACCGATTTCTCTGACGCGAGCGCACAAGCGCTGGAGTATGCCGCCGACTATGCCCGAATGATGGACGCGGGACTGCTCATCGTCCACGTCCATGCCGGACCAAACACCGATGCCGGAGAGGGCATGCTTTACAGCGGCGTTGAATTCGAAGACGGAAACGCCCTGACCAGGCGACTCGAATCGATCAAACCCCAAACCGCCGACATGCCGATCAGCCATGGCCTTCTGAGCGGTGATGCGGGGCAGGAAATCCTGCGCGTCGCAACCGAGCAAAACGTTGATCTCATTGTGATGGCCACCCACGGACTCACCGGGTTGGCACGAACACTGATGGGCAGCGTCGCGGAGTATGTGCTCCGGCGCTCGACGTGCCCGGTGATGACGATCAAGGTGCCGAAGTAGAGGGACTGAGGGGCCGAATGACGAAGTGACGTAGTGACGAAGGAAACACCGGCACTGTCGCATTGTGTTCGTCCGGTACCGATCACCTGAACTGCGGTTCTGGTGGGAATAGTTCGTCACGGTTGGCCATGAGTTCCTCGCACGTGTCGATCTCGTCCGCGATCGGAATGAGGATGATCGGGTTGAGCCCCGGGTCGCGGAATTGATCCGGGTCGTTCGGCGCGTTCAAGATTCCGATCGACGCGCCGATCACGAACTGTTCCGAGTCATCCGTCACCGAGCCGCGCAGACTTCCATCGGAATAGAGCGTCACGTCGTTCTGAAAAATCTCACGACGGGCGATGTAGATTTCCCCCTTGATAAATCCAAACAGCGTCACGAACACCGTCACCCCGGGCCGCCCGTCGCCATCCGCATCGTTGATCAGTGGATCGTTGGGGTCCATGGTCAGCGGTTCGTCGGGATTGCCATCGACGCCGATCAGCGTGGGTGTTGCCGGCCGGTAGATGGTCCACTCGCCGTCCACTTCGCGAACTTCGACGACCGTGCTCCGAGGTAGAATGGCCTGCGTCGCCGCATCCGGAAACGTGCTGACAAAATCCTGATTGGCTTTCTGTTCGGCGTGGCAGAAACGGTCGTATTGGACGAGTTCCTCGCCTTCGATAATCAGGTCGGTAAAGCCGTAGGAGATGATGAACGTCGATAGCGGTCCATTGGGTGTCGCGCCTTGGTAAGCCACGATATCGTAATGAGCATAGTGACCGGCCATCGCTTCGATGGCCTGCTCCGTGGTCGCGGGCGGTTCCCAATTTGGATCGTTGATCGGCGTTTCATAGAGCGGGCTATCCGGCCAGGGCAATGGTCCGGTGCATCCTGTGCACGTCAAGCCAATTGCGGTTGCCAAGCTGAACGCCAACTGAGAATGCAAGGACATCGACATCTGAATTCACCTATCAGGAACAAATGTAAGGACAGCAGATCGCAGCGAACATTCGATTTTAGTGGCCACCATGTGAATTGTCACAAGCAGGTGCGCGGGATCTGCGGGGTGAAGGCACTGGGGCACGAAGGCCCCCACCATCACTCCGTCACTTCGCCTCTTCGTCTCTTCGTCTCTTCGTCCCCCAACTCCCCCTTGACCTCCCCCCACCAGCCCCCTAGCTTCAACAAAATGAAACATCCAACTTTTCTGCACCGCGTTAGCGCCTTACTGCTTGTCACTTGCTTCGCCGCAATCGCATTGGCCGACACCCCCAAACAGCCAGACGGCATGGTCTGGATTCCCGGCGGCGAATTCGTCATGGGCAGCACCGACTCGCTATCCCGAGCCGACGAATCGCCGAAGCATCGCGTTCGCGTGGATGGCTTTTGGATGGACGTTACCGAAGTGACCAATGCGCAGTTTCGTGCGTTCGTTCAGGCGACGGGTTACAAGACGGTGGCTGAGCGCATGGTCGATTGGGATGAGCTCAAATCGCAGCTACCACCCGGTACACCGAAACCGGCTGACGATGCCCTTCAACCTGGTTCACTGGTGTTCTTCTCGCCCAATCATCCCGTGCGGTTGGCGGACTATCTGCAATGGTGGCGCTGGACGCGCGGGGCTGACTGGCAACACCCGACGGGCCCTGACAGTTCAATCGTCGGACACGATGATGATCCGGTTGTGCACATTGCTTTTGAAGATGCGCTGGCCTACTGCAAGTGGGCTGGCAAGCGGCTTCCCACCGAATCCGAATGGGAGTTCGCAGCCCGCGGCGGACTCTCTGAGAAGGTCAACGTCTGGGGCGACGAACCCGTCGATGAATCGCGAGCCAACATCTGGCAAGGCACGTTTCCCTACGAAAATACTGCCGCCGATGGATTTGCGTTTGTGTCACCGGCGAAGCACTTTCCGCCGAACGGGTACGGATTGTATGGGATGGCCGGCAACGTCTGGGAATGGTGCAGCGACCTGTACCGCCCTGATGAATACGCCCGGCGCGTCAAAGCCGCTGGAGAATCCGGCGTGACAGAAAATCCCAAGGGACCGCCGCGCAGCTTCGACCCGCGCAATCCGCGTGCGCTCGAATCACGCGTGCAGCGCGGTGGTTCGTTTCTGTGTCACGACAGTTACTGTGCAAGCTACCGCCCCAGCGCCCGGATGGCCTGCCCGCCCGACACCAGTTCGCAAAACGTAGGCTTCCGCTGCGTGATGACGCAGGACATGTGGCGGGCGAAACAGGTCAAACAAAATAGCAGCAACAGCGACGCCGCACCCAGCCCCCAATCATCGGGTTCATAAAAACAAGAAAGGCGAGTGCCGGAATATCCGACACCCGCCTTGATTAGACAGAGCATCAACGGTGATTCGAGCAATCTAATCACCGCGAACATTGATTACGACTAGGCACGGCGACGACGAAGCATCACCAATCCGCCCATGGCCATCAGCGCCAACGAAGCCGGCTCAGGAACGAGATTGACCACGACCTGCGCACGTCCACCAACGATTCCAAACTGCGAAAGGTCAGAACCACCGGCAGTGATGACCGTCACACCGGAAAACGCATCGCCGCCGACATCGGTCACAAACCACGAGCCGCTAAAGAGAACCGAACCACCAGCCCCAAGCAGATCGAATGAAGCTTGGAAAGTGCCTGGCGTCGTGCTCTCGGTGTGATCGAAGGTAAACGGCGAACCAACTGCCAACGCATCGCCACCGGCATTGGCGGTGCCCATGTCAAACGTGATCGTATCAATGATCTGACCACCCAACTGTGCTCCGGCAGGCAGCATCGCGTTGCCGCTGGCCATCGTCCATTCAAAGTCAAAGGTGCTCTGATTGGCACCCGGACCAGGGGTTTCCGTCGCGGTGATCGTCATCGTTTCGCCCGGTGCGTAAAGGGGATTGTCACCGATCGATTCTCCGGCGGCAGGAAACGTATGATTGTTCGGACCGGGGTTGAGCAGCGCGACTCCACTGGGACCTGCAACAACAACACCCACGTCGAATGTGTCGCCAGCAGCGTCTTGTACGATGGTTGGTTGGGTCCCGAGGTCTGGAAACCCAACCCCATTCGCAGTGAACAGATCGGCCTTGGCGGCGGAAACCGAAGCTGCCACCGCGCACGCGACGGCAAACAAGAGTAGTTTCTTCATGTGAGAGTCCTCCTGAGAGTACATGAGAGCGATTCCCCTCCAATCGTGTTGCACAATGCGACCCACGTTGTCGGGTGGTTCAACAGTTTTCTAAGCTGACGGCGCTTCGCGAGAGACAAAGCGATCAGGAATCATGCTTACAACTGAAGTCTATCGTCCAGTGTATCCATCAACCAAATCGGGTTGCAACGTAATTAAAAGGATTGTGAGCGGCTATTTCGTCGATAATTGTCGGTTACGACATCAATTTGCGTCCATCGTTTGTCCTACGAAAAACTCCCGACAAACATAAGACTACTATCCGGTGAAATTCAGCTGCATCACTTTGAAGTCGTCAAGATCGACGTCGCCATCCTGATCTGCATCAAACGCTTCGAGGCAGTCAGCGGTCGTGGGTGGCGGCGACGGTGGATTGGGCGAGGCATCAGGACCGCTCAGGCAATCGAACAGGATCGCATAGTCCGCGAGATCCACATCACCATCGACATCGGCATCGCCAAACTCAACAGCACGGAACTGCCGCATCATGTCGTGGTCTTCATGTTCGAGAATATGACAGTGGTATGGGAACAGCCCTGAGTAATCTTCAAACCGAGTCACGACTTTGACCAGTTGGAACGGAGGCACCATCACAGTGTCCTTCCAGCCAGCCTCGTTGGGGGCCGGCGGAATGCGCGGGCCGTTTGTCGTGATGTTTTCGCCGTCGACAGTGAAACTCTGCGAATAAAGCACCTGAAAGAAATCGAGATGGACATGCATCGGGTGCGCGATACCGGAGCGATTGATAAACGTCCACGTCTCTGTCGTACCCAGGCGCGGATATTCGGTAATATCATTCCAGTGCAAACCGTTGATTTGCCACGCCGTTCCGGAACAGGCGTGCGGCAATTTCTGCAAGACAAACTCGCGATCGGCGACAGCGTCACTCGGGTCCAACACATCAAGCGGTCGTAGCGATGTGGGAATCGGGTCCGTCGCACCGGTCGCACTGGTGACCACGAACTTCATGACATCCGGAATCACCCCGATGCCCGGCGTGCCCGGAAATGGTGCCGGAGCGGAATTGGTCAATTCGATTTCTGCGCCGGTCGGACTGGCAGAAAAGTCCATGATCAAATCGGCGCGCTCTGCGGGGCCCAAGGTAACTTCTGTCAGCGTGACCGGAGCAGGAAGCAATCCGCCGTCCGTTCCTATCTGTTGAAAGCTCTGGCCATTTGACAACGACAGCGTCAGCGTCCGCGAGTTGCAGCCGTTCAACGCACGGAAACGGTACTTGCCCTTCTTGACCTCCATGAAAGGAACCGCCATTCCGTTGACAAGCATGGTATCGCCAAAGAAATGATCCGGCAGGTCGGCTGGGTACTTGAGCGAACCGTCTGGATGGAACGAGCGGTCCTGCAGGATCAGAGGCACTTCGAATTCCCCCGACGGAAGACCGAGCGACTGTTCGAACGCATCGGTGATCACGTACGCGCCAGCAAGGCCCATGTAGACATTAAGGCGAGTGATTCCCAAAGCATGATCGTGGTACCAGAGCAGCCCAGGCAGTTGGTTGTTGGGATACTCATACGTCAACATCGCGCCAGGAAGGAACGCGTCCTCGGGGTAACCATCGACTTCGGCAGGCACATGACCACCATGCAAGTGGACAACCGTCTTGGGCACGTCTTCAGCACCGTGCGGACAAAGATTGACATCGAGATAGTGATCGGTGCGCGGTGTCCCGTTTGAATTCTGAAGATTGTTGATCCAGTTGACCGTCACGGGTTGGTCGCGTGTGGCCAGGATCGTCGGACCGGGAAACACACCGTCGTAGGCCCACACCGTCGTCGGCGGCAGATGGCGATGCAGTTGCTGCTCAACCTGCACAATCTCGATGTCATAGGTGGCTTCGAGCCCCGTTGTGCCGACACTCGGTGTCGCAATCGGCGGGATCGGTAGTGGATCGAGAAACGGGGTGAGGACAACCGGGCACAATCCATTGGTACAAACCGTAAAGTCACCTTGGTAAATGCCGCCAGAAGAGACGCAATCGCCCTCCCCTTCCTGCGTACAGGTACCGTCGTTGTGACAGCATGCACCGGTGACTCCCGGGCATGGGTTTGGCGAACAAACAGTACCGTCGCCCTGATAGGTATCTCCCGACGTATTACACGTCGCCATGTCGGTGATATAGCAAGTGCCGTCGCCTTCACAGCACGCACCGAATGCCGATGGCGGAGTAAAATCAACCGTCAAACTAGGGCGCACGTTGCTGTTTGAGTGATCTTTCGAGTCGAAACGTTTCGAAGATCCGCCAATCTTCTCATTTCCGATGATGGCCCATCCAAAGTTGGTTCCTGGGGTATCGAGCCACGCCTGCACATCGGCGACCATTCCCTTTGAACTACCCCACGTGTAGAACGCCTCATCGGTGATGGTCTGCGTACCACTTGGAAAGATATCGAAATCGCCACCACGATTGGTCCAGAAATCCGACGCGGCGGGGTTTGAGCTGTTGTAGCGCGCATAAAGCCAGGTGGCGTCGTTGTTCGTGTGAAACGCCCCCATCCCTTCGTTGCCGGAAGCGTGCGACGTCCCCTCTCCCCAATCCGTGAGCAGACGATGCACCGAAACGAACTCGGGCGAATCACTGCTTCTTGACATTGATAAGGTGAGCGTGACGGAGTTGATCGTCGAACCAGCCGGGATATTCGCGGCGACATCAAACGCGATCAAACCGCGCCGCACATTTCCAAGACCTGTCGTACCGGAAAAAAAGTGGTCGCCCGCACCATTGCTCAGTGAGTTGGACTCACTGAAGACCGTGTTGTCCTTCGCCGCTTCGATCGAGACGATGTCGGCATTGACCGCGTCCACCGCATGGACTGCCAAGAAAGTTGCAACGCACAAGCATCGGACAACACGCCCACGCAACCGTCTCCGCTTCGGAACTACTTGAGGTTCCGCCACGGGCAGGTCCATACAGTTTGAATTCGCGAGCGTGCTATCCGATGCCAAACGTCGTCCGGTCCTTGCGGTCAATGGAACGTCCTCCTGGTTTTGCAAAATCAGTTGACGCGCAAACACCGATTATCTGCGCTTATGGCGTTGGACCACCCAGTTGCGCGGCAAACTGCGACAAGTCGCCACTGTCTACCGCCGAGTCGCCATTCATGTCGCCTGCACCACAGGCACCAAGCGGACTCGATGAGCCCCAGCATGCCTGCAATTCTCCGAAGTCGACCAAGTCCACATCTCCGTCCATGTCGAAGTCACCATCGCCGACGTCGTTGCACACGAACGCCGAGATATCAAATGCGTCCAAACCACCCTCGACAACATCCCCAGGCGTTAGATCACTGACAGAAAATCGAATGCGGAAGGTCGGACTGACTGCCGTTTCAACGCCAACCTCGATGCTATCGGTCCGCCAACTCGAAGATGCCGTCGTGTACGTTCGGATGGTTTGCCAGTTGGTACCAGCCGCATTGGTGGCGTATTCGACTTCCATCGAATCCTCCGAACCGATGGGCCCGGTGGAGATATCGTTGAGCCAATATGCGTAACTGATCGTACCGCCGGCTGACAGGTCGAACGATGGCGACGTCAGCGACGCCGTACCGTTGTCCACGTCTGAATTGCTGTCAGACGGATCGTTTTCCGTGAGGAAGCACTGCCCTGAACCGTCGAAGTCCGAAACGGGATCGCCGCGATCAAAGTTCACGGGTATTCCGCGCTCCCACTGCCCTTCCGTCGCGTCACCGCTGGCCGTCCAACCCATATCGGTCTCGAAGTTGTCGGCGATAATCTGCTGATCCTGCCCCACGACGGCCGAGTAATATGACGAAGGCGCATCGAACGGTAGCGTGACGGTTGCGCCGCCATCACCTTGTGCGCTGATGTAGAACTGAGCAACGTCCGCGCAATTGAACTGCGGCAGCGGAGCGTCATAAAGGTCTCCACCAACCGGCGTGAGCGCCACCGTTTGGAACGGAACAAAGATATTCGGACGGTAGTGCAAAGTTGGCGAACCCGGTACGACGTTCTCGCCCAGGGGAATGACTCGTACATCAACGTTCGTGGTCGCGCCCGGTGCAACCTCGGTAGGTACGCCCGATGGGAACGTAATCGCCAACGCACCCGGTTCATCCACCGTGAAGTCTGCGTTCGAAATGTCAAAGAAAACGTTGTCGCTGCCTTTGATCTTGACCCTGGCCGTGCTCGTCGGAGCGTTCGGAACGACAACCTGCTCGACACCGTCGTTCAGCGTACCGCTGGCCAGCACGATCGGGTACGTGAATCCGCCATCCGTCGAAAGCAAGATGTCCACATTGGCAGCCGCCACGGGTGCGCTGTCCGTACCCGCTACGCTCCAAGTCACCGTCGCGACACCGGACCAAACCTCTCCGCCATTGGGAGCGGTCACTTGGAAAGGACCTGCGGATGTCGTCACGGTTACGGCCATATCGTCCGAATCCACACCCCCGCCACCAGCTTGGTTGTCGCGGGCCGTGCATCGAAAATTCATCGTGCGATTGGTCGTTGGTAACTGCTCACCGGTCACCGTCGCGTTGTTGACGAGTTCACTTATACGGGGGAACGTGCGCGTCGGGCTTGACGTGGGGTTAAATGATCGAAACAGCGGACTGCTTCCATTGTCCGACGCTCCAACCGCCTGGGCCGAACCCAGATCGCGTTCTTCCCAGCAATACGTGATCGGATCAAGATCCGGATCCGAACCGCTCGCAGTCAATTCAAACGGGGTGCTCGCCGGTATCGTGTAGTTTGATCCGGCGTTGACCGAAGGATCGTTGTTGCCCGTTGCGGACGTCACCGGGCAATTGTTGCCTGAACCGTTGGTGATGTGGTTGCGGATTTCACGGATGCTTTCGTGATGGAAATAGGGATCGCTGTGGGGCTGAAGGTCATCGCTACCGCAAATGCCTGCGTAGGCCATGATGGTCGAACCGCTGCCCGGTTCATACGCCGTCGATCCGTTGCGGTTTCCGCCCGAGCAGTTTCCAACGACGCCGTTAAACGTATGGTTGGCGCCGAATTGATGGCCCATTTCATGAGCAACGTAATCAATGTAGAACGGATCGCCGATCGGACTCGATTGTCCGGTCACACCGCGCGCTTTTGAGCTGGAGCAGATCACGCCCAAACTCGCAACACCGCCGCCGCCCGTGCTGAACACGTGTCCAACATCGTAGTTTGACGTGCCGATCACGCTGTTGACATTGCTTTGATTCTGACTGAGCATCGAGATGCCGTCATTGTTGCTGTATGGATCCGAACCAGACGACGTGTAAATGAGCAGGTCGTTGTTGGCAACAAGCTCCAGGCGGACCTGAACTTCCGTCTCATAAACACCTGTCACGCGGTTGATCGCCGTCACCACCGCAGCCAATCCCGATGACACCGTCCCGCCATGAAACTGCGTGTATTCTCCGGTCGCGGCGCAGGCCAGACGATACGTTCGCAAGGTCTCTGCCGCCCGATCGGCGCCGCGCGATCCATCGGCCGAACCGCCAGCCGGCTCCCCGTCGAGATTGGGGAAAACCTGACACTTCGGCATTGTGTCGGGCCGCACGAAATCGCGTTTGTAGTAACTGGCATAGTTCGACGTATCGCCACGATTGAGCGGATCAATGTACACGGCGCCGTTGGGACTCAGAATCTGCGCATGAAAGCCGGCTGGCGTTGAATCGAATCTTACCACCGCGTGCGGATCGTCAATGCCCTGGCCATGAAACGTGCGAATTTCCGGATAGCGGGCGGCCAACTCAGGGGCCATCACCGGCGACTCGACGAATTGAAACCGAGCGTATGAACCGTCTGGCATCGGCAGTTCAATGATCGACTGCGCATCGCGAACCGAAACTTCCGATTCGGTTGGAACGTTGTCCAGCACTGCAGTCAATTGCCGCTGATCCAACGTCACGGCTTGATAAACATCCGGGCGTACCCAAGCGTCCGCCGCGTTGCCTTCCACCGACGCTCTCTGGGCCAATGACCACACGAGATCGTCCGACTTATCCGCGCTGAATTGCGCCTGAGCCACACCAGCCGACAGGCACACCACCAGTCCCATTCCCCATATAATCCGACCACCACGTCGATGCGTTTGCATAATCACCTTTCTCGATCGCGCGCCGGTTTTGGCGCAGCGATGAAACACTTTGGCCCACCACTTATTCCCTCTGACGCAAGGTGCAATTATAGCAACGCGATGTGTCGCGGATGTTTCCGATGTTTTCGTTTTTCGACAAACACGCGCGATTAGACCGGTAACGTCTTGCGGCGTGAATTGGGAACATCAACGAATGGTGTCGGCGCAATCACTGGCGCCAATGGCTTGAACTGTCGGCAGGGCAAGTATTCGGTTTGCTACTAACAACTCCCCTCCGGTTTGGCGCGAGGCGCTTACCTGCGATTGATCTGGCCAAGAATCTGTGGGTCTTTGATCTTCTTGTCCTCGGCGAGCAAGAACGCTTTACTCAAGATGACGCTGAGCATGCCGTCGCCTTCAAAGGGAAGATAGAATTTGTCAGCCCCTCTGGTGCCACGCGCTGGCACGATGCAAAGATACTGATCGTTGGGCAGCATCAAAATGTTGCCGCTGCCCAGGTGGATCTTGTAGGTCCGCAGCGAGCCCTTCACCACCAGGAATCGATCGATCAACTCGCAGTGCTTGGCGATCTTCAGCTTCGGAAGCAATCGCGAAAAAATATCCTGCCGCGTCTTGGCCGATTCGGACAAATCGCCAAACGCATAGGTCGACCAGTACTCGATTCCCAGCCGATTCCCCTGATCGACCCAATTCGGATCGTTCCCAACGCTGGATACGCCGACGAACAGATCGACGTCACGCATCACTTCGGAGAACACGATCTTCGGCACGTCGCACACGCGCACCGGTTCACGATCTGGCGTGACAAATCGAACCTGGTCGGTCGACACGTAGAGGGCAATGCCATGGTCGCTCAACCCTTCCGCACCACCATCGACCCATTCGAGCCAGAACTCGGCTTTCATGTTCCATCTTGGCAGGCTGATCGTCGGCGTATTTTCAGAATCGAAACCACCGTAAATGCCAGTCACCCAACCGCGTTGTTGGGCAAGCGCGTTGAGTTGATGCTGTTTGAGAATGTGCGCCGCAAAACGATTTGAATAGATGTCGGTTTCTTCCTCAGCTGGTGTCAAAATGTAGATCTCGCGATGGGCTTGTTTGAAAGGTTGCGTGATTTCTTTCGCCTCAAGCCACACGCGCCATGCCCGGACTTCATCAGACGATGCATGAACCGGATGCCACAGCGTCACCTTGCATCCGCCACCTGGACTCAATATCGCACCGTCGCACGTCACCAGGCCATCGTCCGTAGAAAACGCCGCTGTCGTCTTCCCATCGAATTCGAAATTCCAAATGAGTCGTCGGGCCAGCGTAGCCGCCAGCGGGTGATCGATGAAACGCTTGCGCCAATCGTCAAGCGACCAGACGCGCTGTTCGATCGGCGCTCGTTCGAGTCGATCGCGAATCGTAGCCAACGTCTTCTGGATGTCTTTCGCCTTCTTGCGAAGGGCTTTCAGTTCATCGTTGTGATTATCTTTGACTTGCTTGGGAACAGACTTCTGTCGCTTGCCCGCACTGGTCAGCCAGCCAAGTTCCGTTTTGCCGCCCGCGACCACCGCCAACTCCGCCGTATGCTCCCCCATCTCCACGCGAAGCACACCGTCAGCCGCCATGCCGAATGTCGGCGTGGACATTTCTTCAAGGTCCTCGGTGCTGATCCCTGTTTTCGCAGAAGCGGCTTGCAGCGCTTTTTCAATGGTCTTACGAATGCTCGGCAGTTTGATTCGCGTGCGCAGCCGACTCAGCTCGGAAACACCATGCGGCGGCGGCATCTGTCCAAACGCATAGACGCAGGCATTGCCAACTTTGGTACAGCGGGCGCCGATCTCCGGTATCTTGTGGTAGCAGCGGTCGGCTAGCTCACCAATGGTGCGGGCATACGGAGCCCCCGCCTCACCGGCGAAACACCAGACCAAACCACGGAGCACATCGGCGTTCTTCTCGTGCAACATCGACGCATCGAACGCTTCGCCCAGATATCGATTGGGCTCTCGCGTACCGGGTTCGCCGACAGCGGATACGCATTCTTCAAGAAACGCATGAAGCGGCGCGATGCCGATGTCGTCAACAAGCTTGCGGGCTTCGGTGCTCCATTTCTTACTCGGCTTGGCTTGAGTCGCGCCGGCCGCATGGCGGAGCAGCTTCTCCCAGGGCTTGCGTTGTTTGGGATCGAGTTTCAGAAGCGACTGCATCGCCCGCTTGGCCCAGGCATCTTCAAGATTCAGCAGCGGCACTTCCTCTTCGCCCAACAGAATGCGTTTGATCTTGTCGGCATTGCGCCTGTCGCCCGCGTCTGCATACGCCGACAAGACCGCGACGTGCAATCGCCGCAATGCTTGGGCCAATTCTTCAGAAGGTTCGCCACCATCAACGTGTTTTTGAACCCGGCCAATCAGTGCCCCGACCGGCATGAAGTATCGCGATGTTTTCACCGCGCAGTCGATCAGCGAGCAAAGGCTCGCATCCGTATGCGGAAGTTTGCGACGCATGAACTGGTTGAATAGCGCCTGGCTGGAACCATGGCGCGGCGAGAAGTCCTTCGTACCACACAATCGATCGGCGACAGCCAGTAGCACAAGCAGTTGAATCTCGGGCGAAGCGGCATCGAGTTCGGGCGTCAGTGGGAAGTTTTTCGCTGTCGTGGTAAGCCACTGGTCGGCTTTGTCGGCGTGCGATTCAAGGTATCCAGTGAGTAGTGCCTGTGCTTCCCGGCGCGAGCCCGAATCGGCTTGAGCGAAAGCACCACCCCGATCGACCAACCGCTGCCAGAAATCGCGAATCCCCATGACGCGTTACCCTCTCATATGGATTAACCGCCGACAAGCGGAATCAATCGAAGAAAAGATACCACCGTCTCCTTCGCCAGAACGATGTCCTCGTCGAGCGTTTCGACCTGTCGATCGTTGACGAGGATCAGTATCTGGTTCTCGTCGAAGGCTTTGAGCGCTACATCAAACTGCTGCTTCCAATCCACCTGCCTCGGTTGCTTGAAGCGGTATCCGTTAAGCTCCTTCTCCGTGTCGGTCGGCTGAACCAATCCGCCGAAGTGCGTCTGGTTGCGCTTGGTGTTGTAATCCTTCACTTCCTGATATACACGGCTGCGAATCAACTCCCGCACGGTCGTCCGTTCCGATTCAAACTCAAGCGTCCCGGCATCGCGGATGTCGCCCGACGTTGTTTCATCGCGAATCGCAATTGTAATCGACATGGTTGATACTCCTTCATCCGACCGAGGTGGTTTCCGGCGCATTGGACCCGACTGTGCCGCGATTGTAGCACACGCCTTCGCCCGCCCCAAGGAATTTGAATCCCAACACATCCATTGAAACTGTTACGACTCCAAACTTCGACATGGTATCTTCATTTCGCCGCGCGAGCCCCCTTGCCGAGTCATGCCTTTGCGATATAGCATTCAGTTTCACCAAAACCCAACAACGGGCGCCCAATGCCTGCTGGACCTCATGCACGGAGGAAACGCGCGGTGCGGACTTTGCGTTACTTGACCATGACGATCGTCTCAATTCTCGGAAGCACTCCCTCACTCGGCGGCGAAATTCGACTGACGCCCATCGCCAACGAAGACGCGACAGTCCAATTGGGCCATGCACGATTCACCATCCTCACGCCCGAGTTGATTCGCATGGAGTGGTCGCCATCCAATTCGTTTGAAGATCGCGCCTCCTTCACCTTCATCAACCGCAATCTCGAAGTTCCGAAATACACAACAAGCCGCGACGGTGAATGGCTCGTCATCACCACCGGTGCATTGACGCTGCGCTACCAGGACGACGGCCAACCGTTTCGCGACGGGAATTTGAGCGTCACGTTCAAACTCAACGGCAATACCATCGAATGGAAGCCAGGCATGGAAGACGCGGGTAACCTGCGCGGAACAACCCGCACTCTCGATGGCGTTTCGGGCGCGTGCCCGCTCGAAAAAGGCCTCCTCAGTCGTGACGGCTGGTCTGTCGTGGATGATTCCAAGCGGCTGCTGTTCGCCAACGATCCGCCCCACTGGGTCGAACAACGCAAAGACGCCAACGCACTCGACTGGTACTTTTTTGGTTACGGTCACAACTACAAGCAAGCCCTCAAAGACTACACGAAGGTCGCCGGCAGCATCCCCGTCCCGCCGCGCTATGCCTTTGGCACGTGGTGGTCGCGCTATTGGGCATATTCCGATGCCGAACTGCGCACGCTCATCAAAGAATTCAACGAACATGACGTCCCGCTCGACGTCCTCGTCATCGACATGGACTGGCACCTCGACGGATGGACCGGCTACACCTGGAACCCGAAATACTTCCCCGACCCAGACGGCTTTCTCAAATGGGTCCACGAGCAAGGCCTGCGCACCACGCTCAACCTCCATCCGCACAGCGGCGTCGGCAAACACGAAGCCGCCTTCCCCGAAGTCGCGACGGCCATGGGATTGTCACCGGAAACAACCGACGGCATCCCCTTCGATTGCACCGACCCCAAGTACATGAGCGCCTACTTCAAATACCTCCACCATCCGAAAGAACGACAAGGCATCGATTTTTGGTGGATGGATTGGCAGCAAGGCGAAGAAACGAAAATCCCCGGACTCGATCCGCTCTTCTGGCTCAACCATCTGCATTGGCATGACATGGCCGCCAACCCCGATCGCGCCGGCAAGCGGCCTTTGGTCTTTAGCCGCTGGGGTGGGCTTGGCAATCACCGCTATCAGGTCGGATTCTCCGGCGACACGTTCTGCAACTGGGCGTCGCTGGCATTTCAACCGTATTTCACGGCCACGGCTGGCAACGTCGGGTACGCCTATTGGAGTCATGACATCGGAGGGCACCAACCGGGCAAGGTCGATCCGGAGCTTTATACGCGATGGGTGCAGTTCGGCGTGTTCAGCCCCATCCTCCGCACGCACACCACCAAGAACGAAGCGGCTGAACGTCGCATCTGGATGTTCCCGCCCGAAAACTTCAAGGCGATGCGCGAGGCGTTTCGGTTTCGCTATGAATTGATTCCATACATCTACACGATGGCCCGAAAGTGTCACGATACGGCACTGCCGCTTTGTCGCCCGTTGTACTACGAATGGCCCGAACTTGACGAAGCCTACAACCATCCGGGGCAGTACATGTTCGGTGACGATCTGCTCGTCGCTCCAATCACTCAGCCGGCCAACAACATCACCGGCTATGCCCACCAAAAGGTCTGGCTGCCACCGGGACGTTGGATCAACTGGTTTACCGACGACATCCACGACGGTCCGGGGACGGTGCTTGTGCAGGCGGGTCTGGACGAAATCCCACTCTTCGCCCGGGCGGGTGCGATTATCCCGACCGCGCCGCGTGCGCTGCGGACGCAATCGATCAGCGACGACACCATGACGCTGAACGTCTTTCCCGGAGAGTCGGGAGAGGCTGTGCTCTACGAAGATGACGGTATGTCGGCGAACTACGAGAATGGCGGCACACGCACGCGAATCACAGCCGAATATGTGGGCGAAAACTACACCGTGACGATTCACCCGGCGACCGGGGAGCTAGCACCGGACGCACCACCGCGTGCTTATGAGGTGCGATTGCATGTTCTATACCCAGCATTTCCCAGCTTTGAGGGTGCAATACGAATCGACGGGAAGAATATTGACGAAGCGCAGCAATCCAACACTGCGGGCTGGCGTAAAGATATAGACCAGTTGCAACTTGTCATACGCACCAATCCCATTGAGCGTACCGAAGCTTGCTCGATCGTGATTAATCTGGACAGCCCATACAACGAGAACCCATGGAATGCTCGCGGTTTGCGCGGGCGAATGCGTGCCTTGGCGGAAGTCGAAGCCCTGCTGGACTTAGATGATCGACAGACAAGCACTACGAAAATCGTCAAGGAAGGTTGGGCAAAGGGTGAGACCTTTGACAAGACAATCGCGGGCAGCCTCGTTGTGTGGATTCAGACGATAGGAAGAGTGAAGAGATCGACGGCAGACGAGCAAACCAAACGCAAGTGCTTTTGCCGCCTGCTGGGTTTGGTTCCATACGTTCATCCTTCCTCAAAGGATTCAACCGCGACCCATTGCACGTTGGAAGTTTCGACCGATCTGACCAGCCAAACCCTAACCGAAGTCAAAGAATGGAGTGCATCATTTGGTTTAGAACCGCCAAAGAATTGGAGGACTCTGAACGCCGGCAAGACGGGCAAGGTCCGGGCAAAGGTTGGCGAGACAATTGGCCAGCGGATCGAGCTTGAGCGCGAGGGACCGTTGCAATCCACGATTCTGCGAGGTGACATGATCGTCGAGATCCCTGATATCGCGACCATAGGCATTCCGATCAGCACGACGCTGTTCCCCTCGATCAATCGTTGGCATCTGCTCGGCCCGTTCGACGCCCCGGACGCCGAACGCCTGCAGACAGTGTTTGCGCCGGAACGAAAAATCGATTTAGCCGCAACCTACACCGGCAAGGACAACAAGACGATTCGCTGGCAGAAGATCGAGCGACCGGTGACGCCTGACAGCGACCTGACTGACGAGTTCTTCGTCGAGTTTCACAAGTACTTCGGCGATTACTATTACAACGCGGTGGCATACGCATTGACCTACCTGCACGCCCCACGCGACATGGACGTCGTGCTCGCGATCGGCAGCGACGATGGCGTCGCCGTCTGGCTCAACGGTGACGAAGTCTATCGCCACGACGTGGGCCGCCCGTTCACATCAAAGCAGGACCGCGTCAAGGTAAGTTTGAAAAAGGGAAGCAACACGTTGCTACTGAAGATCAGCCAAGGCGGCGGAATGTGGGGCTTCTCAACGCACGTGGAAACAGAAGACGGCCAACTAGCCGAAGAAGTCACCGGCCACCTGCAACCATAGGTAAGTCGGGTCATCGACCCGACAAGAACGCAAAATACCAATGGCGGCGCCGTGAATTTAGTCCACGGCGCTATGCCTTGCCCTTTTTAGCGGCTTTGATACCTGCAATAATCAAACCAATGACCGCGCCAATCGCCGCGCCGCGCATCGCCCCGCTGAAAATAGGATTCGACTTCGGCTTGAATTTGTAACCGTCATCGAAGCGTAAGCTATCGGTGACCTCTTCAAACACCGGCGCCCATTTGTCGAACTCGTCGGCCAACGCATAGCAATGGATGTTCATCAGCCCGTTCTTACCCAACCACCCCACCGAAACGCCGCGGACCTTCCCAACCCCTGCAATCTCCATCACAATCGGCGTCACGATTCGCCCCTTCTTGCGATCCAGGGTCGGCTTACCCGTTTCTGCGTTGCTCACGATTTCAGAGAATGCGTCGGCTGCTTCTTGCACACCTTCTTCCATCGCCAACCCTAGCCCGCGCTCAAGCGACGAATAGTTCGCATCGGAGAAATCTTGACGAACGACTTGAATAAGCAGGTACGGATAAGCAAGTGTGGGCGTACCCAAGGGCTGATACCCTGCATCGTACTCCACGCCGGTCATGTTTGAATTCTTGGCTTGATAATTCGCCATCTTATTGACCATGTTGATGGTCTCGGGAACCATCGCCACCCAATCATCTGGCATCGTGATCGAAAAGTGATTGCGATCGTCGCGATACGTCTCACCGAAAACGACCGATGCCGAACCGAGCGCACAACACAGCACGGTGACGATGACCAGTTTGGGGGATTTCATACGGTTGCTCCTGGATGTGCTTAAGGTCGCAGAGATCATGGCTGCCCGACTCAACCGACCGCATCACGTTACGCGAAACGTACCCACCGTGCCAACCCCCGAGCCCTTAATATCGAACGTCGTACCACTGTCAGGTAGACCGCAAAGCATCCGTTGACTAATCTGAGCGAATGGATTCGACACCAACTCAATCGAACGAACAACATGACCATATCCCTGCACCGCCGATCACCGGTGTCGGCGAGATCGTCCTCAGCGTGCGCGATTTGCCGCAGATGCGCGAGTTCTATCATTCGGTGCTTGGGTTTGGTGTGTTCAGCGAAGGTTGCTACGAATCGCAAGACGGTCCCACCGAAGGCGGCGAGCCGACAATCTGCTTTTTGACGATTCGCGAGATTGATACGCCGCTCGGTCGGCACGGGCATCCGCAACTGCTCGCGCTCATCGACCATCGACGACACGTATTTGCCAAGCCGCGGTTTGACGGCCACGATGTTCGCCGCTCGACTTTGAATCATCTCGCTTTCGAGATTCCGCCCGAAAGCTACGACGCCCACAACCAGCGTCTCATCGCGCTCGGGCTGAACCCGACGTATTCAGAGTTCCCCGCGATGAATGCCAAGGCCATCTTCTTCAAAGATCCGGAAGGCAACACGCTGGAGTTGATCTGCCACACACCGCTTACCAGCCGCTAGTCGTCGTCTTTTTCGTCGTTATCTTTTTCGTCATCGTCAGCATCATCGCCATTCTCGCTGGCGATGCGAATCTGCAGATGCTCGGGTTGGTCGGGGATGTCCAGTTCGGTGATCGCATCGCGTTCGAGTATGTCCGCGAGCCTGTCTGGCTTGGTCAGCGACTCGCCATTGACGTCGAAGAACGCCTGAATCGCCGCCCAGTTCGGCATCACGAAAACGTTTTCCGCTTCCAGTTCCTCTTCGGCCGGCGCGAGGAGAATACTCAACATCCCCACCGCATGGTATGCCTCAGCGTCAGACGCCTTGTCGCCAATCCCAATCAGCAAGTTCGGCAAGGGCTCGCGTCGCCATTTCAACAGGTCTTCCTTGAGTTCGGCTTGATCGACGAGCGCCGACGCGTTCGGGCCCATCACCAGCGGCGCCTGCGGATATCCGTGCATCTTCAACCACTGGCGCGTCTCGTCGTAAAGAAAATTCGGACGGGCTGTCACGTACATCACGTGAAACTTTCGCGACAACGCATTCAACGCTTCGACCGAACCAGGAATTGTCGTCGTCTTCGTATCAACATCATCAAGCAGCACGCCCTCATAGTCCGTCTCGGCGATTGTGTGATCGACATCAACCGCGATGATCACCGTATTGGCGTCCCAAGATTGGATGGGCCGCACAACCTCCACACGCCGCAATCCAACCCACGCACGCGCTTTGACCTTATCCTGCAGCGATCGCTTGCCAAGGTCTGCGGCCAACCGCGCTCGACCCTCGTCATCCGTTTTCGCAACCCCGATCAAATCGTCTCCGACCCAAAACGAAATCGACTCATTCTCCATCGCATCGGGAATGCCAAAGGGCGAATCGCGTTCAAGCTGCCCAACGAAAATCGACTTCTCGCCCGGAACGTACGCGACATCCTCCATGGTCAGTTGCAGCTCGCCGCAGCCCGACACCACCGCGATACATGCGCAAACCGAAACGATCAAGAACCGAACCAGCCCGCTTTGTGCGATCAATGAAACCCCCTCGCCTGTTTGAATTCATACGTCGTCTGCGCCCAACCGGCAGCAGTAGCCGAGCATTCTAGCCGGGATCGAACCGCAGGAAATAGCCACGAGCGGAATTGGATACAGCGCGACTGGCAGCTTGCCTGCAACTCGGCGCCCTTCCGCATGAGTTATCCCGACCGGTAAAAACAAAAAGGGGCCTGGAGAGTTCGTCTCCAGACCCCATTGCTTTTGGTTATCCAAACTCCTCTGCCGAAACTACTCGGCGAGGAAGACTCGAATCGGACCGGACAACTGCGTGTTCAACCCCTGGATCGTACGGTCCGGAGCGATCGTCCCGTTCAACGAATCGATTTCGTCGTACGAATGCACCGCGTTGTCGCCATGATCGACGATGTAGGCCGTCCCCTCGGCATCGACCGCGATCGCCGTCAGGAAAACCACTCCCGGCAATTGCAGCGTCAGGTCCGGCTCACTGACACCGTTGAGCGTCGATGCGTCAAAGAACGTGAAGATGAACCCAACCCCATCGACGACATACATGGTGTCGTTTCCATCGATGAACACGTCGGTGATATTCGTAAACGCCGCGCTGGTGATGATGCGGGTGGCGTTGACGTTACCGTTGAGCGTGCTCGCGTTGGCAAACACGGCGACGTTGGTGCTGCCGTTGTTGGCCACGTACAGATCGTCGTCCGCACCGAAGTTCATGCCCGCCGGATTGTTCAAGTCGGCACTGGTGATCGTGCGAATCGGCGCCTGGTTACCGTTGAACGTCGGACTGGACGTTTCACCGAAGACCAGAATATTATCGAGCACGGTGTCGGCCACGAACAGCAGATCCTCATCGGCGTTGATCGCCAGCGTGATCGGACCATTCGGATTCAACTGAGTCGCTGCACCCTGAACGTTTCCGTCGGGCGAAAGGTTACCGTTGGTCTGGTCGGCATCGTTGTACGTCGTCACGGTGCCAGCCGTGAAGTTCGACACCAGAAGCTGGTTGGCCGAGTTGACGACGATGTCGCTCGGGAACATGAGCTGCGTCTGCGCACCGGCCAGGTTGGTATCGGGAACGATGTTGCCGTTCACCTCCGCCGGATTCGCGTAACTGGTGACGTTGGCCCCAACGTTGGCAATATAGAGTCGCGGTTCGCTCGGCGCGGTGACGTTCACGAATACGGATGCCGTGGAAGTCAAACCGCCCGTGTCCTCGACGGTCAGCTCAAACTCCATCTGCTCATCCGAATCGGGCGCGGTGAAGCTCGGCGAATCGGTGTCGGCATCGCTGAGCGCGACCGGTGTACCAGACGTCTGCGACCAACTGAACGTGAGCGCATCACCGTCCGGATCGCTGCTGCCGGAACCATCGAGTGTTACGGTGTCACCGCCAAGAGCGGCTTGATCGGAACCAGCGTCAGCCGACGGCGCCTGATTTTCATCCTGCGATTCGTCTTGTTGATCATCCGGCTGATCGTCTTGCTGATCGTCGGGTTGTTCGACCTGCGGCGCAGGATCCTCGCCGCCCGGAGGCGTAAGCCCGCAACCGACAACACCCATGCTAAAAAACACGCCCAACGACAGCGTGCCAAGTGTGCGAAACCAAACGTGGTTTTTCATTTTTTTCAAACCCATGGTGACATCTCCCGCGGCTTCCCCAAGCCGCTTTTTGCCTGCGTGCAGCAACCAGCCCCGCACCGGCCCCCAAAAATCAAAAGCCGCAAACGCAATCCGTTTCCGGCATAACCCCCAACGCCCAACCATTGGCCACCGTCCGACTGCACCTTTCATGGAATTGCCAAAATCGGCCCTAGCGCCCCATCAAAGGCGGCAATCCCGGCGAATCGTTTGATTTGAGATTTCTGAAAAACGCTAGAAGAAGCGATAAGAGGTAGGTCGGGTCATCGACCCGACAATTGAATCGATCATGCAGCATACCTCACTCAAATGGAGGCTTCCGCTGAGCGAATCGGTGTGCCGCATTCTGGACAAATGCCCGATTCGTTTCCCGTCAGGTCGTAACCGCATTGGATGCAGTTGCCCGAATCATTCGAAACTCCTGGTGGCACAAGAATGGCGATGCAAAGTCGAACCAACAGTGGAAGACACAGAACTGCGGAAACAACGAACGCACCGGTCAAATCATCCCATCGATATGACCACATGGATGAAGATTTCGGAGAAGTAATCACTTTGAAGGGACTAAGGAGGATAAGGCTGATGACCAACCCAATCTCATAGATCGCCAACGATATAGCGCAACACGCATAACACCAGAACAGCCGCCGACTCTGTCGTCCGGCAGCCTCTCTAAAGAATGCGACCAGGGCAACGACTCCAAGGATCACTCCGCATGGCAGCCACAGATGACTACCGTGAAGAAGATGGGGAACGACTTTGTACCATGGCATGCTTGCCCAAAGCTTCTGGTTGGAATTTCCGTGAAGTGTCGCGGGAAGCCAAAGGAACATCGCGATCAGCAATCCCAACGATACGTAAACAAGGGTGAACCACGCGGCTACTCGCATCGCCGTACGCCGTTTCATAAAGGAGTCCCTTTCTCCCTAATCCTTAATGCGAGGAGCATCGCACCAGCAGCGTAATCCCAGTGACGAAGGTCGGAACATGTGGCAAACCTAGAAATATTGCACCTGTCGGGTCGATGACCCGACCTACACTCAACCGCACTGTAGCTGCAACCAAACTTCGTCGAACGCTTTGTTGTTTAGCTTTTCGGTTGGTATCCAGAAGTAGAGGCGGCCGACATCGCCCCACATCCAGCCCGGGCCTGCTTTGTCGGAGTCCAATTGCAGCAGCAAACGCCAATCGTCGGTTTCGGTCAGCAGTTGTTTGAGCGATTCGTCGCACTCGGTAGCCGGTTCGCCGGGGATGGTCATCGTCGCACCGGTGAACGGATTCCTTCGCTCTGTCGGCGGCGTTTCGGTCAGGCGGATAAGATCGCGGAACCCTTCTGGCATTGGCCCCTGCAATTCGTGGGCATGTCCCAAGAGTCGATGATCAGGCCCATCCTTTGGCGGATCGATCAACGTCTCAAAGGCTTCCTCGTAGTCGATACTGTCGAGGACGATCTTGCCGGCTTCGACGGGTTGGCCATCCCATTCGCGGGTGAATGGGCTTGATGGGTCCCCCTCGGTCAAGAATTCATGTCGCGGCAAAGTCAGCGTCTTTTCGAATTGCAGCGCACACGTCGGAAACGTATAGCGTTCATCCTCCGGACCTTCAGACGGCTCCAACGATTCCTCATCGCAATCGAAATACTCGACCCGCCACCCACCGGCATGCTCCACAGTGTGCCCCCACGGCTGAGTCTCGATGTCGTAGAAGAAGCAAAGCCAGCCAGTCGAAGGCAACGGCAAACTTGAATCGAGTGCGGCGATTTCAGCTAAGTTGATCTGTGCAAGAAACGCCAACTCATCAACTTCGGTCCCGTCGGGCCACTCCCAATCCTCAGGCACATCCGGAACCCCACCAAACCGCGAAGTTCCAAGCGGCAATTCAGAGTCATCCACCCGCGATGTCCGTATCCGCACCGTCGGCCGCAGCATGGAGATGAGGTAATCCGCGTTCGCGGCGAAAGCTGAACGTCGAATGAGTTGCTCTGCCTGATTCATATTCATGATGTGATCGCTATCTGTAGTTGCGGTTCAAAGAACACAACGTCAACGTCGCCACGCCAAATCACGTATCCAACGGCACGTCGTCCCACTCGAGTTGATCGTCCATCACCCATTCGAGCGCTTTTCGTCTCTCGACGATGATCTCCCAGTTGACTTTTCCGGTATTTTCTTTGCGAAGCCCCGCGTCTCTGGTCCACCAATGGAGGCGGTAGTATAGATCGAGCATTTTGAAAAGCTCTCCGTGTGGACGGAGGTTCATCTTGTCGCGGAACTTGCTGCCGTCCTCGTTTTTCTGCAGATTCGGACAGAGGCTGGCCATGTAGTCTTCAATACCGCGATCAAACGGCATCTCATCAATGAGCTGCGTCGCCCACAAGAACGCCCACAGCGCTTCGATGTACCAATACAAGTCGATCTTCTCCTGATCGGTGATCATCGAAGCATCGCGCCTTAAGATGTCAGACTCCTTGGGAGACAACGCATGGCTGATCGAGTTGCGTTCAATCCAATCGGCGATGGCCTGCGGCGGAGCGCCGAAATGAATCTGAAACATTGCGTTTAGAATCAGCGCCCGATCGACGATGTCCTCAAGTTTGCGGGTTTGCGTGTGGTTCAGGTATGGCAACCCTTCACAAATCCGCCCGCCGGCAGCGAGGATGACTCTCTCAGAAGACTCTTTCACTTCTACGGGGTCAAGAAAATCGGGCATGATGTGTTTCCCACGCTAACACCAGATTTCAGGCCGGCCATCAGCTTGGAGATCGATAACGCGGCTGTCGGGTCGATGATCCGACCTACGTAAATTCCAGATTTGAATGATACGGTGGGCGTGCTGTAACTACAAAGTCATCGCGGTCGATTTTCCTTGATGCGCTGCGCGAGCGAGCGGGTGTAGGCTTTGCCGCCATGGCGACTCAGGTGGCCATAATCAAGGAAGAATTCGTCGCCCGTCCCCTGTTGCATCGCGTCAGCCGTCGTGTCCAGGATCAGCATCGCGCCGGTGCTCTCGGCCAACTCATCCAGCAGCTTGAGCATCCTCCTGTATCCGATTTCGCTGGCTTCATTTTCTAGAATCTGCTGATGGTAGCTCGCCGATGTGGGCGGTCGAACCAGAATCAACCGAACCTTGCGCTCCTTGCACCACGCTGCCAACTCCCTTAGCGAGTCTTCGACCAACGGCGACCATGCGAAATTTGCGAAGTGGCGTTCGTAGGCGGCATCGGGCGTGGCATTGGTTGGTATCCCCTGCTTATTCACCCGCGCCTCATGCGCGTCCCACTCCTTATCGTGCGTGGACGTCGGCGCATCTGGGTCAACAGTGTGCCAAACGGCGCTGAGCCAATCCATGATCGTGCGGCGCTGCGATTGGTAGGGCCAAACCAGATCGACAGGGTTGGCTCGCCGGTCGTCACTTTCGTCCGCAAGCTTCACGCGATCGTCCCACGAAGCAAGCCGCGGAAATCGTTCACCGAAACGCGTGGCTGCGTTGGCGTTGAATTGCCACGCCCCGACATCCACCACGACCCCGCGCGCCTTGGGAAACTCATCCGGCCGAAGCTTCATAAGCTGCCAGACCTCCCACGGCGTACCGGCGCTGAAGGTCAGCTTCTCCACCCGATCCCGATCGACTCCCATTTCGTCCGCAAACGCATCGATGTCCACCCCCATACCCAATCGCGAACTTCCCACGACGTACCAGTCAACGGGTTCATCATGCCGAATCGTCAGTTGATTCCACGCATAACCAAAATCCCGGTCCACACCCCAGCCGCCAAGCACATCCGTCAGTCCTGGACCGGCAAACATGATGGCCAAGCGCACAATCACCAGCAGACCAAGCGCCGCAGCGCCCGTCACGATTGCTTCGCGCTTGCCGATGGCGTTAGAACTGGAAGTAGACAAAGGGCTTGCCTCCACTGGGTCCAACAAATGTCGCCACGGCAATCATGATGCCATAGAGAACGCCACGAATGACAGCCGGCCAGCTTGCGGGCACCGGCACTTCACGATCGCTCCACCAGCATGGCACATCGATCATCAACGTCAGCAACACAAGCACAACGAAAACCGCAAGTACTTCGAAGCTACCGATCGGACTGTGCAAGGTCACGATGTCGTGCAGCACGCGAAACGCTTCGTCGAGTCCGTGGGCGCGAAAGAGTATCCACGCCAGACAGACCAGATGAAACGTGATCGCAGTCCCGACAAACCACTTCAACCATGTACCGAACCCGCCGCGCGGTCGATCGGCTTTCTTGTGCCCCTTGCGCGAGGCGAACATGCGCTCGACGGCGAGGTACGTACCATGCAGTCCGCCCCAGATGACGAAATTCCACGACGCGCCGTGCCATAGTCCGCCAAGCAGCATCACGAGCATGAGGTTTCGATAAGTCTTCCACGGGCCCAGCCGATTGCCGCCGAACGAAATGTATAGGTAATCGCGCAGCCATGATGAAAGCGAAATATGCCAGCGTCGCCAGAACTCCGTGATGCTCGAAGAAAGGTATGGCTGCCTAAAGTTCAGGCAGAGATCGAAACCCATCAACCGGGCGACGCCGCGTGCGATGTCGGTGTAGCCGGCGAAGTCACCGTAGATCTGAATCGCAAAGAAGTAGACACCCAGAAGCGCCCCGACATTGCCCGATGGATCGTTGAACGCGATGTCTGCGTAGACGGCGGCAGAGTCTGCGATCACCATTTTCTTAAAGTACCCCATCACCATCAGGGCGCTTCCAATCCGAAGATCATCCACCGTCACGCGCCGCCCGGTGCCGATCTGCGGCAGCAGATGGGTGGATCGTTCGATCGGACCGGCCACCAATTGCGGGAAGAACGCGACGTAAAGAGCGAAGTCGAGAAAGTTATTCGTCGGTTCCTGCTTGCCGCGGTAGACGTCGATCGTGTAGCTCATCGTCTGAAACGTGTAGAAGCTGATGCCGACGGGAAGCACCAGCCCCACCAGTTCAACGTGGGCATCAATACCCAACGTGTTAAGGATAGTCGTCGCCGATTGGATGAAGAAATCGCAGTACTTGAACGTGGCGAGGATGCCAAGGTTCACCACGCAACTGGCGATCAGATAGAGTCGCGCACGGCTGCCGCCATTCTCCTGGTCCGCTCGCATCCGCTTTGCCAGAAAAAAGTCAGCGATCGTCGAGATGGCCAGCAGTGACGTGAATCGCCAGTCCCACCAGCCATAGAACAGATAGCTGGCGGCCAGCAGCATGAGATTCTGCGCCCGGAGGCGCATCGGGTAGTACAGCGCGAGGACGACGACGAGGAAGATCGCAAAAACGGATGAATTAAAAAGCATCTTGCGAAATGACCCCTGGCGGCTTCTGAAAATTATGGGGCGATATTAGGTGCACAGGTCCAAGCCCGCAAACAATGGATCGATCAACGGGCCATGATTGGCTGACCAATAGCCGCCCAACCGAATTAGACGAATGGGCGTTGTGATGTTGGTGGAAGGCCGGGGCCTTGAGGGATTGAACTTCGCAAATGACTGGGCAGGGGCGGACTTGAACCGCCGACACACGGATTTTCAGTCCGTTGCTCTACCAACTGAGCTACCTGCCCGAAGGTTGTACTTCTTGCACATTTCCGCCGCGTTTGGGGCCCCGCTGCTTGGCGGATCGCCTGTGATTTCTTGCCCGCGACGTCTGTATTGTGCTCTTCGGACAATCGCGATCCGCCCTTTATCGCCACCTTTCAAGTGACTGAAACACCGCTTCCCAACGAACCGACATGGGCTGGCTTTCGGGCTGATCACGACCACGAACGCGGCACTTATAACGCCCAAACCCGATGATGACAACCCCGCCAGCCGCAAGAATCGCCGTTCTCGGCAATTGGCGTGTGAATTGCGTGCAATCGGCGGCTGCGTGTCAAACCAGCCCTGCCCGCGGCTATGGATTGTTGGATCGATCGTGCGGTCGATCCGCCAGCCTGCTCGGGGTTGCGATCGGGGGTGAAAGCCTTCGGCGCACCCCGGGCTACTGATTACCGCAGACCCGAGACGGCGTGGTACGTCCTTCCAGGTAGGGTCCGCTCTGCGGACCGTTCCGAGTGACGCCCAATTGGTCCGCACAGCGGACCCTACAGGTATCGGTTGGCCCGAGTTCTTCGCGCCGCTAACATACGCCGCATGCCTCGACGTCGAAAACGAACACCGCTGCAAGCCGCCCTGGTCATTGTCGTTGCGCTCATCGCATATGCCGGCAAGCAATGGGGTGGGTCTGGCGATTCACCCGCGTCAACATCCAATCCCCCGTCATCCGTTTCGACCGCCAGATCACCGCACGGTTCCGACACGCCGCCGGCCCGCATCGAGTCGATCATCCGCGACGGCAAATCCGGTGAAATCATCCAGGCGCCCGCCACGGTCACCAAAACGCTGCCCGATGACAACGACGGCTCGCGACATCAACGATTCATCGTGAAACTGGACTCCGGGCGCACGCTGCTCATCGCCCACAATATCGATCTTGCGAAACGCGTCCCCGTCAGCGAAGGCGACGCCATCCGCTTTCGCGGCCAATACGAAACCAACGAACGCGACGGCGTGATCCACTGGACCCATCGCGACCCAGCCAACAGGCGTCCGGGCGGTTGGATTCGACACGACGGACGCGAATACAAATAAGTCAACCAACGCAACACGTGAGGAGAACCTCAACCCAATGGCCACCCCGAATTACGAAAAGCTCGCGGCGTTCTATCTGGGCAAGCAATACAACCTTGAAGAAGCCGCCATCACCGACGACATCCTCCTCTACGATGCGAAGGATCTGACCACCCACGCCGTCTGCGTTGGCATGACCGGAAGCGGTAAGACGGGCCTCTGCCTCTCGCTGATTGAGGAAGCCGCCATCGATGGCATCCCCACCATCGCCATCGACCCCAAGGGCGACCTCGGCAACCTGCTGCTCGCGTTTCCGAAACTCCAGCCGGCTGACTTTCGGCCGTGGATCGACGAAGCGGAAGCCGCCCGCAAAGGGATGACGCCCGACGAATACGCAGCCGACCGGGCGAACCTCTGGAAGAAGGGTTTGAAGGATTGGGATCAGGATGGCGCCCGCATCGGGCGATTCAAAGATGCGGCCGACATCAACATCTACACCCCCGGCAGCAGCACCGGTCTGCCGCTGATGATCCTGCGATCGCTCAAAGCCCCACCCGCCAACCTGCTTGATGACAACGATGCGATGCGCGAACGATTGATGGCCGTCGTCTCCGGATTGCTCGCGCTTTTGGGGATCGACGCCGACCCGATTCAAAGTCGCGAACACATTTTGATTTCGAACATCGTCGATCGCAGTTGGCGTGCAGGTCGCGATCTCGATGTGGCCAGTCTGATTCAATCGATCCAGACGCCGCCATTCGAGCGGCTCGGGGTGATGGATGTTGAATCGTTCTTCCCGTCGAAGGATCGCTTCAAGCTGGCGATGGCGCTGAACAACCTGCTGGCCTCACCGGGCTTTGCGGCATGGATGACGGGCGAACCGCTCGACATCGATCGACTGCTCTACACGAAGGAAGGCAAACCGCGCGTGTCGATCCTTTCCATCGCGCATCTGTCCGAAGCCGAGCGAATGTTCTTCGTCACGATCCTGCTCAACGAAGTCGTCGCGTGGGTGCGGAGTCAACCGGGCACCGGCAGCCTGCGGGCGATTCTCTACATGGACGAGATATTCGGGTACTTCCCACCGTCGGCGAACCCGCCTTCGAAGATGCCGATGCTTACGCTTCTCAAGCAGGCGCGGGCGTATGGCCTCGGTGTGATGCTCGCGACGCAGAACCCGGTCGATCTCGATTACAAGGGACTCGCCAACACGGGCACGTGGTTCATCGGCCGCCTGCAAACCGAACGCGACAAGATGCGGCTACTCGATGGACTGGAAAGCGCCAACGCATCGTCAACCATGAACCGCGCGCAGGCGGAGAAGGTGCTGTCGAGTTTGGGAAGTCGCGTTTTCTTGATGAACAACGTCCACGAAGACAAGCCAACACTGTTCCACACGCGGTGGGCGCTGTCGTATCTGCGCGGTCCACTCACCCGAAGCCAGATCCAGGAATTGATGGACGCGCGCAAGGTGCTTGCGGCTCAGTCCGCACCGACACCTTCCATGCCAAACGCGCAGCAACCGCGAAACCTGCAACAGGCGTCCGCCGCAGTAAGTGACCCGGGCTTGATGTCTTGCCCCCCACCGCTGCCGCCCGGCGTGAACCAGGTTTTTCTGCCTGCGACGCGAAGCGTTCCGGATGGGGGATACCTTCGCTACGAGCCGTTGATCATTGGCAAAGGGAAATTGCATTTCGTGCGGGCGTCGGCAAAGGTCGACGATTGGCGCGATGTGTCGCTGCTGGCGATGATCGACGGACAGTCCGGCAGCAATATCTGGGAGGCGGCAGACGGCGCGACATCCGTGGACATCGAAATGTCTGGCGAACCCAGCGCCCGTTTCGCACCGCTGCCTGCAATCGCGCAACGCAAGACGAGCTATCCAAAGTGGTCCAAGTCGTTTACCAATTTTCTGTATCGCAACCACGAGGGGACGATTCTCAAGTGCAAGGAATTGAAGCAGTATTCCGAACTCGATGAAGCCGAGTCAGACTTCCGCGTCCGCCTCCGCCACCTGCTGCACGAAGAGCGCGACAAGGACATCGAAAAGCTTCGCAAGAAATATGCCCCGAAACTGATGGCGTTGGAAGAACGCATCCGCAAGGCCGAAGAACGCGAAGACCGCGAGAGATCGCAAGTCAAGCAAAAGGGTGTGCAGACCGCCGTGTCATTCGGCGCGACCATCCTGGGCGCACTGTTTGGCCGAAAGAAGGCCAGCGTCGGAAACGTCGGGCGAGCAGCCTCTACCATCCGAAGTGCAAGCCGAATCGCGAAAGAGAAAGGCGATGTCGCGCGTGCCGTCGAAAACGTCAAAGCCCTCCAAGAGAGGCTGGCTGAAATGGAAGCAACGTTCGAATCCGAGATCGAAGAAATCCGCACCGAAGCCGACATCGACAATCTCGAATTCGAAGAACTAACCATCCGCCCAAGAAAAAGTGACATCGCAGTAGAAACGCTGGCGCTGGCCTGGACGCCCTACATCGTCCGCCCGGACGGCATCGCGGAAGCGGCGTTTGAGATGGAGTAATCCAGCATATGATATCGGGATTGCGAAAGTCGGCGCTATACGTCAGTTGCAAACCACCCGCAACCTGCTGGCCAGATCGTCGACGACAGGAGTCCATTCGTCGAGCGATTCTGCGTCTTCCCACAGGTCTTTCAATTCTGAGTCCGTTCGGATTCGTTCAACAGCTTTCATTGCAAGTTGCAAGACTGCATTGTCCGCGACGGCTGAGTTTTGTTCGAGCCATGCTTTGGCATCCTCCGGCAAGTCTGAAGGCGGTTTGCCGGAGAGGGCTGCCACCATTTCGCAGGCGGCTAACGCACTGCAGCATTCTGGAGCCTCCAAGTCATCTCCCGGCGGCGCATCAATTGCGATCTGAATCGTTTCCCTGATGAGGTCACTGGAAACCGAGTCTTCAAGATCGCAAAGCCAATCAAGCGCATCATCGTTTTCGAAGCATCCAGCACCCCATGCACCCATGTTGCACCTCACTTTGAATGATGACGGGCCGCTACTTGTGGCGGCATGATTCGTTCCTACGTACGGAATGTGACGTGACTGGCATCGTACCTGAACGGCTACGACTTTTTCAACTCTTCCGGATTGAGCGGTTTCAACTCATCCGTCACGAAAATCCCGTCCTTGCGGATCAACTCGTCGTCGAACCAGATTTCGCCGCCACCGTTGTCCTTATCCTGGCGGCAGACCATGTCCCAGTGAATCTGCGAACGGTTTCCATTGTCGGCATCGTCTTCGTAGGCAGCCCCCGGCGTGAAGTGAAATGAGCCGGCGATCTTCTCGTCGAACAGAATGTCGAGCATCGGTTTGGTGACGTACGGATTGAAGCCGATCGCAAACTCGCCGATGTAGCGGGCTCCTTCGTCGGCATCGAGCACCTTGTTGAGCGTTTCGGTGTCGCTGCCGGTGGCTTCGACGACCTTGCCATCCTTGAACGTCAGCTTGATGTTCTCGTGGCGGGTCCCCTGGTACACCGTCGGCGTGTTGAACTGCACGGTTCCGTTCACCGAATCGCGAACCGGCGCGGTGAACACTTCACCATCGGGAATATTCAGCTTCCCGTCGCAGCAGACCGCCGGAATACCCTTGATTGAAAAACGCAGGTCCGTTCCGGGCCCGACGATCTTGACCTTGTCCGTCTTTTCCATCCGCTGTTGGAGCGGTTTCATCGCTGCCGCCATTCGGCTGTAGTCCATCGTGCACACGTTGAAGTAGAAATCCTCAAACGCCTCGGTGCTCATGCCTGCCGACTGGGCCATCGAGGGCGACGGATACCTCAGCACGACCCAGCGTGTCTCGCGCACCCGAATCGCACCATGCACGGGCCGCCACCAAATCTTCTGATACGCCTTCATCCGCTCATCGGGCACGTCGGACAGCTCGGTGATATTCGCCGAGCCGCGCACCCCGATATACGCCTGCACCTGCTTCATTCGCGCCGATTCGACGTCTGCAATCGTTTGAAGCTGCGCGTCGCTGCTATGCATCAAGAGCGATCGGGTGATCTGGTTATTCTTGATCGTCACCAGCGGATCGGCGCCGGCTTCTCTGGCGAGGCGGATAAGTTCGCAAACGATGTTCTCGGGCACATCGATGGCCTCAATCAAGACCTTTTCGCCCGCTTTCATTTCGGTGGAATAGTTGATCAGTACGTCGGCGAGTTTGGTCACGCGTGGATCAATCATGAAATCCCTTTGCCTTTGCCGCGATTACTTTTGCGACTGGTTAAGAATGAAGTTGAAAGGCCGCCCGGCAAGTTCGTTCTTGTCCGGCATGCCCAGAAGTCGGCTGATCGTTGGCACCATGCCCGTCGGGCACACCGCGTTGTCGTATTTGCCAGGTTTGATACCGCCGGCCATGAACATCACCGGCACATGCTGGTCGTAGTCCATCGCGGCGCCATGGACCGCCACTTTGCGTCCCTTGGCCCAAAAGCGATCCCAATGCACATACACATGACCACTTCGCGGTGGATGGTAACTGTTTGCGATCTGCCGGTGCAAATCGCTTTGAGTCGCGAATCCGCCCGACGCAATCTCCGCAACGTCGAACGCCTTCTCGATCCCCTCGATCTTGACGACTTCGTCCCGGGCGAACCGCGCGGCATCGGCCAACGAAACCGACTGTGCCTTGACCGTGTCTTCGTCAAGGTAAAGCCACGGGAACATCATTTCACGAACATACTTGCGGTCGTCTGCCGGCTCGCCGAATTTCGCACAAAACGCCTTCTCAAGCTTTTTCTCCAGCTTGCCAGTGTTATGACGTCCGCCGCCATGGCCGCAATCCACGGTGAACTCAGCGACGGGACCAACACCGTGGTCCGAAGACAACGCCACGATGCAGTGCTTCAAACCGACCTCACGATCGAGCCAATCGAGAAACGCGGCGATCTGACGATCGGTCCGAATCGAACAGTCCATCACTTCATCGCTGTCGGGGCCATACTTGTGCCCGACGACGTCATTGCTCGAAAGACAGACGCTTAGAAAATCCGGAACGTCGTCGGTCCCCAGTGACTGAGCCTTGATCGCCCGCTCGGCCAACTCAAAGACCAAGTCATTGCCAAATGGCGAAGCGTAGAGCGCACCGTAGTACGCCACACTGGGCGTGGACTGCCCGGCCCCCAACGGCTTGGGAAATGCCATCGGATTGTGCTTGCGCCAGACGTCGTTGTCACATCCCTTCAGAAACCGGGTCGGATATGCGCCCGCATCCAGCAGACGATCCCACTCTTTTCCAAAATAGCGATCGACGAATCGCTCGTTGTTGAATGCCTGAACCCAATTGGGCAGGCTCTCACCGTAAAACGTACTGGAAACGAAATTCCCGCTCGCCGGGTGCCACCATATGGCACCGTCGGCTTTTTGTCCGGCAGTCAGAATAGCCGCCCGATCCTTCAGCGCCGTGCCCCAAACCTGACACTTGTCTCCAAAATGCGCTTTCATCCGATCGCCAAGCGTTGCGACTTTGAGTGTCAGTGGAGAGCGCGACGAGTCGGCCATGTGCGGGTCCAAACCGGTCAACTTGAACTCCCCACCACCGCAGCAGTATTCAACGTGCCCGGCTTCTTTGGGGAGTATCCAATTGTTGCCAACGATCCCATGCTGCGATGGATAAGCACCGGTTCCCAAAGACGCATGCCCCGGGCCGGTCGCGGTGCAGCCGTATTGGAGTTTGGCATTGGTCAACCAAGCCCCGTCACGCATCAAGCGATTGAATCCGCCTTCAACAAAATGCTGCTGGTAGGCTTCAGGATAGTCCCCGCGAAACTGGTCGATGACGATCATCACCACCAGGCGGGTGTCAGAAGGAGGTTTAGCCGTTTCGGCCCAGACGGCGGACTGTGCGACGAACAAGACGACTGCGGCGATCTTCCCCACCATCGGTTTCCCTCATTTTCGACAGGCTGGCCTCGCGGATTTGGAAGCCCCCGCGCGGGACATCCAATCGAGCACCAGCCGCACTTATAGATTTGCATGGGGCAAAATCAAGGGGACGAAAATGGTGCCCGCAAAGGAAGTTAGAGCAATATGTAGTGGCTTTATCGAATCTTAACCAAACGACTGCCGGAACCCATTCCACGCCTATGTTACTGTACTTTCCAAAGTTACCATTGACTTTGATGGCTGGTTTCAGTAACGTGGCAACTTAGGGCGTAGAAGGATGTTTGGGAGACATCCAACTCGTCCGATGGGCTTTGACACCATCGCGATCCGTCAGAACAAGCCATGTTTTGAGGGGTTTTGGGTTGATAAGCCAGAGCTGTCAGGACGTACGGGGAGAGAGACGAGTCATACCAGGACGGACCCCGTCTACTTTTAGACAGCAATCAAAACATCACTGAGCCCGCTGTCTGTGCGCAGAGGATCCTGCCATCGGCGGTCGCACCGGTTGTGCATGAGTTTTGTTGGCACGCTGGGAAGGAATACGCTCGTCGATCAGTCGGGCTGCCGCCAAATTGGTGGGCAGGCGATGGGCGAAGGAGAGAGAAGAGTTTTGAATTTGTCGCAGGCGGCAACCGGTCGGGTGCTGCTGGTCCATTCTGATCCCATTGCGCGCGGAGTGCTGCGCTCGAAGATTGAGCGCGCCGTCCCCCCACTGTCGCGCAATCTCTATGCAGACGCCCACCCTCCGATTATCGAGGCTTCATGTTTAAAGGAAGCTTCCCGGTTGGTGAACACAGGCGCCGACATCTGCATTCTGGTCGTTTCGATTGATCCAACCGTTGAATTTGAATCCATCGCAAGTGGCATTGGCAATCTCTGTGCGGCTCCGGGATCGCCCGACATTGTCGTGCTTTCCGATCATGGATTGTCCGTCGACCGATGCCAGGCATTGATTGCCTCCGGTGCGACAGCCCTCATCGAAGTTCAGGACAGGAATCCGGAAACGTCAGACGCACTTCTTGTCAATCACCTGAAAGCATCGCTTACACGATTCCGCACGCAAGGCCCAGCCCCGCAAGGATCGCGGGCGCGGAACACCGAATTCAATCCCGGGGGCATGGTCTGGCAAAGCCCGACAATGCACCGCCTGATCGAACAAGCCACGCGAGCTGCACAGATTTCTGATATTCCCGTGTTGATCCTTGGCGAATCGGGCACGGGCAAACAATTGCTCGCCCAGTACATCCATAGCCTCGATCCCAAACGCGGCCACAAGAAACTGCAGTCGGTCAATTGTTCGACCATTTCAGGAACGATGGCCGAAAGCATGCTCTTCGGGCACAAGCGCGGCGCGTTTACCGGTGCGACCGAAGCCCGCAAAGGAATTTTCCGTTCAGCGGAAGGCGGCACCGTTTTGCTCGACGAGATTGGCGAGCTCGATCTGATGCTTCAGCCGAAACTGCTGCACGTTTTGCAGGAAAAAATCCTGACCCCGCTTGGAAGCGATCAGCACATCGAGTGCGACGTGCGCGTGATCGCAGCCACCAACCGTCAGCTTCCGGCACTAATTCAGGAAGGCCGATTCCGCCTGGACCTCTATCAGCGTCTCAATGTCATCGCGCTGGAGATTCCGCCGCTGCGTCAGCGCCGCGAGGACATCCCGCTGCTGATCGACTTTTTCCTCGAGAAGTACGCCGACTATTACCAGTACCCGATCGAAGGCGTCGAACCTGCGGTCTACGCCTATTTCGAAAACTGCACGCTCGAAGGCAACATCCGCCAGCTGGAAAACGCCATCCGCCAGACGCTCGCCCTGAAAGGCAAAGGCCGCATCCTCTGTATGGAAGATATTCCTCCGCGGCTTCGGGCTGGCCTTGGTTCAAACGGTTCGGTGCATGCCAACGATCGTCCGAAAGACATTCCGATCCTGACTGAGTTGGTCGATGCGGCGTGCAAAATGGTCGATGCCGGTTCACTGACACTTCCGGAATTCGTTAGTGCGTGCGAAGAGACCGCCCTTCGCAAATCATTGGCCAACGCAACCGAAAGCAGCAGCGAGTTGGCCGACAAACTCGGGGTCAGTCGCCGCACGCTATACAACAAAATCCGCAAGTACGGATTGAAGCAACCGCCGGCATGACGCTGGTATCGGCATGACGCTGGTTCCTCAATCGTTAACCACTCCGCAAGAAATTCAGCATCAGTCCTGGACTCCCGCTTTCGCGGGAGTGACGCACTTCTGCGCATTCATTCCACACTGCCGTCATTCCCGCGCAGGCGGGAATCCAGAAGAATGCAGCAACGCACAACCCCAGTGCAGATTCATGCACACCAAGAGCGCTCCACCAACAAACCGCGCAGAAAACACTGCAATCAACGATTAAGCGAACAATTATCGGCGATCACCTAACGAACGCAGCGCAACACACAATGTGAGTTCCAACCTTGCACAGCACGTGTGCAATTCGTTTCCCAACCATCGCCGTCGCGCAACGCCGTCCAGCCGCCGCCCCCGCAATTTCGCCTTGAAAACAGCCATTTTTGAAATTTGCCATCCGCCCGAAGTTTTGGCACACCGTGTGCATAGTCACCATGCGTAGAGGTTTCGATGGATACGATTTCGGAGACGACCGGTGACTCAAGACATTCGACAAGGCGCGACTGCATCCTTTGCAATCGGCGACGTCGTGTGCCCTGATGCCACCAGGACGCTCGAACAAGTCGGCCCGGAACTGACGATTCGCGGTGAGATCACGATGCTCAGTGATCATGGCGCGGAGAAAAGCGCGTTCGCGGTCGTGCAGGTGGAAGGCATTCATTCGCCGCTGATTGTTCCGGTGAATCGCCTGCGCTTGGAACCGCAAGCAACGCAATCGACAGCGATTGCAGAAAATGAAGTAACTGGATCGAACGAGGTCAGAAGTAAGCAATCGGCGTAACGAGAAATTAAGCGAACCTTGTCGAAAGCAAGACAAACGCGCCTCGCTGACCGGTTGAAAGCAAGTAGCATTCAAGGAAACCAGTAGCTGGCTCGCCATCTCAAAAGCAGACCGGCAAGTCAGAGACTAATAGCGCTCTCTCTCTCCCTCCCAGGCGTGGGGTGCTCACACGAGCATTCCCTGCCTGGGAACTTTTTTGCGCATGGGTCGCACTCGCGAACTTGCAAGTGCCAGTCGCTGTAGCCCAAACGATCGGACACCCCGATTCATACTTGCACGTGCTTGTTGCCATGTGCTATACCCACCGCAAAGGAACATTCAGGTTGCAGTGACGCTTGGACTACCAAGGAATTTGGAAATCACAATGCCATTTCTAGTGGGCGCAGAACAAGGGAATGCATTTCGTCGACCGATGCCGCAGTCGACAGACATGGTCGCCTACTGCAAGTTTCTCTTGGTGGATGAAAAGGGTCGGTACACACAGCGAAACTCTTCAATCCAAATGGTGCTCTGTAAGGAGTATCTTTGGGTCAGCGAGGCGCTGAGCATTCCACTTGCCGCAATCAGGAATCTGGGGGTAGCCGATCGGATTGGCGTGATCACCTACTTCGACGAAATCGCAAATGAATCTCGGAATTTGCGTTTCACGAATCTCGGATTCGTGGGATTGAAAGATGAGAAAGTCGTCGCTTTTCTCGAAGTTATTGAAGAGAATCTCCCAATCGCTTCCTCAGAATCATCGGTCAATCATCCGAACGCCGATGATCGTAAGGGTGTCATTGCATGCGAGTACTGTGGATCACGGGAAGCGAGTGTGTATGTCTTTGAAGTTTTTCAATTCTTCGGACTGATCCTGCTGTACTATTCGTATCGGCTGACGCCTCTCAGGTACGTCTTGTGCGATCAGCATGCCGGCAAGCAAGTCGTGACTTGCTCCCTGCGCACAGGTCTTTTGGGCTACTTGGGTTTTCCCGGTTGCTTCGCTGCCCCTTGGTACGTGTGCAAAAACTTGTGGAAGCTCCATCGAGATGGCGTCGCTACGTTCAAAGACACTGTCTTGAGCGTCGTTATGGGAATTGGCGTGCCGGTGAGCCTGATCGCTGGAGTGATCTATCTTCTAGAAACCTCGATTGGAGAGCCTTAAGCCCCCTTGCCTTCAACCCATCGCCGAACTATAGTTTTTTCAGTTATTTTTGAAAGGAATGGTTATGGGTGCCGACGCGCTGGATCGGGCTCAGCAGACTTTTGTTCGACGCTGGGGCGAGATGGGAGCCACCTGGGGCATCAGTCGCACGATGGCTGAGGTCCACGCCCTCCTCTTTATCACCGGTGATCCCCTTTGCACCGACGACATCATGCACATGCTGCAAATCTCGCGCGGCAATGCCAGCATGAACCTGCGACAACTCGTCAACTGGGGGCTCATCCGCCGCACGCACCTGCGCGGCGACCGCAAGGAATACTTCATCAGCGACCTCGACA
>JAUIEW010000014.1 GCA_030429365.1 Phycisphaerae bacterium
TGGAAAAGTCGACGCGCAACAAGAATCCCTCTGCCGAGTTGGTCAACCATTCCATTGGTTTTTGGAAGGACTCGCTCTCAATTCTCGCTCCAAAGCATATCGTCGCATGTGGCGCGAAAGCTCGAAAAATCCTCGAGTCAATACAAGGGACATGGAAACAGACTTGGCTTAAGTCGCCTTCCCCTCTCATGCTCTCACGTGTTTCTGGAATGTTTCCGGAGAGTGATCTGCTAGCGAGGTTTCCTGAAGTGGAACAAGTGGCGCAAGCCCATCCTGAATGGCTCCAGAAATTCCGGCAGAATAAGATATTCTTTGCCTGTCACGCCGTTTGTGTGGCCAAGAGTTGAATGATTTTATAGTGGGCATTGAACAGCGGATTAAGGCAGGACAATTACCAATCTTTCGTGTCCCCATTTTCCCAAACTGGCCAAAATTGAGCCCAGGTGGTTCTCGATCATTTGTGCCTACTCTTTGAAACGGATTACGAGCGACTTAATTGCGGAGAACGACAGATGGGCAGTCTTCCTTCTGGGGCTGAGTTGGCGCGGCCTTTTTTGCCTTCTATCGACTTTGACTTGTCGATGGCGTTTTATGAGGCGCTTGGGTTTGAGGTGCTTTTGCGTGATGAGGTTGGCATCTTCGCGGTTGGGGCTGGCGGGTTTATCTTGCAGCGGTTCTATCAGAAAGAGTGGGCTGAGAATTTCATGATGCAGCTCATGGTGGACGACCTCGATGCGTGGTGGGCGCACATCGAACGTCTGGATTTACCGGGCCGGTTTGGCGTTCAGCCGCCCAAGCCGCCGGCGATGCAGCCATGGGGTTTGCGTGTCGCGTATGTTTATGACCCGTGCGGTGTTCTCTGGCACGTGACACAGCGGCTCGACGGGGCGGTTCAGGATTGAGTGGTTGCGATGTTTCTTGCGATGGTGATGGCCTTGCTCTTGTTGTGGTGATGTTTGCTTCTGGATTCCCGCCTGCGCGGGAATGACGGCTTGGGGGGATTCGGAATTCATTTCTTACTTCTAGGGCGCCAGGTCCATTGGTTGTCGTTGGTACCTCGTAGTTCGTATTGGCCGACTAGTTTCCTTCCCTTTAGTTCTATGATCCAGTTGGTGGCGGTTGATTCTCTTACGACGCACGTGCCGCTTTCGATTTGTTGGACTTGGCCGCGGTTTTGGCTTACTGGGCCTTCGTATTCCAGGTAGGCTTTTCGATGGTCGGCGATGCGCTTGGCTTGAATTTCTGAATTTGAGTTTTGCGTCGGGTTTTCAAGGAGTTGCCAGGTGGCCAGCGTTTCGGCTTGTTCGATCATGAAGTCCCAATGTTCTTTGAATTGATGATCCTTCTGCTCGCCGTCGCCTTGGTGGTGGTGTAGTATAACGAAGCGAACACGCATCGGTGTTTGGGCGTCCTTGTTGTTGTGCGCTGTGTTCATGGGCGACTTGTGCTCAACGGGCGTGCTTTGCGGTGCCTGCGAATTCCTTGGGCGGTATCGCATCCTGCAAACATCGGGCGTTGGTTTGAATCAGGGGGCAATCTCATGCAATCCACAATTTCTCGACGAATCGTTTGGGGCCTGTCGGTTTCACTGTTCAGTTTAACCATCGTGTCCGGGTGCGGTCCAACGTACAAGGAACTGCGCATCGAGGGGCAGAACCAATTCGCCCTGGATCGGTACGGGACGGCTCGCCGGTTGTTTGAAGAAGCCCACCTCAAATCGCCGGAAGATCCGGAAAACCTCCACGACATCGCCGCGTGTTGCGTGATGCAGGCGAAGGCGCAGTTGAAGGAAGGCAATCCGGCAGCGGCTGAGCGCGATCTGGATCGGGCGATCGATTTCTACAATCGGGCGATCAACGCCCATCCGGGTTTCAAGCCGGCGCTGATAGGCAAGAATCGGGCGTTGGAGTTGAAGGGCCAAACGGAGGAGGCGTTGCGGTCGGCGCATTGGGCGGCAAAGTATGTCGGTCCATCGGCGGATCAGTACGTTTTCCTCGCCAACGAATACGAGCGGCGGGGCGATCTCGATACGGCTCTGCTGCATTACCGTCAGGCGCGGGCGATGGAACCGAACAATGCCAACGTCCACAAGGGGCTCGGTATGTTGCATCACAAAGCCGGTCGGCACGACTTGGCCGTCAAATCGCTGCATCGGTCGCTCGAATTGAACCCCAGCCAGCAGGACGTCGTCGAAATGCTGCGCGAAATGGGCGAGTCGGTTCCGAGCGTGGAGTATGGGCCGTAATGCCGCGAGGCGTTTGACGGCGAGAGGTCGTTGTAGGGTGGGCCGTGCCCACCGCCGTTCGCAGGTTTAACGACATGGTGGGCACGGCCCACCCTACGCTGTCGCTGGCCAATTGTTTCATCGTGGAAACGTGGTCAACTTCGCGCGAAGACTCGATCAATTCTCTTGCGGCTGATACCCTTCGCATATGTGCGGGATTTCCGGGATCATCGATTATTCGGGCGCGGTTATCGACAAGTCCGTTTTGGAGCGGGCGTGCGCGACGATGCGCCACCGCGGTCCTGATGATTTCGGCACGTGGCAAAGTACTGACGACGCGATGTCGATCGGGCTGGCTGCGGTGCGGCTTGCGGTCGTCGATCCCACCCCTCAAGGGCATCAACCCTTCATCTATCAAAACCGCTGGGTGCTGGTCTTCAATGGTGAAGTGTACAACCATCGGACGCTTCGCGGTGAGCTGGAGCGCGAAGGTTGCCGGTTCGAGACGCAAACCGATACGGAAGTGGTGGCCGCAGCATGCGCGACATGGGGAATCGAAGCGTTGCGGCGATTCAACGGCATGTGGGGGTTGTGTTTCTTCGATCGCGAGGACGGCAGGGGATTTCTGGCGCGCGATCGATTTGGGATCAAGCCAATCGTCTATGCGAACGACGGGTCGCGGACTTATTTCGCCAGCGAATCGCAGACGCTGCGGGGGCTTGGGGATTGGGATCGCGGTGTGGATACGCAGTCGCTGCTGCACTACGTGCGGTTTGGGTTTACCGCCCCGGATGCATCGATCTATCGAAACGCGCGACGACTTTCGCCCGGTGGTTACCTCGAATTCGATCGGCAGGGCGTTCGTGCGCCGCAGCGGTACTACGCGCCGGTGGCCGAAGCCAAGCGCGGTGCGTCGGCTGACTATGGTGATGCATGCGCCAACGTGCGGCGCGGGATTTTTCAATCGGTGGCGCGGCGACGGCATGCGGATGTTCCGCTGGGGGCGTTTCTTTCCGGAGGAATCGATTCATCGATCATCGCGACGCACCTAGCCGAGTGCACTCCGGGCAAAATAGCGACGTTTTCGGTCGGGTATGCGGGCCAGCGTGCATACGACGAATCCAGTTACGCGCGGCAGATGGCCAACCACATCGGCAGCGATCATCACGAACTATCGGTGACAGCCGACGACGTCATCACGCTGATTCCGCAACTTCTCGATCACTTGGGTGAGCCGTTCTTTGACAGCTCGCTGATTCCGACGGCGATGGTGTCGCAGTTGGCGCGCAAGCACGTGACGGTGTGCCTGTCGGGCGACGGTGCGGACGAGTTGTTTGGCGGGTATTGGCGGTATTTGGGGCACGATTCGCTGCACATGTACGACCGTATACCGGCGATGATTCGACGGCGCGTGATCGAACCGCTCTTGGCGTTGGGGCCAAGGTCGAAGCGGTCGGTGATGGGCCGGCGTCTGGGGCAGATGCGAAAGCTCTTGTGGGCGTCGACCGCATCGATGCAGGCAAGGCACCTGGCGTGGTCGCAGATTCTTTCGCGCGATGCGATGGGCGTCATTGATTCCAAAAGTGTCACGGATCTGACACTCAAGCATGCGTATCAGCAGATCGAGGCGTTGGCCGGCGGTTTCGCGGACGGAGATTTGAATCAAATTCTCGCATTCGATCTGCAGTATTCGCTGCCGGCAGACATGCTGCACAAGATGGATATCGCGAGCATGCGGCATTCGCTGGAGGTGCGCACGCCGTTTCTCGATCACGAGTTGGTCGAGTATGTGTTGGGACTGCCCGCGCGGTTCAAGGTGTCGCGGGGGTTGCGCAAGCGGCTGCTTGTCGATGCGTATCGCGATGTGATTCCAGATGCGATTCTTGATCGCGGGAAAATGGGCTTTGAGGTTCCGGTTGGCGAGTTCTTCCGGCGCGAACTGCGCGAGATGTTTTTGGACACGGTGACGCGCGAGCGGCTTGACGGGTTCGGCGTGTTTGACTCGGGGGCGGTTTTGAAGCTTTACGACGACCATTGTGCGTTTCGCGGTGAGTACACCGACCTGCTCTTTGCGATTTTATCGCTGTGTTGGTGGCAGATGCGCGGTGGGGCGACTGGCTGATTTTCGCAATCGCGGCGAAGCTCTATAATGGTTGGATTGCAGTCGAATCACCGCATAACTGGGCAGGGCGTTCATGAAGATTTACACCAAAACGGGCGACGATGGGAATACCGGATTGATCGGCGGCGCGCGCGTTCCGAAGGATCATGCCCGGGTGTCGTGCTATGGCGCGGTCGATGAACTCAACGCCTCGATTGGGTGGGCTGTCGTCGCGTGTGATGTCGCGCAGTGGTGCGAAGAACTCCAGCAGATTCAAAACGACTTGTTCGTGCTTGGCACCGAGTTGGCAACCGCCGACGGCGATAAGATGATGCTGGCATTGGATGGCGACGCGGCGCTCCGGCTGGAATCGCAGTTGGATGCGATCATGGCCGACGTGGAACCGCTCAAGAATTTCGTGTTACCCGGTGGGTGCGAGTTGGCCGCCCGGTTTCACGTCGCGCGCACGGTTTGCCGACGGGCCGAACGCGAAGTGGTTGGGTTGGCTGCCCAATCGTCAGTGTCGCCCACGGCGATCGTTTATCTGAATCGTCTGAGTGATTTGTTGTTTGCCTATTCATTGGGTGCGAACCATCGAGCTGGCGTCGCCAACGTCATTTGGAATGCGCCCAAGGCATAAAAGCGTTTCCTCTATCCGCAAGAATCGTAGAGTGAATTCATGTCGCGTTTGATTCGCATCGTCAATCCCAATGAATTGAAGCCTGTGCATGTCGTGATGTTGGCGCTTGTGGCGCTGGCGCTCGCAGGCAACTGTCTGCTGACCAGTGCCGGAAAACCGAGCGTGCTGCAAGATGGAGCCAACGCCTGGCCGCCCAATTCTCTGCTGCTCGCGATTGTTGAAATCCTCGACTTGCAATACGCCCAGCCAACCCCCAACGGCATCGCGATCAAATCGTTGATTGCGGGGACGGCGGCTGGCGTTGCGATCATTGTGGCTGCGTTTGGCCTTCTGTTTCGCGTGCGAAGTCGCGACGAAGCCACCGACGATGACGCAGTGATCGCCCTTGATGGTGAAAGTTCGGAAGGGGCCGAACAATCCGATTCGCAAGGACGCACCAAGAAGCACATCGACCCCATTCTCGCCTCGCAGGTTTTGATGCTCCTTTATCTGGGGTGGGCATTTGCAGCGACGCTTTGGTCCAATGCGCCGGGGTTTGCATTTGGCGGGGCTGTTTCTATGGGGATTCATTTGACTTGGGCGTTTGCCTTGGCGTTTTGTTTGAATCGTCGGGCGGCGGTGATCTCCGGACACATCCTGATGGGCGTGTTGGTGCTGACCGGCGGGTTGGCATGCTGGTATTTCTATGAGCGGAATTCGATCCTGCGGGCGGCGTATCCGATCGGCAACGCGTTGTTCTTAGCCGCATGTCTGATCCCTGGCGTGCTCATTGCGATTTCGTTTGTTTTGCGCGGGTTCGCAGCCATACGAAATCAGCAGACGGCGCGCGGTTTGCTGACGATCCTGGTTTTTGCGCTTGGATGCGCGTTGATCTTGTGGGCGTTTTATCTCACCCGTTCGCGCGGTCCGGCGATCGCGTTGGGCTTGGGTGTGTTTGCGGTGTTCGCGTTTTCTGGCGGGCGCGATGTGAAGTTGATTGCGGCGGTGATGGGTGTCATCGGTATCGCGGTGGTTGGAATTTACTTCATAAACCAGCAGAACGCGCCGTCGGTCACCGGGCGCAGCCAATCGATGCGCGTCCGGATTTACACCTGGAATTACGCGATGGACCTGCTCGGCGAACGACCCATGACGGGGCATGGTCTCGGGGGTTACGCGCTGTTGGCCGACGGGTTGGCCAAGCAGGATGTGTTGAACGATCCGGAAGCGCTGGGAAGTCGCATCAGTCATGCGCACGGTGAGTGGCTGGAGGTTGCGAGCGATCTTGGCGGCATCGGTCTGGTTCTTGTGTTGGGGGCACTTTTCCTGGCGATCTACGGCGCGACGAGTGTGATCCCGGAGATCGGTGAAGCGGCGCCGAGGTGGATGCTGATTGCGATGTGCTCGGCGCTTGGTGCGCTGATCGTGGAAGAATGCTTTGACGTTGGACTGCAAATCAGCGGACTGCCTTTTGTGTTCTATACGGTGTTGGGTTTGGTGTGGGCGTTGGCCCGCCCGTTGCCGGATGCGGTGGTTTCGCATCTCGCGAGGCGGCAGCTCGTCGCCTGGCTGCTGGTGGTTGGCGCGGTTGTGTGTGGGGTCGGTGCGTTGGAGTATTCGCGGCGGGATTTTGTCGCAGCCCGTTCGCTGTATGACGTTGAGGGCGCACTCACGGAGAGCGATTGGAACAAGGCGGCGCTCTTGGCAGACGCCGCCTACGAGGGGCGCTTGCGTCCGCAGCGCAAACTCGTCGCCTTGATCCAAAGAATCGCGGCGAAACTGTATATCGCAGAGCAGCACCAGATCAGATACATCCGGCGGCTGCGAATTCAGGGAAGTGCGGTTCAGCCCGATCCCGAACTGGACTTGCGTTTGCAAGCCGATCGTCATGCGTGCGAAGAAAGTCTCGCCGAAGCGCAGGCTGATATTGAGTTCACGCGGTCTATCGTCAGTAGCGAAATGGGCATCGGAATGCTCGAATTCAAACTCCGCACAATCCGGGCGGTTTTCGCCGAAATCGATGGACGACCTGAGGATGTCAAGCAGGAAGGTTTGTTGGCCGCCGAAGCGTTGGGCGCTCAACTTGAGCGGCAACCGTTTGAATCGGAACTCGCGACCAAATTCGTCATTGCGTCGATCGGGCGTTTGGATGTTTCGACGGCGATAGAAGTGTTGGCCCGTCCGCTGCGGTTGCGGATTGCCTCGGATAAATACATCCAAGCCATCGCGGTGTTGTTGGCAAATCCGGACGCGAAGTTGCAGGCGATGACTCGCATTGATCGTGAACTCGAGCCCACCGAAGACAAGGGCATTACCGATCGACTCGCATCCTGGTCGCCCGAGATTCTTCGCGTGGGGGCGGTCGCAGCCTATGTGCAAGGGATGCATGAGTCCGCGGTTAAATACCTGCGAGCGGCGGTTGCGCAGTACGAAGAAGCAGGGCATGCCAAAGAGCGCGTTTCGTTGATCGCGTATGCTGGGGCTTACGCGGAGTTGGCAGACGCACTCTTCTTGTCGCATCCGGACGATCCTCAGGAAGCGATCAAAGCGGCTGAGACATCGCTCAACCTGGCGCCGAGGTCGCAGGATGGTCGCGCTCTCGTTGCTGCGCTTCGTGAACGGATGATGGCGTATCATCTTGCCGCAGACCATGAGTCGTTTGTGCGGGAGCGGTTGACCAGCCAGATGCCATCACTCAATGAAAGCGAACTCGATGCCGAGTTGGCCAACCGATACATGAAGATGTGCTACAGCGTGCTCGAACGTGCGTATGCCCGCGTGCCCTATAAGCTGAACCAGTGGAGTCAGCGGGCGTTGGCGTTGGATCCGGAGTCGGCTGCCAATTGGTTTTTGGCTGCGGATATCGCGATCCTGGTAGGCGACGAATCGCAGGTCGTTGAGCGCATCAATCGGGCGATTGAATTTGGCGGGGATGCCCAGGATGTCTATGCGATCGCGCTTCGGGCATCGAATACGTTGCCGAACAGTACCCTCATCGCCGGCATGCGCTCGCACATCGAGCGTGAGTTGGGCGTGACATCAGGCGCCGAAATCGCACCAGGCGCCGAAACCGAGCCGGACGCAAATCCGCCTCCGTCCGACGAGGCCCCCAAGATCAACGAAGATCCGGTGGGCGGCGAACCCATCGTCGAAGAGCCGGCTGAGCCATAATCGAAAATTCGCGGGCGGACTATGCCTTAGTGCGTGTTCCGCCGGATGATCACGACGGGTTTGTTGGCCCAACTGATCTTGCCCCGTGGTAACCACCTTGGCCGATTTTCGAACACTTCTATCGTGACCCTGTTTGGTAGGTCGAGTTCGCTGACGGTTTGTTCAGGTTTGTCGATTGCGGCAACCATCACATCGGGCGCATTGGCTCCGTCGTCTGCCGTCCATCGCTTCAATCGTTGCTTAATCGGTTCGTCCGGTCCCGAACGATAGAGCACGATGTCGGTTTTCTGAAAGTTCAGGGGCGGGCATGAATAGGGCGCCGGCTCAGCGATGACCGCGACACGCGACGCATCCTCAAGATCGAGTGCTGCCAAAGCCCGGCTTCCTTTAGCGCTGGCGTCGACGTGGAAACTCCACAGGTAACCGGCAGAGTAGTACGCACTGCCGGCGCACACGGCGATGCCGACGATGATCGCCGCCGGGCGCGAGCGTTTGCCGACATCCACCATGAGCCAGGCGGTTGCGATCGCCAACGCGCATTCGTAAAAAATTCCAAAGCGGCCATACTCGTCGGGTTTGCCTGCGCCGATCAGCACGAACTGCAGTGCAAAGGTAGCCGCCGCCACGGTGAGCGGAAGCGCGACGCGAGACTTTCGGTTGATTGCGACAACACACGCGACCACGCCCAGTACAGCGACGGGCAGCGTGCTCCCTTCGACGGTTAACTGGGCGACGCGCCACAGACCTTCGGGCACGCGGGCGATTTCGTACATCGCCATCGAATTGCCAAAATTGCTCGCGAGCACGGGGCGATTGATGAAGAGGTTGATTGCGATGTATGGGTTGGTGATGAGGTAGGTCAGGCTCGCGACGATCAGTCCGCCAGCTGTCGCTCTGATAAACACCGGACGATAGTCGACGTGGCGATTCGAGCAGGTGGGCAATTCATGCACCTGGCGAAGGTGTTGGTTGCGACAGTGGATGCCGAGTGCAAGCGGAATCAGGATCATGATCGGTGCGGATGACAGCACCATGCCGAACGCCGCCCCGCATGACACGAACAACCCAGCCCAGTCGACAAATCGCTGCCGATCCAGTGCCCGCATCGCAAACCAGACGGCGGCCAACATCAAGACCGCACCGGGCAGATGCGGTTTGGCTTCGTGCGACATGCACGTGACGACGGGCAGCAGAATGAACATCGTCGCGGAAAGCAGTCCGACCTTGGCGCCAGCGATGCGTTTACCGATCGCGAACATCAGCAGGATTCCAACGATGCCCCACGCTGCGACGTATGCACGGGCGACCCAATAGAACCGGGCGAAATCCTGCGGGTGCGATAGATAATGGGCTGAATCGCTCGACACGGTTGTGATGCCCAGTGCGCCCGCAATGCGAATGAACGCACCGACCGGATAGATGAACAATCCGCCGTATTGATAGAGTTTCGGGTCGAGTTGCAGGTTGGACGGACTCATCGACGAGAGGGCCATCATGGTGATCATCTCGTCGGGTTGATGCGTGAAGAGTCGATAGCGGCGGTAGATTTCGAACTGGGTGGCTTCGCTGGTGTTGAGAACCGTTGCGCCGCTTTGCATGTCGACGGGATTGACGTCCACGTCGGCGCCGACAGCTGCATCGCTCCGGGCGAGTTCACTCTTCGATGCGACCAGTTTGGCGATCGCGTCTTGCGGATGGTCGCCAAATAGAAGGGCGTTCGACTCGCTGCCGGGAAGCCCCCAGGTGAATCCGGTCAACGACATGGCGATGTAGATCAGGATCAACGCGGCTAAGCCGACGATCTCGTTCGTGCGCTTCTGAGTGTGCATGTGGAGAAGGATACGCGAGAAGGGTTATCGGCGGCAAGGTGCACGATCGATTGACGATATCGCCCCATAATAGACGGCTTCAAGTCGCTTCATGTCTGCTGGCAGATGCAACCTCAGCCGGCCCGCGCGTCACCCGATATCCGAGTCGGGGCGTGTCCGCGCAGTTGGCGGGCACGTCGGTTTCTGATGAGGATCGCGGACGTTGCATTGGCTTCGGCGAAACATCCTGGAATTGGTGACGGCTTCCTACGCGCTGGTTGTGCTTTGGGGCGGGTTGGTGCCGTTTGATTTTTCTCTCCACACCGCAGCATTTAGCGGGCAGTGGTGGTTCGGGTTGCCGGTTCAACCTCCGCATTGGACGGACCTTGCTGCCAACGTGGCGCTGTTCTTGCCTTTGGGGGCATTGGTTCGCGCGACGCTGTGGAAGCGTGGATGGTGGCCGCCATTGTCCTTGATCGTGAGCGTCCTGTTCTGCGCAGTGATGACGTACGGGATCGAAGTAACGCAACTGCTTTCTGAGATTCGGATATCGTCGTCGTCGGACTTTGGGGCGAATCTGTTGGGCGCACTTGGGGGCGTTGTTCTCGTTACGCTGATTCGCTCAGCCGGTTATGTCTGTCGAGACATGCTGTGGTCAGCGGGCCGGCGCATTCGGGAAAGCATCGTTGAACGTCCATCGGCGGTGTTGGCGCAGTTGTGTGCGGCGTTCCTATTCTTGTCCGCGGCATCTCCGTTCGACCTTACGTTTGCCCCCAACTTGGTCTACCGGTCGGTTTGCGAGTCGCACCTGGTTCCATTCACCAACGACGCCCGTCTCAGTTCGACGATCACCAGCACGCAGACCGACGTCGACGGACGCACCGAATCGCGGCGGCGAAACGATCGCTGGCAACGATCGCTCGACCACGCGTCGACGGCTGCGGGTTATGGCCTACTGGCGATCTTGATCTGCTATTACCTCAAGAACCATTGCAAGGTTGTGGGCCAGCAACGGACGGCCTGGTGTTTGCAGGCGTGCGGACTGCTCGCGTTGTTTTCTTCGGGAGCACAACTGTTCGTGCTTTCGCGTTCGCTGGATACGACGGATATTCTGATGGCGCTGGTTGGTGCGTCGCTTGGAATCATGGTCGCCGACCGGTGCGCGATGCTTTGGGTGCGGGCGTTTGACGAGGGGCAGTCGGCTGACCGGATGACGCTGCTGCGTGTTGGGTGTGCGGTGATGCTGGTGATGGTCGTCGCGCGGGAGTTGGCGCCGTTTCATTTTGCGACGGACACCGCGCACGTTCGCGCGCAGCTGGGCGATGTGGAGTTGCTGCCGTTCAAGTCGTATCAAACAGCCCGCCTGCCGATCGCGGTTGAAGACATTTTGGCCAAGCTAGGACGACTCGCATTCTTCGGGGCGGCGCTCGCCGCGTGGCGCAGCGGCGGCCGATTCACCCGCGACATGGGAAGCATCAAGCGAGCCGCGATTGGCATCGGCGCGCTGGTGGCCGCTTTGGAAGTCATTCAGATATTCTTACCTGCCCGCACGCCTGCGATGACCGACGTGTTGCTCGCAGTGGTTGGCGCGTCGGCTGGCGTTGCGCTACTTCGTATGGCCGTGGTGGTTAGCGTGATGGCCCGGGAATTTGCCTACAGCACCTTCGATCAGCCGATCTTCAACGTCACGTTTGATGAGGACGAAGCGGCACCGAAAGAGCGCGTGCCCAGTCCTGATGAATTTGGCGTGCCGCCGCTTCACTAGAACACTCCCAATCCAACCGTAGCACCGCGCCGTCATTCCCGCGCAGGCGGGAATCCAGGGGCAGATCGAAACCAATCCAGGTGAGTACCGACGCCCGTACTGTGAAGAGTCGACGAGCAAAACGCCATGCTTGGATTGAGATCGCTCTCCTGTGCCACTGCTCTGTGAGCAGTGTTGGGCGTGCGGAGATCCTTGCATATCTACACTGCTCACAGAGTAGTGGCACGTCTTGCGATCCTGCTTATTCGCGTACTAGAAGACTTTGCTTAGCGGGTCGTTTTCACGCACATCGTTGATCAGTCGCCATGTGCGTTCCGGGTTCATCGGTAGTTCGCAGGGGGCTTTACCCGTTGCGTCATAGATCGCCGAGAGGATCGCGGGCACTGCGCCGATGAGGGGTGGTTCGCCGACGCCGTGAGCGCCGAACGGTCCGCCGGGGTCGTCGTGTTCGACGATGATGGCTTCGACTGGTGGGAGGTCTTTGATCGTCGGGATGATGTAATCGGTCAGCCCGGGGTTCATGATCCGCCCGTCTTTGTAAGTCACCTCTTCCATGAGGGCCATACCGAGCCCCTGCGCCACCCCGCCGACAATCTGCCCTTCGACCGACTGCGGGTTGACGGCTTTTCCGACATCGTGCGCGGCGATGTGGCGTTCGACTTTCACTTCGCCGGTCTCCATGTTGACGAGCACCTGCGACACGTGCGCGCCGAAGAGGTACGTGATAAACGCGCGCGGGGATTGGCCGGTCTGCGGAACTTCGGTGATGGTGCGCGGTTTGAATAGCGCTGTGGCTTTGAGGCTGTACCCGCGCGTCAAACCTTCGGTGCAGATCTGCTGGATGCTGACGCGGTTGTCGGGTTTCGCCGTCTCAAACGCCCAGCCTTGTTGCAGCGTGATTTCGTGTGGGTGGACTTTGAGTTTGATGCCGGCGATGTCGAGGACTTGCTCGCGCAGTTCGCTGGCGGCCATTCTGACGGCATTGCCCGTGAAATACGTTTGCCTGGTGGCGCTGGATGAGCCGGATTCGTCGGTGAGTTCGGTGTCCGCAGCTACGATGCGCATGTGCTCCATCGGCAGGCCGAGGTCTTCGCCCGCGATCTGCATCATCGTGTTGAGCAAACCCTGTCCGACTTCAACGCCGCCCGTGTAAACCGTTGCGGTGCCATCGTCATTCATCTCGACGCGGGCGCGGCTACAATCGGGAAATCCGTCGCCGTAACCGAGTCCGAAACAGATCGCGCTCATGCCCCAGCCGCGTCGCATGTAATCGGGCAGCTTGTCGTTTCCGGGGTATGGTCGCTCTTTGAATTTCGCGATCGCTTTGCTCAGGCAGTGTCCGATGCTGACCGGGTCAACGTGCTGTCCAGTGGTGACGGTGTCGCCGCTTTGGATCAGGTTCTTGCGGCGAAACGCTTCGCGATCCATGTTGAGGGCGCGGGCGATGCGGTCCATCATTCCTTCGTACGCGATTGCCATCTGGCACGCGCCGAATCCGCGCATCGCACCGGTCGGATTGTTGTTCGTGTGAACGCCGTACACGTCGACTTCAACATTGGGCACGCGGTATGGACCCGTCGCATGGCTGGCTGCTTTTCGCATGACCGCGATGCCGGTGGACGCGTACGCGCCCTCGTCACTGTGCACCACGATGCGGGCAGCCGTCAATGTTCCGTCGGCTTTGGCGCCAAACGTCGATTCGATTTTCAATGCGTGGCGTTTGTGACGGGCCCGCATCGATTCGGATCGGGTGTAGCGAAGCGCGATGGTCTTGCCCTGATGCTTGAGGGCAGCGAGCCCGAGATAGATTTGGATGCTGATGTCTTCGCGTCCGCCGAAAGCGCCGCCGGTGACGGGCTGAATGATGCGGATTTGTTCGACGGGCAGACCGAGTGCGAGCGCGATGAGGCGGCGCTCTTCGTGGACCCACTGCCCGGCTACATAGAGCGTTAACACCTGCCCGTCCCAATGACCCGTCCCGGCTTCGATGTCGAGGAAGGCGTGGTCAACGGTTTGCGTGAAGAACGTATCGGTGACGACGACGTGCGAGTTGGCCAGCGCGAGTTCGACGTCGCCCTTGCGGATGCGCTTGTCGCCCATCACGTTGCCTTCGGGGTAGAGCTTGCAAGCGCCGTCGGCGATCGCTTGCTCCATGGTGGCGATGACCGGCAGCGGTTCGTAGCTGACTTCGACGCGGTCGCGGCCTAGTTTCGCCGCACGTTCGGTCTTAGCCACCACGACGGCGATGGCGTCACCGAGGTAGCGCACCCGTTTTGAAGCGAGGGCTGGGTGGTCGCGGCGAATCAATCCGTGGATGTTCGTCCCGCCGACATCGGCGTGCGTGTAGACGCCGAGGACGCCCGCGACTTCGAGCGCCTTGGTGGTGTCGATCGCGGTGATATTTGCGTGGGCGTGTTGGCTTCGGACGACGCTGGCGAACAGTTCGGCAGAGTTGGGGAAAAGGTCGGCGCCGTAGAGTGCGGTCCCGGTGACTTTTTCTTTTCCATCGATGCGGCGACACGACTTGCCCACGAGATGATCGGGCGGCGCGATGGGCGCGTCCTGCGCTTTGTCGGATTCAGTTGTGGTGACTTGCTGAATCATGACGATTGACTCTCGCGATGGGCCCGTTTGACGGCTTCGATGATGGAAGCGTATCCCGTGCAGCGACAGATGTTGCCTTCGAGCGCGGTGAGCAGTTCCGTTTCGCTGATGTCGGGGCGATCGTTGAGCAGCGCCCGAGCCGACATGATCAATCCCGGTGTGCAGTAACCGCACTGAGCGGCGCCGGTGGCGACGAAGCTGTCCTGAATGACGTCGAGTTCCGCGCCCGACGCTAACCCTTCGATCGTGGTGATGCTTCGATTGTTGGCCTGCGCAGCGAGCATGAGGCAACTGTTGATGGTTTCGCCGTCGACGAGGACCGTGCAACTGCCGCATTCGCCTTCGAGGCACGCGCCCTTGGTGCCGGTCAGACCGAGCACATCGCGGAGGAACTCGAGCAGTGGACTGTCCACCGGAACGTCGCGCGTGAACGCTTCGCCATTGACCGTGCAGGCGACTTGCGTCATGGGGATTTCCATTGGAGTTGGATCAGGCATCGGCGTCTCCTTTGGGATTGTCCTCCATCAGTTGCGTCAGCAGGCGCTTGGTCAGTGTCGAGCACATCGCCCGGCGATAGGCGGCTGACCCGCGTTGATCGTCGATCGGGCTGACTTCCTGCGCGACGAGGTTGGCCACATCGTCGATCAATTCGGCTGAAAGCGTTTCACCATTGAGTAGCGCCGAAGCTTTCGGCGCTGTTCTTGGAATCGGACCGACGCATCCGAAAGCGAGTTGGGTTTTCTTGTCTTCGTTTTGCGACACGGCGCAACAGACGAGGCTGATGTTGACGGCTCCCCGCTTGCCGATCTTGTACCAGCGCGATCGCGGGTTGTAAGGGATGCGGACGGCTTGTATGAGTTCGTCGTCGGCTAGGGCGGTCTTGCGATAGTCGATGAAGTAGTCGACGAGCGGTATCCAGCGCTGCCCGCGATCCTTGCTACTTAGCTGTACGTCTGCACCGAGGGCCAGCAGCGCCACGCAGCCATCACCGGCTGGCGATGCGGTGGCGATGTTTCCGCCGATCGTGCCCATGTTGCGGATGGCCGGTCCGCCGACGGAAAGCGATGCTTCTTTCAGGGTGCGAACGTGCAGCTTGCCGAGTTGGGCGAAGGTCACGCCGGCGCCCAGAATCAGATGGCCATTGTCGCGATCGATCTTGCGGATGGCGTTGATGCCCGAGAGGTCGAGAAAGCACGTCGGCTTGATCGCGCCGTGATTCATCGCGACCACGACATCGGTGCCGCCGTTGATGACGGTGGCGTCAGCGCCCAACTCGCTGCGGAGTTCGAGGGCTTGTTTGAATGTCATCGGTTGATGAAACATGAGGCGGATTGCACCCGTAATCTAAGTCTTCACTTGCTTTCGGTCTTCGCTGGCTGTCGATCTTCGATGACAGTTGGCGGTGAACCCTTAGGGTTGCGATGGCTCACCCGGTTCAGCGCCCGCATCGTCAGCACCTTCGTCAGTCGGCTCGCCAGTTGCATCATCCGTTTGGCTCGTTGCAACCACCGGCGATTCTTTGTTTTGATCGTCTTGCGTCGTCTGCACGCTCGTCGTAGCCGCTGGTTTCGCCGGTGTACCGCCGCCGCGCAGTTGAATCACCAGAAGCAGGATCGTGGTGGCCAGCAGAATAAAAAAGCCCGCGATCATCCACGCCGGTATGCGCTGCTGCGGCGGTGGGGCTGGCGTCGGTCGATCGCTGCCCGCCGACTTGATCGCGCTGCTGAGCAGTTCAAGTTCGGAGGATGTCTGCCGCACCGGTGCGGATTCGAGAATCTCTCCAGGCGGCCTGTCGAGGTTGACTGCGCAGTGGTGACAATATGTGTCACTTTCGGTGGCGGAACCCTGGCAGCTCCAACACATCCCGACATACTTGCATAGTTCAGGGGTCTGCGCGGCAAAGCGCCATTGATGATCCGTGTAAGGGCCGCGGACGATCGTCGTCGCTGTCACAATGCCACGTCGCGCCTGGCGAATCAGTCGTTCCATATTTACGCCAGGGAAGGGCCGCACGTGCTCCAACACGTACCACGGGCCGCTGTGCTGCTGCATGCGGATGAGCATTTCGACCGACAGGTCCTGGTTGCAGTAGCGGCAGGTGTTGTCGGTGATGCGCACCAGTTCACCGCACGACACGCACGGTTTGGAATCGCCATGCCAGGCGCGCTGCCCCAGCGGGCTCATCGGTCCAAGTCCGATCTTTGCAGCCCGCTCGATGGCGCTGAGTCCATCGCCAAGCGGATGCCCCACGGGTCGCTGGGCGTTGGTCGGATTGGTGGTGGGGTCGGCCATTGTTGGTTTCTTCTCTTACCCTGATCGTTCAAACGTCTGTCATGCTACTCATGTTGACGCGCGAGGCGCGCATCGTTTAGTCCATGATTTGCAGGAATTCTTTCATGTGTTCGTCGAAGGCTTTTTGTGATCGGGCGTCGGCGAGTTGGAGTCCCATCTCGTTGATCACTTTCGTCCCCATGCCGATCCACTCGCGCCAGCACGACTGGCACACATGGTTCCAGACCTTTTCTCCCAGGTCGCCTTTGAAGGGTCGCTCGGGCATCTTCGCGGACGGACGCCCGCACCGGGAGCAGAAAAAGTCTGCGCCGTCTGCAGCTTTGGCGACGTCAGCGGCATTGGTCTTGGCTTCGGGAACGGTTCCGCCGAGTTCGGTGATGAGTTTGCCCATGGCGTCGCGGGGCATGAGGTCGCCTTTTTCGTCGGCGACTTCGAAACCGCGGGTCAGGGTTTGCACGGCTTGCTCGTCTTGACCGAGCTGCTTCTGCGCTTCACCAAGCAGGTGATAGGCCTTGGAGAACGATGGATTCAATTCAAGCGTTCGTTGCAGGGGGGCGATGGCATCCGCGAAGCAGTTCTCGTCCAGGTAGGCCTTCCCCAGACTGAAATGACCCATCTCGTTTTGCGGGTCGGCTTCTGCCATTTTCTTGAATTGTTCGATGCGTTCGTTCATGCGCTGATTCCTCGATGTTTGGGCGCGAATATTGGCCAATCCCGTCGCGCGGGCAAAGCGCAGTATCTTAGCACCCAAGCGCCCAGTCTCCAAGCAACGGAGTCCAACTGGCCTGCGTGCATGCGCGTTCGGTGATACCGTAAAAAGGACAGTATTTGAGGCTCGCTAAGCCAAAATGAGATCGGCTGCGGCTTCGATGCCTTCATTGCGGACGGTGCTGACGCGGCAAATCGGACGATCGGCACCGACGGCGCTTTTGAGCTGGCCTTCGGTGGCGTCGGCGCCGGGCAGATCGCACTTGTTGATGATGAACATGTCGGCGATTTCCATGATGCCGGCTTTTGAAAACTGCACGCTGTCACCCGATTCGGGCATGAGAACGAGCAGCGTTTTGTCGACGACGTCGCGGATGGCCACATCGGACTGACCGGCTCCTACCGATTCGACGAGGATGTAGTCGAAGCCGTATCCATTCAGCGCGCGAATCACATCTGCACAGTGCGGGCCCAATCCACCGTATTCCTTGCCGCTTGAAAGGGAGCGGATAAAGAAATTGTCGCCAGGCTCGCCCCACATCATGCGCAGTCGATCGCCCAACAGCGCGCCGCCATGGACGGGGCTCGATGGATCAACCGCGACCACCGCGACTTTGAAACCCTTCTCGCACATGGCCTTTCCGAGCTTGCCGATCAACGAACTCTTACCGACGCCGGGAGCGCCGGTGATGCCGAAGACCTTGGCTGACCCGGCTGGCGGGGTCCACTTGCCATCGACCTGGTCGCGCTGAATGTACGTGATCAGTTGGCCCAGCGCCGCGTTGTTTTTGCTTTCGTATCCGGCGATCGCTTCAGACAGCGACAGGCGTTTGCGGTCAGCCGCTAATGTTTTGAACTTTTCAACGATGCCTTCGACGGAAGCGCCAGGGTTGAAGACGGCTGCACATCCCATCTCGTAGAGAAGATGGTGTTCGTCTTCGGGGACGATGCCGCCGAGAACAACGGGCACGTTTTCGATGCCGAGTTCCTTGCGGTGTCGAAGCACTTCGGGCATGACCGTGAGATGGGCAGCCGACAACAGGCTCACACCGACGACGTCGATGTCTTCCTGCATCGCGGCGAGCATGGTGCTTTGTGCGGTTTGCCAGAGGCCCGTGTAGATCACATCAAAGCCGGCATCGCGAAATGATCTTGCGAGGACTTTGACGCCGCGATCGTGTCCGTCGAGTCCGATTTTTGCGAGCAGTATTCGAATTGGGTGATCGGTCATTAATTACTCGTTTGATTGGTACGTTGCGATTGAGGTGCCACTGCTCTGTGAGCAGTGCGGGGTAAGTAGAGTCCACATTCAATTACACTGCTCACAGAGCAGTAGCACGTTTCGTTGTTTAAGGTCTTCTGGCTACCATTCGGGGCCTCCGTCGTAGCGCCCGAATACGCTGGCCATCACTTCCATCATTTCGCCCACGGTTGCGTCGGCTTTGGCCGCATCGATCAAGAACGGCATCACGTTCGCATCGTCAGCGGCTGCTTTCCGCAGGGCTTCGAGCGATTGCTGATGGCGTTTGGCGTCGCGATCGCGTTTCAACTGCTGCAATCGAGCCACCTGCTGCTTTTCGACGTCGGCTCCGATCTTGAGGACGTCGATACGCTCGTAATCCTTCTCGACATACTTGTTGACGCCGACGACTTCGGCTTCTCCGGAGTCAAACGCGAGACTTTGCTTGATCGCTGAATCCGCGATCGAGCGGCGAAAGTATCCGTGTTCAATCGCGCCGATCACGCCGCCGAGGTCGTCGATTTCGCGGAAGATGGCGTTGGCTTCCGCTTCCATTTCGTTCGTCTTGTTTTCGATGAACCAACTGCCGCCGAGCGGGTCGGCGACGCTGGTCACGCTGGTTTCGCAGGCGATGATCTGCTGGGTGCGAAGGGCCAACTTGACTGCGCTTTCGGTCGGTAGCGCCAGCGTCTCGTCCATGCTGTTGGTGTGCAGCGATTGCACGCCCGCAAGGACAGCCGCCAACGCCTGATACGCGACGCGAACGACGTTGTTGGTCGGTTGCTGCTCGGTCAGGGTCACGCCAGCCGTCTGTGCATGGCAGCGCATCCACCAGTTGCGTTCGAGTTTGGCGCCATACTTGTCGCGCATCACCTTCGCCCAGATGCGCCGGGCGGCGCGGATCTTGGCGATCTCTTCGAAGAAGTCGTTGTGCACGTCGAAGAAGAAGCTGAGGCGTTTGGAGAATTCGTCAACGTCGAGCCCGCGCTCGAGGGCGTGTTCGACGTAGGACATCCCGTCGGCCAACGTGAACGCCAACTCCTGCGCCGCGCTCGCACCGGCTTCTCTGATGTGATACCCGCTGATGCTGACCGTGTTCCACTGCGGCATGTGGTGCGTGCCGTATTCGATGGTGTCGGTGACGAGTTTCACGCTGGGCCGCGGCGGGAAGACGTATTCGTTCTGTGCGTGGAATTCCTTGAGGATGTCGTTTTGCAGCGTGCCGCGGAGTTTGTCGGGGCTAACGCCTTTTTCCTCAGCCACCGCGATATAAAACGCGAGAAGGATCGCGGCTGGCGCGTTGATGGTCATGGATGTACTGACCTGATCGAGCGCGATGCCGTCAAAGAGGCGGCGCATGTCGTCGAGGCTCGAAACTGCCACCCCGCACTTGCCCACTTCGCCGAGTGACAATGGGTCGTCACTGTCACGGCCCATGAGCGTCGGCAGGTCGAAAGCTGTGCTCAGTCCGGTTTGACCTTGTCCGAGCAGATATTTGAAACGTTCGTTGGTGTCTTCTGCCGATCCGAACCCGGCGAACTGGCGCATCGTCCAGGTGCGCTGGCGATACATCTCCGGATGAATGCCGCGGGTGAAGGGAAACTCGCCGGGATTGGCGAGGTCGCGGGCGTAGTCGATGCCAGCCACGTCCTGCGGTCCGTAGAACGGTTTATCGTTTGCAACGGGCGCGGCTTGCGGGTCACTGATCGGCTTGGTGGCCATCCTGCTTACTCCATCCAGTTCGTGGAACGCCGTTCGAGAAAAGCGCTGATGCCTTCCTTCGATTCGGCATGGTCGAAGCAAGCCGCAAAGGCCCGCGTTTCGTCGCCTGTTTTGATGGCCCGCTTGATCTGGCTGATCGCATGCGGGCCACCGCGCCGACAACGGCGCATGAGCTCTTCGATTTTCGTATCGAGGTCGCCTTCGTCGCTGGCGATGATGTCAACCAGGCCGGATTGATGCGCTTCGGCTCCCTCGATCGCGTCGGCGGAGAACATCAGGCGCTTGGCTTGGTGCACGCCGACGCGGGCGCTGAGTCGTTGAATGCCTTTCCATCCCGGCACCAATCCGAGCGATGTTTCGGGCAGGCCCAGTTTCGCCGAACCGACCGCGGCTAAAAAGTCGCAGGCCATCGCCACTTCCAACCCGCCCCCGAGGGCTGCACCGTGCAATCGAGCGATCGTGATGCAGGGCAAATCGGCGATGGCGTCGAACGCTTTGTTGCCGCGATTGGAAAGTTCTGCGGCGCCGGCTGCATCGAGGTTGGAAAGCTCCTTGATGTTTGCGCCGGCGACGAACACTTTGCCTTCCGCGCCGAGGATGAAGTAGCGCACGTTCGGCGCGGACTTCACTTCATGCGCCACTTCGGCGATACGATCGATGACGCTGCTGCTTAGTACGTTTAAGCCGCCGTCGGTTTTGAACGTCGCCTCAGCCACGTCTTTGTTGATGGTTAGATCGAGTGTCGTTTCGCTCATGTTTTCAACTTACTCGTATTCGTAGAAACCGCGTTTGGTTTTGTTGCCCAATCGACCGGCGAGCACCATCTTGCGAAGCAGCGGCGCGGGGCGGTACTTGTCTTCGCCCAGGTCGCGGTGCAGGACGTTTAAGATATCATAGCATACGTCCAAGCCGATCAGATCCGCCAGCCGCAGCGGGCCCATCGGGTGGGCCATCCCCAGCTTCATGATGCCGTCGATCGCTTCCGGGGTGGCCACGCCATCCTGCAAACACAGAATCGCTTCATTGATCATAGGCATCAGGATTCGGTTCGACACGAAACCAGGATGATCGTTGGCCCGAAGCGGCGTTTTGCCGACGGCTTCTGCGAGCGCGTGAACGTTGTCGTAGGTCGCGTCGCTCGTTTCCAAGCCCATCACGATCTCGACAAGTTTCATCACCGGGACCGGGTTGAAAAAGTGCATGCCGATAAAGAGCGATGGATTCTTCGTGACCGCGGCTAACTCGGTGATGCTGATACTGCTGGTGTTGCTCGCGCGGATGGCGTCGTCAGCCAACAGGTCGTCGACCCCTTTGAAGATGCTCTTTTTGATGTCCGGTCGCTCGCTGGCGGCTTCGACAAACAGCTGCACAGGTTTGAACGCCGACAGTTCACTAACCGGTGTGATGCGTTTTAGCGCCGCGTCTTTTTCGTCGGCGGTGATGCGCTCTTTGCTGACGCTGCGCTCAAGCAGTTTTTCGATCGTCGCGATCGCCGAGTCGATGGCTGCAGCGTTGGCATCGTGGACCAAAACGTCGAATCCGCTTTGGGCGAAGACCTGGACGATGCCGCGTCCCATCGCGCCCGCGCCCACCACGCCGACCGGTTTGCTCTTGTCAATTGCACTCATCGATTTGTTTCCCATACGTTTTCAGCAGGGTCGAGCAATCCACGGGCGATCACCAACCGGTGGATTTCGCTGGTCCCTTCATAAAGCTCCGTAATTTTTGCGTCGCGATACAGACGCTCGACGGGATAGTCGTCGCAGAAACCGTAACCGCCATACACCTGGACGGCTGCACTCGCTGCCCGGTTGCACGCTTCGGCCGCGAAGAGTTTGGCCTGGGCGGCTTCGTAAGCGTATGGACGGTGTTGATCCTTCAGCCAAGCGGCGCGGTACACCAGCATGCGGCTGGCTGCAACGCTGACGGCGATGTCGGCGATTTTCTCTTGAATCGCGGGGAATGCGCCGATCGGTCGTTTGAATTGTTCGCGCTGACGGGCGTAGTCGATCGCGGCATCGAGGCAGGCTTCGGCGATCCCCAAGCCCTGAGCCGCGACGCCGATGCGCCCACCGTCGAGCGTGGTCAGTGCCACCCGCAGACCGTCGCCGCGATTGTCGATCATGTTGGCATTGGGGACGGCGCAGTTTTCAAAGAGGAACTCAGCCGTCGAAGTGCAACGGATTCCCATTTTGTGTTCGAGTTTGGCGATCGACAAACCATCGGTCGGTTGTTCGACGATAAAGGCGCTCATGCGGTGTCGCAGGTCGTCGGGATCGGTGACGGCGAAGAGCACGACGATGCCGGCTTCTGCGCCGTTGGTGACGAAAATCTTGCTGCCGTTGACGATCCAGGCGTCGCCTTGTTCGACGGCCATGCATCGAGCCGCCCCCGCATCACTGCCGCTGCCCGGTTCGGTGAGCGAGAAGCACCCGATGGTTTTTCCGCTGGCGAGTCCGGGCAGGTATTTTTCTTTTTGCGCCTGCGTACCGAAGCCGAGGATCGGATCGACGCAGAGCGAGTTGTGGGCGCTGAGAAACACGCCGGTCCCTGCGCACGCTTTCGAAATTTCTTCAACAACGATGGTCGAAGCGACGCAGTCCATCCCCGAGCCGCCGAATTCCTGCGGGATGCAGATACCGAAGAATCCCATCTCAGCCATCTGGGCGATGAGTTCGGGTTCGATCTTGTGCGCCTGGTCGCGGGCAGCTGCCCCTGGTGCGACCTGCGCGCGGGCAAACTCGCGAACGGTGTCGCGCAGCATCCGATGATCTTCGCTGAAATCAAAATCCATGAAGGTTGCTCCACGGGCAGAGGTGTAACGTTATGCCCCGGGTAAATCGAGTAATGTTCGCGCGATCACGAGTCGCTGAATCTGGCTGGAGCCTTCACCGATTTCGCAAAGTTTTGCATCACGCAGCAGGCGTTCGACCGGTACATCTTTAAGGTAGCCATACCCACCGTGAATCTGAATCGCGTCGAGGCAGGCGCGGGTGGCCATCTCGCTGGCGAAGAGTTTCGCGGTCGATGCTTCGAGCAGGGCGTCTTTGCCTTCGTCCTTGAGGACCGCGGCTTTTCGCACCAGTAGGCGGGCGGCATCAATCTCCATGGCCATGTCCGCCAGCATGAACTGGATGGCCTGATGGCGGTTGAGCGGTTTGCCGAATTGCTCGCGCTCGCCGGCGTATCGCAGCGATTCTTCCAACCCACCGCGGGCCAACCCGACGGAAAGCGCCGCGATGGTGATACGCCCGCGCTCCAGCACCATGAGCGTATCTTTGAAGCCGGCATTGAGTTCGCCAACCATGTTCTCTGCAGGTACGCGACAGTTCTCGAAGACGAGCGGGACGGTATCGCTCGCCCGCATGCCCATCTTGTCTTCCTTCGGGCCAATCTCCAGACCGGGCGTGCCCCGCTCGATGATGAACGCGCTGATGCCTTTGGTCTTGGGCGCGTCGGGGTCGGTGCGGGCCATCACGACGAACGTCCCTGCCCGAACACCGTTGGTGATGAAGTTCTTCGCGCCGTTGATGACCCATTCGTCGCCGTCGCGGACTGCCGTCGTGGTCAAAGCGGCTGCATCGCTTCCGCTGCCCGGTTCGGTGAGCGCCCATGCGCCGATTTTTTTGCCCGTCGCCAAATCAGGCAGGTACTTTTTCTTTTGCGCATCGTTCCCTGCGAGGAGGATGTGCCCCACGCATAACCCGTTGTGGGCGGCGAGCATGAGCGCCGTTCCGCCGCACTGCCTGGCGATTTCTTCCATGACCACAGTCATGCCGAGATAGGTCGCGCCGGCTCCTCCGAGTTCTTCAGGAACGAGCACTCCCATGAAGCCCAAGCCGGCCAGCTTGTCGATCGTGGCTTGCGGGATAACGCCTTCGCGATCCCATTCGCGCGCGTTCGGGGCGATTTCTTCGGCTGCGAACTTGCGGGCCATGTCGCGCAGCATCTTCAAGTCTTCGGGTAGTTCAAAATTCATGATTCATTTCGCAATCTGTCGCGGTGCAGTGGCGGTGGCCACACGGTTTTCGCTGACGATTATTTCAAATGTTCTTGAGCAGTTCGCGCGCGATGACGACGCGCTGGATTTCGCTCGTTCCTTCGTAGATGGTCGTGATGCGCGCATCCCTGAAAAGCTGTTCGACGCGGCATTCATTGACGTAGCCCATCCCGCCGTGCAGTTGCACCGCGCGGTAGGCGATGCGGTTTGCGGCTTCGGTGGCGTAGAGCTTTGCTTTGGAGCTGGCCGACCGGTCGTCGCGACCCATGTCCTTGGACCACGCGGCGAAGTCGATCAATTCCTTGGCGGCTGCCAACTCGACGTGACTGTCGGCGATCATCTGTTGAATCGCAGGGAAGCCGGCGATCTTGGTGCCGAACTGTTCGCGTTCATGGGCGTAACTGATCATTTCGTCGAGGCACGCGCGGGCGATGCCTGCGGCTTGGGCGGCGATGCCGATGCGCCCGCCATCGAGCGCCGCAAGACTGGCTGACAAACCAGCCCCTTCTTCGCCGAGCAGATGGGTGGCTGGGACTACGACGCCATCAAACGCGATGACGGCCGTCTCACTTCCGCGGATGCCCATCTTGCCATGGATAGGGGCTCGATCGATGCCCTTTGATTCGCCGTCCACCATCAACAGGCTCAGACCGGATTTTCCCACGCCGGGAAGCGTGCGGGCCAAGGTGACGAACCATCGAGCGGTAAGCCCGTTGGTGATCCACATTTTTTCGCCGGACAGGATGAAGTTGTCGCCGTTGCGGCCGGCTTTGGTTAGCGATGCGCCGGGATCGCTGCCGGCATTGGCTTCGCTGATGGCGAATGCGCCGAAGTTCTTGGCATCGCCCCAAAGTTCAAGCCAACTACGCCGCAGACTCGGATCGGCGAATCGATCGACGACCAAGCCAACCATGTTGTGCACGCTGATGGTGACGGCCGTCGATGGCGAAGCGTAGGCGATTTCCTGAAGGATCGCTGAGTACGTGCGATAGCTGCACCCGAGCCCGTCGACTTCTTCGGGCGTCATCAATGCGAGCAATCCCATTTCGGAAAGTTGGGGGAGGACGTCGGTCACGCAGCCGACACCGCGGTCCCATTGCCGATCACGATCGAGCAGCTCGGCGCGCGAGAAGTCTCGAGCTGCCCGGATTAGTAACGATTCGTCTTGTCCCAATGCGTGATCGGACAAACAGTCACTCCTGAATTGCCACATTCGAAATGCCGCCGTCGTGTCGCAGGCCCTTCGGTAGACAAGCCGAATTCCCGCAACCCTAAAAGTCGCGAGAACCTCAAAACGGCGCGTTTGCGCCTGCAAGTCGGCTGGTCCGGCGGTGGGTAAAACGCCCAAAATCGTGCTACATCCAACTTTGAGCAATGGGCGGAGTATATCGCCCAAGCTGTCATCAGGTCAATGTGAGCTGGGGTGGCAGAATGCGTGCTTGAGTGCTGTCCGATTGATTCCAGTGGCAGCGTAAAGACGTCTTGAGTTGTTTGAAATTTGGTCAACGTCTAAACTTTGCACCGTAGTTGCCAGCCCGCGGGGATGGCGACTGTCCGGCAGGTCGCATCCTTGTCGATGAACGGATTCGTCGCAGGCGCGCTTGTTTCTGGTTGCTGGTGGAAAGGACGAGGGATTTATGAAACTTCACCAATGGTTTAAGACATCTTGTGGACACACGTGCTTCGTGCTTTTCCTGGCATTGCTGACTATTTCGTCGGCTGCTTGCGATGTTGCGTTTCAGCCGGACCCCAACGATGGCGGAGACGACGGTTCGGATCAGGATAATCCCACGCCCATCGCCGACACCGTGGAACTGCGTCTGCTTAACCTGACCTCGTCCGCGTTGGAAGCGCAGATCTTCCTAGGAACCAACGGGCCCGACGCGACGCCAGCGAGTTTGTTCGTCCCTTCGAATTTATTCACCGAGAGAATCGGGTTGGCCGCCACTGGTTTAATTCAGCCGGCTGGCAGCGATACGGCGCTGATCGATTGCGTCGATGGACTGGTCATTGGTACGGACGGTGGGCGATTCCTCGATGTCGAAACGGGGCAGCTTCTCGGTACGGGTGAGCCGCGACTCCTGCAGCGCGGGTTTGTGTTCGACTGCGACGACGAAATCACGTTGATCTATCGATTCACCAACGGCGGTTATCAGGTCGACGTGAATCTTGAATAGGCGCTCAATTCTACTGGCGTGCGATTGGAAGATATGAAGGCGGATGAAGCGTGCTGGCGACAGCACTATCCATTCAAAAGCCGCTGGGCGACCATCGGCGGGTATCGGTATCACTACATTGACGAGGGCGCGGGCGAACCGATCGTCTGCGTCCACGGCAACCCGACGTGGTCATTCTACTTTCGAAACCTCGTCCGCGATCTTCGCAAACGATTCCGCGTGATTGCCGTTGATCACATCGGGTGTGGGCTTTCAGACAAACCGTCGTCCCATGATTACGACTACACGCTCAAGAACCGCATCGAGGACCTCGAATCGTTTCTCGACAGCCTCGAACTGACCCGCAACCTCACGCTTGTCATGCACGATTGGGGTGGGATGATCGGCATGGGAGCGGCTCTTCGTCGTCCCGAACGGGTGCGGCGTCTCGTTTTCATGAATACGGCTGCTTTCATGTTGCCCGAAGGCAAGCCGCTGCCGCCATCGCTTTGGTTGGTGCGAAACGTCAGTCCGATGGCCGCTTTGCTGCTTCAGGGGATGAACCTCTTCACGATCGGTGCGAACGTGATGGCGTCGGCCCGCGGGCTCTCGCCGTCGGTGAGTGCGGGTTATAAAGCCCCCTACGATTCCTGGTCAAACCGGATCGCGGTGCGGCGTTTTGTCCAAGACATTCCGATGCGCGCTGGCGATCCGAGCTACGAGGATGCCAAGTGGGTTGGCGATCATTTGAAGGACCTTGCCAACATCCCCAAGCTGATCTGCTGGGGGGAGCAGGATTTCGTGTTCGACCTGGATTTCCTCGCCGAGTGGCGCCGTCGCTGTCCCGAAGCGGAAATCCACACGTTCCCCAGTGCGGGACACTACTGTTTGGAAGACGATGGCGATCAGATCACCGCGCTTGTCCGCGCATTTCTCGACAGCCATCCGATCCATGGCATTAAGCCGGCGCTGGCAGAGAGTGCCATCTAATGGCACAAACGGCTCAGTATGATCTGGAGTCTGCCGCCGGCGCCTTGGTCAATGTCGCCGACATCCTACAAGCCGCGGCTCTTCGACTTCCCGATAAACCGGCCATCATCGTTCAACGTCCGCCATCTTCGCGACCATCTGACGCCAGCGCAGTCGCCGGTTGGCGTGGGCAGTCGGTGATTTCCTTTCGCGAATTGAATGACGAAGTCGATCGCTTTGCGCGGGGTTTAAGCGAATATGGGATTGATCGCGGGATGCGCACCATCCTGATGGTCAAACCGGGGATTGCATTTTTTGTGCTGACGTTTGCCTTGTTCAAAATCGGTGCGGTTCCCGTCTTAATCGATCCTGGGATGGGGCGAAAGAAGTTGATTCAGTGTCTCGAAGAGATCGAAGCCGAGGCGTTTGTCGGGATTCCGCTTGCCCATGTCGCGCGGGTGATGTTTGCAAGATCGTTTCGCAGCGTGCGTAAGTGTGTCACCGTCGGACGGCGATTGTTTTGGGGCGGAGCGAATCTTAAAGACGTGCGTGCGCAAGACAGCCGATCGTTTGAGACGGCAGATGTAGGGGCAAATGATCTCGCTGCGATTCTGTTTACGAGCGGAAGTACCGGACCGGCGAAGGGCGTCGCGTACGAACACGGCATGTTCGCGGCCCAGGTGCGCTACCTGGCTTCTCATTTCAAATGTGGCGAGCATGATACGGATGTGGCTACGTTTCCGCTGTTTGCGCTCTTTGATGTGGCGTTGGGGATGACGGCGATCATTCCCGATATGAATCCGTCGATGCCGGGGCACGTGAATCCCGAGCGGATTGTTTCGGCGATTCGCGATCACGATGCCACGCAGATTTTCGGCTCGCCAGCGCTGTTGGCGCGGGTTGTCGCCCACTGCGAATATCGAAAGGTTACACTGCCGACGCTACGACGGGTGCTGACGGCTGGTGCGCCGATACCGCCTTCGCTTCTTGCGCGACTTCGCAAGATCGTCAGCGACGATGCCGACATCTTCACGCCCTACGGTGCGACGGAATCGCTGCCGGTGGCTTCGATCGAATCGCGCGAGGTCATCGCCGAGACGGCTGCCGCAACCGAACAGGGCGCGGGCATTTGCGTCGGTCGCGTGCTGCCGGGGATGGAACTTCGCATCATTGAAATTTCCGACGAATCGATTGAAGACTGGTCGCAGTGCAAAGAGTTGGGCCCGGGCGAAATCGGCGAGATTTGCGTGCGCGGCCCCGTGGTGACCAAGTCGTATTTTAGAAAACCAGAAGCGACTCGACTGGCGAAGATCGCGGAGGGTGACACGGTGTGGCACCGCATGGGGGATGTCGGTTACCTCGATGACGCGGGGCGACTTTGGTTCTGCGGGCGTAAAGCCCATCGCGTGCAGACAGCTTCGGGCACGCTTTATACGATACCTTGTGAAGCCGTCTTCAACACGCATCCGCAGGTGGCTCGCACTGCGCTGGTGGGTGTGGGGGATGCGCCCAATCAAAAACCTGTCCTTTGTGTCGAAGTCGCAATCGATGCAACGTTGGACAGCGAATCGCTGAAAGCCGAGCTGTTGGCGATCGGCGCGAAAAACGCGAAAACAGCGGGCATTCGGACGGTGTTGTATCATCCGCAGTTTCCAGTCGATGTGCGCCACAACGCCAAGATCAACCGCGAGGCCCTCGCCTTGTGGGCGTCTCGCCAATTGCAGTAGACTCCCTTTCGACGATGGAAAACAACGACCACTCATATTCTGGGCAGACAGCGCTGGTCACTGGCGGCGGAGGGTTTGTGGGCCGATCGATTGTCGAACGGCTCATCGCGCGGGGGATGCGCGTGCGGACGCTTGCCCGCGGTGCTTATCCCGAACTGGCAACGCTCGGTGTGCAGGTGGTGCAGGGGGACCTTCGCGATCGGCGGACGGTGCTTGCAGCGTGTCACGGATGCGATGTTGTTTTTCATGTCGCCGCTCGGGCTGGGGCTTGGGGGCGGTACGTTGATTTCTATGAGCCGAACGTCATCGGTACGGAGAATGTCATCGCCGGTTGTCGCCAACATGGCGTCGGGCGGTTGGTGTTTACGAGTTCGCCGAGCGTGATTTTTGGCGGTGACGATCAAACCGGCATCGATGAATCGGTGGGTTATCCGAAGCGTTTCGCCTCGCATTACAGCGCGACCAAAGCGCTGGCTGAGCAGTTGGTGCTGAATGCGAATGATCGAGCGCTGCGAACAGTCGCGCTGCGGCCCCACCTGGTCTGGGGACCCGGTGACAATCACATCGTTCCGCGCGTCGTCGCGCAAGGGCGGTCGGGCAAGCTGCGGATCATCGGTGACGGTTCGCAGTTGGTTGACGTGACCTACATCGACAATGCAGCCGACGCCCATCTTTGTGCGTTCGACGCGATGACCCAAGGCGATGCGGTCGGTGGGCGGGCATACTTCATCAGCCAGGGTGAGCCCGTCAAACTGTGGGACATCATCAATGGGATCTTGGAAGCGGCCGGTCTGCCCAAACTGACGAAACGAATTCCGCGCGGTGTCGCCATGACGGCGGCTGGCGCAATGGAATGCGCTCACAAGGTTCTGCGACTAAAGGGCGAACCGCGATTGACGCGGTTTGTGGTCGAGCAGATGTCGACGACGCATTACTTCAACATCGATGCGGCTCGCAATGAATTGCGCTATCAGCCGAAGGTTCCGACGGAAGAGGGACTTGTAAGACTGCGCGAGTGGTTCAAGAAGTAGCGCGTAGGGTGGGCCGTGCCCACCGCAGTTCGCATATCAAAGACATGGTGGGCACGGCCCACCCTACGTCAGGACGACATCGCGCGACAGGTCGGGGATGGGTTTCTTCGGGATCGGCAGCGGACGGCGCGCTCGGGTTTGTTGCTCGACGCGCGATTGCCTCGTGACAAACCGTAGCCGAGCGATGTGAATCCGCACCAACCCGACGACGACCTTCGTTGTGATCAACTGACACAGCGTAAACGTCAGCAAGCCGGCTAACACCACGCGCGACCAGTGAATGTAAACCTGCCGCTCAGCCACCCACGAGACAATGCCCGGTCCGACGAGCCAAAGGATCACCGGCGTTGTGATCGCACATATTGCGGTGAGTCCGGTCTTCGAAAACAACCCGCGCAGTCCGCGCGCAACCAGCGAATCATCGTCGGGCCGATTGCGTTCCAACGAGCGCAATGTCTGGGCGATGATCAATGCGGACAAACTCAGCACGCCAAGCGAACCGAGAAACGAGCAGAACAGCAGGCGATAGATCATCGATTCTTCAAGGCGTCGCTGCGTCAGCCACATTTCGATGGGGTGGGCTGCGAAGAACACGGTGATCAGTCCGCACAGAATCGCGATCGAAAGAAACACCCGCGCCGGTTTCACGAAGAGAGTCATGTCGATGATCGTCTGCAGGAAGCGCACGCCGTCGCGCACCACGCTGAGTTTCGATTCGCCGACGCGCTCCTTGTATGACATGGGCCTTTCGACGATCGGCAGGCGCTCATCCAGAAGGGCTCGGGCGCTCATCGCAGGGGTGAAGTTCAGACCGTCCGGAAGGGGATAAAGTTCGTCGAGTGCTTCGCGGCGGATGACGCGCATGCCGCTGGCTGTGTCGTGCACGATGCGGTTGGTGAGGACACTGAGGATCGTCGCGTAGATGCGGTTGCCCAGACGGCGGATCGGCGGCATTTCAGAATTCGGGCCAAGACGCGAACCGAGCGCGATCGCGGCGTTTTGATTGCAAAGGTCGCTGCAGAGTTCGGCGAAGAAGCGCGGGTCGCAGGTGCCGTCCGCATCGAGGAACCCGACGAGTTCGGATTGGTTGACGGAGAACCCGCGTTTGATCGCAGCGCCGTAACCCTGGTTCTTTTCGAACACGATCAGCGTGATGTCTTCGTAGCCCCGGGCGATATCGACGGTGCCATCGGTCGAACCGTCGCTGACCACCACGACGTCGACGCCGGTGACAGGTGAATGGCTGACGATGTGTTCGCGGGCAGCCAACGTGCGCTCGATGATCGAGGCGATGGCCTGCTCTTCGTTCAGTGCCGGGATGACGATGGTCAACCGCATGTCTGGTCTCCGGGTTCTGGAGTTTGCGTGATGGTCACGTTGACTGTGCGCAAACCGATTCTGCCCGATAATTTCATCGGTTCGGGCGTGCTTTGCCTTGATTGACGGGAGGGTTGTTCGCGACGAAATCGCGCCCAAACCTGCGTCAGCCTTGCCCCGTTCATTTGAATTGAACGCTTTCTGAACTAGACTTGCGGCGCAGGGTGTTTGATCGGTTCCGTTTCACGGGGAACATCGTCGTGTCGAGTAAGAAAACCGCTACTACGAAAACCGATGGCAAGAAAACGCCGGCATGTCTGCTGGCGTTGGGACGCAGCGATATGCCGGCTAGCGTTGCGCTCGAATCGGGTGAGTATCGACTCGACAAGGTTTTCAAGCACGATTTCTTCGCGGCAACCGCACGCTACGTCGGTGATAATGGCAAGATCGTGATCAAGATCGGCCGCAAGGCCTGGTTTTGGTTCGTACCGCTCGGGTGGATCGGGCGATGGCACGCGGGTCATGAATCCGGTTGCTACGAAGCGCTCGATGATTTGCCTGCTGTACCGAAATTCCTGGGCCGCGTCGGTAAGCACGGACTCGCCCACGCGTACATCGAAGGGCATCCGCTGCGCAAGGGCGAGCGCGTTCCCGATGACTTTTTCGACAAGTTGCGCGAGGCGATTGCAGCGATTCACGAGCGCGGGATGGCCTACGTCGATCTCGAAAAATGCGAAAACGTCATCGTCGGGGATGATGGCCAACCTTATCTGATCGACTTTCAAATTTCCTGGCGACTATCCAAGTGGTTGGGCGGTGAACTGTTTCCGATGCGCTTGCTGCGCAAACGATTGCAGCAGTCCGACTGGTATCACATTCGCAAGCTGCAGCGCCGCACGCGCCCCGATCTGATGAGCGAAGACGACTTGAAGGCGTCGTACCACAAACCATTCTACGTTCGCGCGCACGGATACCTCACGCGCCCCATCACGAAGCTTCGCCGGCGCATTCTCAACAAAATCGATCCTGTACAGAAGCGCGGCGAGAGGGGCCGCGTCAACGAATAACGCGCGGCGCGTGTACCGTTTACGAATTCGCTATTCAGCCGACCATTCTTTGCGCAGGATGGCCATGTGGATGGCGTCGTGGTATTCGCCGTTGCGAAAGTACGCGTCGCGCATCACGCCTTCTTTGACGAAACCGGCTTGGGTGTAGACGTGGAAGCCCTTGGGGTGGTCGGCGAAGACGCATAGTTCGATGCGGTTGAGGTTCAGTTCTTCGAAGCCGTATTGCACCATTAGCCGCGTGGCTTCGATGCCGTGTCCGTGGCCGCGATCCTGCTCGCCGCCGATCAGGATGCCGAAAGTGGCGCTGTGGGCGATCGCATCGATGCGGTGAAGTCCGCACATGCCGATGAAGCGGTCGCCGTCGAACAGGTTGATGCCGAGTACGATGTCGCCGTCGGGTTTGTATAGTGCGCTGATGTACTCGTCTTCACGAATCCGATTCAGCGGATTCATTTGCCCGAGCGTGCGCCAACTCTCCGGATCGTTTCGCCACGCGGCAATGATGGGGGCGTCTTCGATTTCGATGGCGCGAAAATAGAGGTGCTTTCCGGCATAGTAGACCTTATTCATCGCTTGATCCTCGTCTGAAGTGCCTCGATGGGCCCGTTTTTCGGCTGCCGGTGTGCGGGTTTGGTACGCAAAACACCGTTGTGGCAGCCGACCGCGAATCTGGTTATGATACCGCCACTCCTCGCCAAGTCCCATTCGGCTCACCACTGCGTTTCTAGTCGGCAAGCACTCCCGGGGCCTGAGACAGGTATCAACTAGTGATCAAACAAATGTATAAGAATAGATTAGAAAGAATGGAAAGTAATGAAAGAAGGAAGTAACACCATGCAGCATGCTCAATCGCCAGACCAAGTCGCACGTCGTCAAGCCCGCGGAGATGCCATCCGCACGTTCCTCGATGAATTCGCCCCCGGAGAAAACCAAGACCTGCTCGCCGAGATGATGGTCACCATCTGCCGTCTGTCGCAGGACAATGCCAGCCGCGGCGACGTCAAGGTCTTGAACCAAGCCGTCAAAGAACTCCGCTACGCTTACAAGGTTTTTGCACCCTACGAACACATTCAAAAGTGCACGATTTTCGGGTCGGCTCGTACGCGTGAAGATCACCCGCAGTATTTGCAATGCGTGAAGTTCGCCCAGTTGATTCAGCAGCAGGGTTGGATGGTCATCACCGGTGCGGGCGACGGCATCATGCGGGCCGGTCACCATGGCGCGACCCGTGAAGCCAGTTTCGGCGTGGCGATCAGTTTACCCTTTGAACAAAGCACCAACGCGATCATCGAAGGCGACCCGAAGTGCGTCAACTTCAAGTATTTCTTCACGCGAAAGCTGATGTTCCTTAAGGAAGCCGAGGCCATCATCCTGTTCCCCGGTGGGTTTGGAACGCAGGACGAAGGTTTTGAATCGTTGACGTTGATCCAGACGGGTAAGTCGGTGCCGGTGCCCGTGATTCTGGTGGATGAGCCAGGCGGAACCTATTGGCAGCACTGGCGCACCTATGTGCAGTCGGAGCTTTTGCGCACGGGCATGATTGGCCAGGATGATATGTCGCTGTTTTCGATTACCGACGACGCTCAGGAAGCCGTCGATGAGATCCTGCACTTCTATCGCCGCTACCATTCGTCGCGATTCGTCAATGAGGAGTTCGTCATTCGCATGAAGAGCCCATTGCCGGCAGAGATGCTCGACAAGCTCAACGACGACTATGAGAGCCTGCTCAATGGCGGGGATATTCGTCAGGTTGATGCGGCCTTACCCGAGGAAGCCGGCGAGTTTGCCGACCTGCCGCGATTGGTCTTCAGCTACGACAAGAAGAGTGCGGGCCGCCTCCGTCAGATGATCAACGAGATCAACGACTACGGCGCCTAAGCCCAGCCTTTCGGGCGCGGGAAACCGCGCCCAACCCCTTTTTCAAGTCAGAACGATCAGGCCAATGCCGAAACCCCTGCCACGGGGCAACGGCTCAAGGTCTGCCATATGCCCGACCGGGCCGTCATTCCCGCGCAGGCGGGAATCCAGAGGAAAACAAGTCGCCCTCGGAAAGCACCAGAATCCACCGTAAAGCAATGCTATCAAAGTGCTTGCAACGAAATAGCTGTAAGTGTTGTCGTAGCGAAGCGTTTAAAAAACATTGATGTCGTTTAAGAGGCAATGACGACATAGTGGGCATGGCGATGCTTGAGGGATTGGATACAGCCACTGTTGCCCGGCGGGTCGGTGTTTCCGTGCGGCAGTTGGGGCATTGGGATCGGCTGGGGATCGTTGCGCCCTCGCTGGTGCCGGCCCGCGGTTCGGGGACGCGGCGGATGTATGCCGAGGGCGATCTCGTTTACGTGCTGCTGGTGCAAGCCGTCAGGCGACTTGGCGGCACGTTGGACCTGGCTGATGCCGTCGTGTCGGCTGTCCGGTTGGTGGAGCGCGACGGTGGCGGTCTGACGGACGTGCGGCTGGTGGCGGATGCCGATGCCGTCGCATACTGCGGGCCCGACCCGGCGAAGTCGCAAGCGACGATCGAGCAGGGGGCGGCGATGATGGTGTTTAATCTGGATGCAATCCATGCACGGGCCCGACAGTTGGCTCGCCGTCCGAGTCGGCCCAGCGTCGAGATCCTTGAGTTGGCTGGTTCAGCGATACAGGTGGTGGTAGTTCCGGACGAGGTCGCATTCACCGCGACCGCGAAGAAGTTCCCGGGCCTGTCCGCGTCCGGGCGATCAATGTCAGCCGCAATTGACGCGCTGCGCAAGGCGATCGAGTCCGGGCCAACGATTGTCGATCGGGAGGAAGACGCACCTGACGTTCGCGTTCCCCAAAGCGGCGCATCGACCTGGGGCGGAGAATGGTAAGACGCACAGGAACGCCCACAGGGAGTCGCGGTCAAATGGGGGATAACAGGGTTGCCAACGCCGCTTTGGTTGCGTTTTCGCCGGGTTCTGCTAGCATCCGGGCCTGTTTTAGCGGTTCAATTCAGTTTGCGGCATGCTGCTCAAATTGCTGAGCGCGGTCCCACTTTTCGGACAACTTTTCAGACGTTTGGAGTCCGGGGTTTGGGTGATTGGCACGTCACGCCGCAATGGTTTCGTGCCTCAGAATAAGGTGGTGGGAATATGGCTTCACTTCGGGATGCATTCAAAAGCAAGATCGCAAATCTTCGCGAGGATGTCGACCGGTTGGTGGCCGAACACGGCGACAAGGTCATCGGTGAATCGACCGTGGCCCAGGCGTACGGCGGTATGCGTGGCCTCAAATGCATGGTCTGTGACACGTCGATCGTCTCGCCCGAAAAGGGCCTGATCCTGCGTGGCCGACCGCTCTCCGAATTGACCCACCTCAGCCCCGAGCAGACCTTCTTCCTGCTGCTGACTGGCGATGAACCGAACGAGTCGCAATCGAAAGATCTTCAATCCGAACTCGCATCCCGTGCTGATGTGCCGGGGTATGTGTTCGACACCATCAAAGCGCAACCGACAACCAGCCATCCGATGGCTGTCTTGACGATGGCGATCCTCGCGTTGGAGGATAAGTCAAAGTTCCGCGCCCGCTACAACGACGGCATGACCAAGAACGACTACTGGGAGCCGGCGCTGGAAGATTCGCTCGATCTGATCGCGAAGATGCCGACCATCGCTGCCGCGGTCTATCGCACGCGTTACGAGTTAGGCGACTTGATCGATCGCGATCCGAACCTCGACTGGAGCGCCAACCTCACGCACATGATGGGCGTGCCCGATACGACCGGAACGCTTGGCGACCTGACGCGTTTGTATTTGATGATCCACGCCGACCATGAAGGCGGGAACGTCAGTGCCAACTTGTGTCACACCGCGGGTTCGGCGCTGTCCGATCCGTACTACTCAGTAGCCGCAGGTCTTTGCGGACTTGCGGGTCCGCTTCACGGGCTTGCGAATCAGGAGTGTCTGCGATTCCACCTTGGGATCATGGATCGCTTCGGCAAGTTGCCGACAAAAGACGAACTGCACGATTACGCGTGGGAGGTTCTCAATTCCGGCCGAGTGATTCCCGGTTTTGGTCATGCGGTTCTGCGCGACACGGATCCGCGTTACACCGCGCTGCATGACTTTGCGATGAAAGCTTGCCCCGATGCCGAGCTCTTTAAGTTGGCCGACCTGATGTACGAAGTGGTCCCGGACGTTCTCACCGAACACGGCAAAGCCAAGAACGTCAATCCAAACGTCGATGCGCTGTCCGGCGTGCTGCTCTATCAATACGGCGTCACCCAGCCAAGGTTCTACACCGCGATCTTCGGTGTCTCGCGTGCCCTGGGCATGCTGGCCCAACTCGTCATCAACCGAGCCATGCGCACGCCCATCACCCGACCCAAGTCGGTCTCCACGGCATGGATTAAGAATCAGGTGGGTGCGAAGTAGCCGATCGAATCTCGTAGTTTCCAGCGGATGCAGCCGTAGCTATTTGGCTTATCGTTGCGACGAGATTGTGCGAATGGGCCAAGCCGCGGTTCTGCGCGCTTAGGTGAGCTTGCGGTGAGATGCCTACGACACAATTCGATCGTCAGTTTTGCAAACGCCCAAGGGGCTGATCGAACCTTCGTATCTCAAACACCAAACGGCCATGTATTCGTCGTTGCAGACGGCGCAGCTGGTATTGCTGGCGGAAGCCATGCGGCAGAACAGTGCGTTGCGTTTGTTCAGAACATGATTGCAGCCAATGTGCCTCGTGACGAAGTGTATTGGATGGAGGCCCTGACTCGACTTGACGATGCCATGCTGCGAGATGGAAATGCTGGAGAGTCGACATGCATCGTGATTGAAGTTAGGGACGGCGTTTGCTTTGGTGCGTGCGTCGGTGACTCCAGGGCGGTTCACTTTGATGGCGACGAATCAGTCGACTTGACCCTTCAACAGTCACGTAAGCCTTTGCTTGGTAGCGGCGACGCTGTCCTTAGCCCGATACGTTTCGATTTGAAAGCTGGTCGGTTGTTGATGGCGACCGACGGGCTATGGAAGTACGCATTGTGGAGCGACATTCTCGCAGTTCTCGATTCGCACGTTTGGGAGTCATTGCCCGTTCAACTTGTGGATTCGGTTCGGCTGCCATCTGGCAATCTTCAAGACGATGTTGGGGTAGTCGTTGTAGACATAACAAAGTGAAAGCGCGGGTGGCCCATGTTTTCAAACATGGGGGAGCCGATGATACGATTCAATTCGCGAAACGGGTATGATCTCGTAGGCGAACACTGTCACCCGTCGCTTGTTGATGATTCTATCGCGAAGGCTGGCGGGCTGGTGAACCCTTGGGGACATTGCGACGGCGATCATCGCCTCCCCGACCTCTGAAGAGGTGGGCCACCCTGCCTTGCTGACGCGAAGATTTATGCGCATGAAAAACGAGCCGCTTCGTTCTTGAAGCGGCTCGCTTTGTTTCTTTTGTTGGATTGGTTTTACTTACTTGCGGCGACGGATCACCATCAAGCCGCCGATCGCGAGCATCGTGAGGCTGACGGGTTCGGGTGCAACGTTGAATCCGGAGACGACGTAACCTTCCATGCCCGACACGTAGTTGGCGAGCGTGTCACCGAAGACCCAGTTGAAACCGTAGGCCACCTCGGTACCGAGCACGTCCGGTGCACCCGAGCCGACGCCATTGGCGACGTTTTGGATGTAGGCGGCTGACGGGGCTGAGATTTCGAGCGATGCGAGGTCGCTGAAGGTCAGCGGGTCATTGCCAAAAAGGTTGTGGACCCATGACGAGTTGGTGTTCCAGCCGGGGGTCTCATAGACCTTCACGGTCTTGTCGGCCAGGTCTGCATAGTCGAGGTCATAGGTCTTGCTGCCGTCGCCATTGACCGAGAACAGCGGTTGGAATGCGGGGTTGGATGGTTCGTTGGCGATGACGGCGAAGTTGCCGAGTCCATCGGTCACCCACATGTTGAAGTACGGCGCGACAGCCGGTCCTGATCCATTGGAGAAGCGGGTGGTGTCGTCGTGACGCGTGATGGTGAGTTGGGTGATGTCGCCGACGGTGATGCCGTTGATGTCGTTGGAACCGAGTGCGGCTTTCATTCCGCCCTGGCTGATGACGAATTCGGTGGCACCGGGAACGTAAACATTGTTGGGTTGAATCGTCGGTGAACCGCTCGCACCATTGCGGATGACGAACGAATCGAAACCGGCTTGCGCGATGCTACCGGTAGCAAAGACTGCGAGTGAGAGAGCGACTGCGAGAGACTTCCTGTTCATCTGAGAGATTCCTTTATTTACCGGAGTTGGCCGGCGACCGTTTTTCCCTTCCGAGAGAAAGGGGACCATTTTGCATGCCGGCGCCGAATCGCGCCGGAGAAATACGCGCATTTCCAAGCAGCCATTGCCCGGTGATTTCCGGGGCAATGCTTGACGTTTGGTTAGTATGTAATGGTATGAACCTAAGTGGAGTGTGCTATTATCGGACGATGCTCCAACGTCTTACCTCAATACAGCTTTCCCCGCCCATAAACAAAAAAAGAGCCTGCGCGATGGCGCCGCTCTCTCGTCAGTACGATCGCTTCCGCGTGCATCACACAGAAAGCAGACTTACTTTTCCTCTCAACCCGGGGGCAAGTGTAGCGATCCCCAGTTTGGTTTTCAATCGCACAAGAGTGCAAAAACAAATTACAATTGCGCTGACAGTTTAGTTACCGGACCTTTGGCGATAAACGATTCCTTGTCGAGTGCAGAATATGAATACGCATCGCGACGCCGTGTTGACGTTTGAATACCCCGAGCACCTGAAGCAAAAGCGCGGGATGTATTTCTTTGAAGGCAAGAAGCGCGGCGGCGTTTTGGAAATGCTGGCCATCGAATTGTTTCCGAATGACGCGATGGTTGGGCAGCTCCGCAATTTCATTCTCAAAGCGCCGGTGATGAGCAATGCAGCAATCAATCTGACGATCGTTCGGCGCGGCGAATCCGGCATTCGTCCGGGCATGATCGAGTCCTTGCTTCAAACGCAGTACAAGATGCAGGGGATCGAAGGCTATCAATGGGACATGATGTTTCCCGTCGGTGACAAGGTCGCCAAGGTGGCCATCGTCAAGACGTCGGGCAACCTCGACGAAGATCAGCCGATGTGGGAGCGCGTGATTCAGAGCATTCAACCCGTCGGTGGCGATTTAGAAGCCCGTGCGGATTCGATGGAACAGCCTGACGCGGTGCGCACCAGCGGAAACGTCCTCATCATGTCGGACGAAATGTCACCCCATGTTCTGCTGCCGGCTTCGTTGTGCTGCGAGTGGAAGGGGCTTGACGAAGAGGAATTGCTGGTTGGCGGAATGGTTGATCCGTTTGTGCTGTTGGACAAGAAAACGCATGTCGGTCAGGCATTGGGCATGGAGAATCGCTTTGAACTCTTGCCTGTCGGAGGAGGTTTCGGGCTGGTATTCAACGGCGCGCTGGCAACGGGTTGCGCGGTGGACGAGGCGGTAGGCGCACTGCGGATCGCGTCGATTGCCGAAGGTGCGGGCGACGAAGACGAAGTCGTGGAGGCGGCGATGTCGACAAGCGCAGCGGTGAAGCTCGCCGATAGCGGAAAGCAGTGGTCAATATCGGATGAGACGATGGTGCTGTTTGACGCAATTGCAGATACGCCTTCGGTCGATGTTTTGGAGAATGTTGTCCGCACTCAGGCCGGCGTGTACAAAATATTC
>JAUIEW010000275.1 GCA_030429365.1 Phycisphaerae bacterium
CATCTCCACGTAGTGGACCGCGCCCGGCGAGGTGGTTCGCGAAAGCATCACCGCTGCTTGCTCTTCGCCTCTGGCTCGACTGGCGCAACACACCATCGTTACCGCCAACATACACAAAACGCCGATCCTGCCGCTTGCATTTAACATGGGTAGATACCAATCCTTTGTTGGTTTCGTCTTTATGCCTTAATCAATTTGCTTCGCAGCCTTTTTCTGCAGGTCCATGCACACCACCCGCGTCATGTTGCGGGCGTAGAGTTTTCCATCGTCAAGTACCGAAACGGTCCAGCACTTGCCCGAGAGTATTTCAGCATCGGTGACCGGTTCAAAGCCCTTCGGCGACACCGGGGCAATCTGAAGGCGGCCGGACTGGGTGAGCAGCAAGAGATGTCCGTCGGCGAGCACCAAAGTCCCGTGCTTGACCTTGCGGACACGCCATTTTTCCTTGCCCGTCTTGAAGTCCACGCACGCCAGCGCCTTTTGATCGCAACTGTACAAGTCGCCTTCGTGCAAGATGCACGATTGGAACTTGTTCATCAGCACCTTGCTCTTCCACACTTCCGTGGCCACCAGGTTCTTGCCGTCTGCGTCGAGTTTGAACAAACCGCACCCCGTATCGTAACCCGACGTCAAGAACAGATGCCCGTCGTGATAAATCGGGGCGGCTGCATTGACTTTGTAGTTGGTTTGCCACGGAATGCGCAGGACGAGTCGCCCGGTTTTGGCCTCGACAACGATCGCCGACTCGCCCGTGAACCCGACGATGTACCTCTTTTCTTTGAAGGTAAATGGATACGGCGTCGAATAACCGGCGGGGTCGTCACCGGTGTGCCACTTCTTGGCACCCGTGATCCGATCGAACGCGATCAGCGCCCCTTCGCTATTGCCCGCAGACGAAATCGCCAGGTCGCCTTCCACCAACACCGAACCGCTATAGCCCCAGGTCGGGACATTGTTGAATTGATGATTCCAGACATCCTTGCCCGTCTCGGCGTCAACGCAAATCAACTTGCCCTTGGCCCCCTGAACGTACACCTTCCCGTGGGCAACGGTCGGTGTCGCCCGCGTGCCATCGCCAAAGTTGTCGCGAAATGCCGGACCGAACCGATTGAGCCAGATGACTTCGCCAGTCTTTGCATTCAGGCAATAGAGCGTCTGCTGATCTTCACTCGTTCCGCAGGTGTACAACCGATCACCGACGACAGCGAACGAACTAAATGCCGAACCGATGTCGCGCTCCCAAGTCAGCGGAATCGGTTCCTTCCATTCCTTGATGAATCCCTTCTCGCTGCTGATGCCGCTGTAGTCGGCGCCGCGGAAGTTCGTCCAATCCGCGCGGGCGTACTCGCCAGCACACAAAAATACCGATGTCAATGCGGTGATTGCGATTTGTCTTGAATTCAACATGAACGACTCCCATGACTAAAGAAATCAGACGTCGAGAGAAAGAGGATATGGGCACCTCCGACATCAAACAAGGCGGCTACACGATTCCATACGAATCAAACGGCTTTGATGATTCCATCCTATTCGCTACGCAACGCTCCAAGCATCGGCGATCTCAGCGTAGGCAACAATGCTACCAAACCCGTCACCACACCGGCAAAGACGACGCCCACGAGCACCCAGACCAGCGAGGTCCACGGCACGGCATCCGCCCGTTCGGCCAGTTGTGGCGCAACCGCGACAATAGCAGCCGCCACCGCCGCCCCGATCCCGACCGCGACGAGCATCACGTTTTCAATCAGCACGCTCGATCCAATCCGCGCTTCCGTAAAGCCCAACGCCCGCATCAACGCCAACTCGCGTCGCCGCTCCCAAACGTTGCGAAGCAGGACGGCTGTCAGCCCAAACGACCCCAGCACCAATCCCATTCCGCCGAGCGTCTGAAACGTCGACAGGTACGTGTTTTGGACGGAGAAGTACTCGCGCAGGCGAACGGCGGATTCCTGCACATCGAACCCAAAGCCAGCCAATCCCTGTTCCAAATCGGACTCGACATCATTCGCCAGATCGCCCGGCGCCTCGATCAGAAAGAACGCCCCGCCGCTTCTGGATGGGAAGCGTTTGCGAAACGCATCGGCATGGATGACCAATTCGCTTTGAAGCACGCTGCCCTTCAGCAATGCAACAAACCGCAACGTCGTTTCGCGTCCGCCTTCGTCCTGGATCACGATGTCCTTGCCCAACCCGGAATGCATCTGCCATTTGACGACCGCCTCGTCGCCGATGACGGGAATCGCCCCATCGGAAAACTGCACCCGCAGCGCGGTCCATGGGTTCTTGGCATCGACTGTCGGATCATCGGACACTGCGCTGAATTGAAATCCGCCGCGTTCAATCAGTGCATCCGGCGCACCGATGATCCGCGGCTGGGTAGGCACGTAAAGATTCTGGCAACTCGTTTCATCACCGGGCAAGAGCAAGAACGGAAGGATTTCACATTTCGAAAGTTGTTCGCCCGCGCTCGAATCAAAACCCAACGACGCACGTCCCGATGCCGTCGCCAGCGAATACGGAAGCGGCACATCCGACTCAGCCGTCAGGTTGAAACCGCCCGCCCCACCCGCCGATGTCGAATCCACATTGAGTCGAAACGCCTGCAACGACAGGACCAAGAACGCACCGGACGCGATGAGCCCGCTCGTCAGCAAACTCCTGCCGGGATGACGGGCGGCATTGCGCACGCCAAGTTGAATCCATGCGCGACTTGAGTTGACATTCAGCGTTCTGGTCGAGTACAGCCCCGCGGCGAAAAAGCCCAGCATCGCCGCCAACGTCGCCGACCCCGAACCGAAGAACGCGCCGGCTTGGGCGATTCCGTCGAGCCGCATGCCGAAAATTGCCGTCGAGATCGCAACGATCAAACAGGCGATCGACATGTAAATCCATCGCCTCTGCAGAGAAGCTTGACGTTTCGGGCTGCATTGATCGGTTGAGCCGCCCAGTAGCGCCGACGGCGACAACATCAGGCAACCGCGTTGGGCTCTTGCGATCGACATCAACGCAACCACGACGCCCAACACACCGCCGACCACCAGCGAAATCCACGAGAAGTGCAAATTCAGAAACGGCGCATTGACCGCTTCCGACCACCACGACTTCAAACCGGCCAACATCAACCACGAATAACCGTACGCCCCCGCCAGTCCTATCACGCTGCCAATGATCGCGATCACCAACCCCTCAGCAATCAAGTGTCGGCGGATCTGCTTGTCTGAAAAACCGACGGCGGCCAACAGCCCGATCTCGCGACTGCGCCGTTCAACGTTTAACCGCGAGAGCAGTAGCACGAGCATCATCGCCGATGCCAGTAGGAAGAAACTGAACGAGATAAACAGCATGCCGAAGTCCGTGCTGCCTTTGCCAGCCTTTAGCGCCTCGTCGCGAACGGGCAGCACTTGAAGACGGGCGACGTTCAGATCGAGCTTGTCGACCATTGCCTTCTGCGTGTTGGCGGCGAATGCTGCCATGTCGGTGCTCTGCGATGGTCGAAGACGCAGCGACGTGTATCGGCCGTGCGGGCTGTTGGGATCGTGCCAAAGTCGCACACCGTCGCTCAACTCGATGTAAGCCTTGGGGACCGCACGGTATTGTTCCCAATACGCTTCGTCACGGTCTTTGACGCGTTTGAGATCGACGGGAAACGGTGGGTCCCAGTCGGAGACTTTCGCCGCATCGGTGATACCCGGATAGTTCGGCGTCAGTCCCCCATCGATCGCCGCGCCGGACATCGAAACGCTCGCTGCCAAAACAAAGTCAGCCGTGTGTTCGTCGAGCGCCCCGTCGTCCTGCAAATCGTAATAGTCAATCTCCACGCGCTCGCCGACCGACGCCCCCAACGCCTCCATTGCCCAATCATTGAGAATGATCTTGCCCGGTCCGAAATCGCCAGGAGCGCCGTTTGAAAACGACATTGCAGCCAACGTGGGGCTGTCGCGCTCTAGCGCGGCGACCGGTGAATAGGGAATGCTGATTTGCTGGTCGCCGCGTCGGATGCGGATCGCGTTGGCGAGGTTGGTCATTACCGGTTCCAGCGGCGCCTGAAGTTCATCGGCCACGGATTCGGCCAACGTCTCGACGGCTGGGTTGATGAGCAATTGATCCGATTCGATCGCCACGTACGCAAGTTCGGGATTGTTGCGAGTGCTCAGCCCGGCGTCGGCCAACTTCAACTGCTGCTGCATGATCTTCGCAACATCGTCAGCCAATGACGCCGAGGGCTCGGTTGCCAGCTGTCCGACCAAGATCGCGTTCGCTCGATCGGGCTGCTCTAGTTGTCGTTCCAGCAATTCGCGCGACACGAAGGCATTGCGCGGCGTCTGCTGTTGCGGTCGAAGTGAAATGCCAGCAAGCCCGTGGGCATCGACGATCGCCTTGACGGTCAGCCGCATGCGGGTGGTGACATCGTCGCGACGCCCAAGCAGCGTGTCGGTCGCGATGGGCGAGGCCTTACCCAACCGCAGCAGCACCGCGTCACCGACCGACGCCCCCAACTCAGCCGCCAGCGATTCATTCAGCACAACGTCACGACCAACAGGCGTGACCCCATCTCCCTTGTCTGCGAGCTTCCAAAAATGCTCATCGATGCCCCAGATCGATGTCCGGTTCACCCGCGCCTCGCTGTCCGCGTGGACGGCGCTGCCCCGAACGGAGATGACCGGAACCACCAACCCGTCGATGCCGTTCGATGCACAATCCGCCGCGAGCGCCGTCCGAAAGAACCGTCCGGACATCGCAGCCGCATCCACCTGCCCCAAGCGGATGAGTGCTTGTTCGCGCAGGCTGCCGCGAACCGAATCCCCGACAATCATCGAGCCCGCGAGGACGGCCACACCGACCGCCACCCCAAGCATGACCGCGAATTGTTCGAATCGGTAATAGGCGAGACTTCGTCGCGTGTACATATCCGACGATGGTGCATGCAGGTCGAAACCGGGTCAAGTCCCCGCTGCCGCCGCGGGATCGAAGTGCACCCTGGGCCCGATTGAATTCACACTTGGCATTCAGGAACCAATGCCCCCGAATCGGAGCGATGAATACGTTACTTTTCTGCTGGAGATTTTCCGTTTCGCCTTGCCTGTACACAGGCATCAGACCATAATGTCTGAAACTGGGGGATCATTATGGGACCGCGCTGGGGGGCAGTCGGAACCACATGCCAATACGGGCGAATCCGTGGAAACGGGACCGCTTCACGCGTACCATCTTGCACAGCATTGGGGTTAATGCGTCCTGAGTACAGCATTCTGAATCGCGCATCGAAACGGTGTGGCCCACTGGGGCGCGCCGCTATCTGCATATAGGGAAATCGAGCCGTACCGCTGTTTTGCACAGAGAGATCATCATGTCAACGTTCGGACAGACAACCAAGCGATCAACCACCACGATTCAAACATCTTTGCTGCTCGCCGTGTTGGCCCTTGCGGGTTACACGAGCAAAGCATCCGCGCAGTGCGCGTTCTTCGACGACTTCCAACGAGAGGACAGCAACACCATTGGATTCGGCTGGGTGGAAGTGGAGACGATTTCCCCCGAGATTCTATTGACGTCCTTTAACGAGTTTAGTTTCGTCGACATCATTGGCACTGGCGTTGCGCCGGCAAGCATGACCCAATCGAACATCGACATCTCAAGCTTGACAGAACCGGCTGTTTCATTTGTGTGGCAGGGGCGCAACGAACCCACGCAGCCAGCTGAAATCGATGACGTCCTACAGGTAGACTGGAGACTAAGTGGCGGGACATGGGAACAGCTAGGGGAATTTAGCCTCGTCAATACCGCCACGACCGTTGAAGATCTGGCGCTCCCCCCTGCCGCTTTAGGTATGATCATCGATATTCGATTCGTTGTCATAGTCGACCAGTTTCAAGAAGGTGTGTTCCTCGACGACATTGGCGTCTGCGAAGCCGTTGGCCCCCCGGATTGCAACAGCAACGGTATTGACGATCAGTTGGAAGTGGCCGGAGGCTCAAGTCCCGACAACAACAATAATAATATCCCCGATGAGTGTGACGAATGCGTTGAAGGTTTCACCAGTTGCGATGACGGTGAATTC